>JBAGRP010000001.1:6646153-6977692 GCA_036924855.1 Nitrobacteraceae bacterium AZCC 2146
GCATCCGATCGAGGACGTCGGCGCCAAGCTGCGCGACATGATGCCGTGGATCAAGAAGGGCGCATTGGTCGACAAGACGAAGAACTAAGCTAGCGGACATCGTGCCCGGATGCAGTGCAGCGCACCGCCTTTGCGGCGTGGTGCGCTGCTGATCCGGGGCCGACGGTTTAAGCGCGGTGGGTCCCGGATCTGCGGAGCAGCGTGAAGAACGCTGCACCGCGTCCGGGACATGAGATTCACGCTCTATACTATTCAAAAACGGGACCGCGGCGACGCGGTCCCGTTTTCATGTGATAGTATCGGCGAACGCAAAGCAGGGCCTCATCATGCGATCCATCGTCATCACCGGCACCTCGACCGGCATCGGCCATGCCAGCGCGAAGGTCTTGCTCGGCCACGGCTTTCGCGTGTTCGGCAGCGTGCGCAAGCAGGCCGACGCCGACCGGCTGCAGGCGGAGTTCGGCGCGAATTTTGTTCCGCTCGTATTCGATGTCACTGACGAGCCCGCGGTGCTGGCGGCTGCCGGCGAGGTGCGCGCGGCGCTGAACGGCGAGACCCTCGCAGGGCTCGTCAACAACGCCGGCATCGCGGTGTCCGGGCCGCTGCTCGACCTCTCGGTCGGCGATTTCCGCCGCCAGATGGATGTCAATGTGATCGGGCCGGTGATCGCGACCAAGGCCTTCGCGCCGCTGCTCGGCGCCGATCCGTCGCTGAAGGGGCCGCGCGGCCGGATCGTGATGATCAGTTCGGTGTCGGGCACCAACGGCAACCCGCTGATCTCGCCCTACAGCACTTCGAAACATGCCGTCGAGGGCCTGTCCGAAAGCCTGCGCCGCGAATTCATGCTGTTCGGCATTGACGTTGTCGTGATTGCGCCGGGCGCGGTGAAGACGCCGATCTGGGACAAGGCCGAGGAGATCGACATCTCGACCTATCGCGCGTCGCCGTTCCTTCCGGCGCTGGAGCGGATGCGCGCCTTCATGATGAAACTCGCCGACAGTGGGCTTCCTGCGGAGAAGATCGGCGGACTCGTTCATGATGCGCTGACGTTGCCGCGTCCGCGCGTGCGTTATGAGATTTCACCGGAGCCGTTCCGGATGCTGATGATGCGGGTGTTGCCGAAGCGGCTGCTCGACCGGATGATCGCCAAGCAGCTTGGGCTGATGCCGAAGGGTGGTGGTTAGTGCGTTCCGGCTTGGAGAACTCAATCATTGTCGTTCCGGGATGCGCCTTCGCGAATAGGGCATTGCCCTATTCGCTGAGGCGCAGGCCCGGAATGACGATGCGTTAGTGCGCTTGCGCTTCGGTCTTCAGAGTTCTCATGCGGCGCGACTGGACAACGGCCGCAATCCTGAATGTCATCACGGCCAGTAGCGGCAGCAGGAACCAGGCATAGTTGGACGTTTGCGGAATCCGCATGCCGAAGCTCACCATGAACTGAAACCAGAGATAATAGACGCCCGACGTGTGCAGGATGCGCCAGGCGCGTGGACCGATCGCTGTCGCGGTGCGGTCGAACGACGTTGCAGCCATTGCGATGATGAAGGCATAGCCGATGCCGCCGAAGATGAAGGAGGCCGGCGACGTGGCTTCCATAAACAGCGGCGGCGACATCATGGCGAAGCAGGCGATGGCGACGGCGTGAATGCCGTGCGAGGCCGCGAAGGTGAGCCCGAGATAGCGCCGGTTGCGCCGCAGCCAGCGCGTTCCCGCGGCGGGCCAAAGTTGCGCCAGAGCGGATGCGGCGAAGGCGAGGCAGAAGAACAGCAGCGAGCTTCGCGCGGTGAAGCGGATCACCATGCGCACGCCCTCGACCTCGAACTGCCGCATCGCGGCGATCCAGATGCAAAGTCCGGTGAGGACCAGTGTCAGGGCGCCGGCCAGCCGCCAGCCTTCGAACCAGTTTTGATGACGCGGCTGCATGGCAGGTCTCCGAGGTTGATGTAATCACTGATTACATAGATCCGGGGTGCAGACGTCAATCGTGTATGCAGTGCTTACATTCACGTTCGGGTGATGTTAGACAAGGCGATGCCCAAACCCGCCAAGCCTCGAATCGTCAAGTCTCGAACCGCCAAATCCGCTGCCCTGAAGCCTTCGGCTGCGAAACCACGCCGGAATGCAGCGCGCGGGTCCGCGTCGCCGCCCAAGGCCTACCATCATGGCGACCTGCGGCGCGTGCTGATCGAAGCGGCGCTGGAGTTGGCCGAGGAGGGCGGCTCCGAGGCGGTAAGCGTCCGCGAAGCGGCGCGTCGTGCCGGGGTGTCGCCGGGTGCGCCGTTCCGCCATTTTCCTAGCCGCACGGCGCTGATGATGGCGGTGGCGGAGGAGGCGCAGCGGCGCTTCCGCGCCGAGATCGAAGCGGCGATCGCGACCACCTCGGCCGCCGATCCCCTGGTGCGGCTGCGGGCGTTCGGGGTCGCCTATCTGCGCTGGGCGATGCGCAACCCGGCCCATTTCGAGGTGATCTCCAGCGGCAAGTATTTCAGCCACGACCAGTCCGGGCAGCTCGCCGAGGACAACGACGAAATCATCGGCATGACCGAAGGATTGCTGTCGGAGGCCTTCGCCCGCGGGCAGTTGCGGACGCCGGATCTCAGGACGGCCAAAATCGCCGGCCGCGCGCTGGTCTACGGCTTTGCCCGGATGAAGATCGACGGTCACTTTCCGCGTTGGGGGATTGCCGACGACGAAGCGGAGCGGATGGCCGACGCCATCGTCGGGCTGTTCATCGACGGGATCGCAAAGCCGGCTTAGGGCTGGGGTACCCCGCTCGCCGCGCCAAATTGCCCCGGAACGGGCCGGACGACTCGCAAGTTCATTGCCTGTTCATGAAGGTTCTACTACATTTTTATGACACGTCGCGGTGTCCGGCTGCGTCGTTCGCCTTCTGGCCGCTGCCAGCCAAGGTTTCGGGCTATGCCGGCGTAGTTGTGTACCGCATGGTGCCCCCGCTCAATCCAGTGCCCACTGCTACAACTGCCGCCGCCGCGACGCCGATGGGCATCTGGCGGCTGCTGGCCGTGGCTGCGCCGCACCTGGGTGCGCTGCTGGTGATGCTGCAGACGGAGACCGATTTCGCCTCGCGGCTCGGCTTCGTGCTGGCCTGGGGCATCCTGAACTTCTTCTGGATCGCGCTGCTGCGCCGCCCGGCACTGTCCGGCGCGCTGTCGCTGACCCTGGTCGTCATCCTGGTGCTGCTGTCGCGGCTGAAGCACGACGTGGTGCAGATGACCGCCAACTTCGTCGACCTGATGGTGATCGACCGCGACACCGCCGCCTTCCTGTTCACGATCTTCCCGAACCTGCGCTGGTCGGCGGTCGGCGCCGCCGTGGTGGTGCTGCCGTTGATGTATGCGCTGTGGTGGCTCGACCCGTTCCGGATCCGTCGGCTGCCGGCCGCGGCCGCCATGCTGGCCTGCCTCGCCGGGCTGGTCGGCTATGCCTTCGCCTGGCCGGACGAGGCCTGGCGCGGCTATTACGACGACGGGTACCTTTCGAAATTCGCCCGCTCCGGCGTCACCGCGGTGTCCGACTTCGCCAGTTACGGGTTCATGGAATCCGACGCTGTCGTCACCGAGCGGCTGAAAATGCCGCTGGTGGATTCCTGCCATCCGGCGGGGCGGCGGCCGAACATCATCATGGTGCACGACGAGTCCTCGTTCGACATTCGTCAGGCGCCGGGTGTGAAGACGCCGCAGGGCTATGGCACCCACTTCAATTCCTGGGACGGCAAGGCGCGAAAGTTTCTCGCCGAGAGCAATGGCGGGCCGAGCTGGTTCACCGAATACAACGTGCTGGCCGGACTGTCGTCGCGCTCGTTCGGGCGGTTCTCTTACTTCGTGACCCGGATCGCATCGGGCCGCGTCGAGCGCGGCCTGCCGCTGGCGCTGCGGCGCTGCGGTTACAGCACGATCTCGCTGTATCCGGCGTTCGGCGCCTTCATGAGCGCGCGGAATTTCCAGACCACTACCGGCGTGCAGCGCTTCTATGACGCGAAAGATCTGGGCGCCAAGGGCGTCGAGCCGGACAGCTTCTTCTACGATTCCGCGGTGCGGCTGATGGCCGAGGCCCCGCCGGCCAATCCGCTGTTCATGTTCGTCTATCTCGCCGCCAATCATTTTCCATGGGAGACCAAATTCCGGCCGGACCTGACGCCGTCGTGGCGCAGCCCCGGCAATGTGCCGGTGGTCGATGAGTATCTGCGCCGCCAGGCGATGAGCGTCGACAATTACGGCGCGTTTCTCGCCAGACTGAAGAAACAGTTTCCGGCGCAGCCGTTCCTGATCGTGCGCTACGGCGATCATCAGCCGGAATTCTCGCCCTCGGTGATCGATCCGGCGCTCGACGAAGCCGGCGTCGGCAAGAAGCTGATGGCCTATGATCCCCGCTACTACGCGACCTATTACGCGATCGATGCGATCAATTTCGAGCCGGTGAAGAGCCCGGTGGTGATGGATACCATCGACGGGCCGTATCTGCCGTTGGTGATCCAGGAAGCCGCCGGCATTCCGCTCGATCCCTCCTTCGAGGAACAGCGCAAGATCATGCTCCGCTGCAAGGGCGTGTTCTATGCCTGCAAGGACGGCGCCGAGGCCAGGCGCTTCAACCGGCTGCTGATCGACGCCGGGATGATCAAGAATTTGTAGTTGGTGTCGTGTAATGCCCAAGTTCGTCATTCCGGGCTCGCTCGCAGCTGTCGCTGCTCGCGCCCCGGAATGACGGAGCTTGGTTTGATCGGCGTAAAACGAATTACTACTTCGTTCCGATCCTCTCCCACAGCCATCTTGCCACGACATCCGGCGAGCTTGCGTCATCGCCGCCGGCGGCGCGCAGATTGGCCTCGCGCATGGTGGCGATATCGATTTTGCCGAGCAGCGGTTGCAGCGCTGCACGTAACGCCTGATCGTTGCCGCGCTTTGGCGCCAGCAGCATGATGGCATCGTAGGGCGGGATCGCGTGTTTGGGATCGTCGAGCACCACCAGATCGTATTTCGCGATCAGCCCGTCGCTGGTGTAGCCGGCGATGACGTCGACCTCGCCGGAGGCCACCGCGGCATACATGAAATCCGGCTGCATCTGGCGCTGCGCGCGGAACGTGAGGCCATAGGCCTTCTGCAATCCGGCCCATTCCGGTCGCGAGAAGAACTCGTAGTCCGCCGCCATGGTCATGGTCGATGTATGCGACGCCAGATCGGCAATCGACTTGATGCCGAGCGCCTCGGCCTTGCGGCGCGGCATCACCAGCGCATAGGCATTGGCAAAACCGAGTTCACCGAACAAGGTGATATTGGCTTTTGCCAGCGTGTCTTTCAGGACGCTGAGCAACTCCTCGCGCGGCTTGACGTCGGTGTGGTGAAACTGGTTGGCCCATAGCGTGCCGGAATAATCGACGTAGACATCGATATCGCCGGAAGCCAGCGCGTCGTAGATCACATTGGAGCCGAGGCCTTCGCGCGTGGTGGCGGGGAGACCGGCCGCCTGCAGCCGCTGCGCCATCAAGGCCGCCAGCACATATTGCTCGGTGAATGTCTTGGCGCCGACGACGACGCGCGAACCGGAATGCGACAGCGACGGCACCAGAGTTGCCACCACCAGCGCGGCGATGCCGAGGGCACCGATTGCGGTGCGAATGCGGTGGCGCAGGCGGATGCCGGTCTCGATCAGTGCCAGCAATTGATCGACCGCCAGCGCCAGCAATGCGGCGGCAAAGCAGCCGAACAGCACGAACACCCAGTTCTGGGTCTGCAGTCCCGCAAAGATGTAGTTGCCGAGGCTGGTCTGGCCGATCGGTGTCGATAGCGTCGCGGTACCGATCACCCACACCGCGGAGGTGCGGATCCCCGCCATCATCACCGGCAGCGCCAGCGGCAGTTCGACCATGAACAGCGACTGCCGCGGCGTCATGCCGACGCCTTGCGCCGCTTCGGTGAGCGCGGCATCGACGCCGTCGAGGCCGGTGATGGTGTTGCGCAGCACCGGGAGCATCGAATACAGCGCCAGCGCCAGCACCGACGGCAGGAAGCCGAAGGCGGAGAAGCCCGCGCCGAACCATTGCAGCGACAATGCTGCCAGCGCCAGCAGCAGCGGATAGAACAGCGCCAGCAGCGCCAGGCCCGGCACGGTCTGTACGATGCTGGCGAGGCCGAGCAGGGCGCCGCGCAGCACGGGGCGATTGCGGGCGATGATCGCCAGCGGCAGGCTGATCACGAGGCCCAGTGCCAGCGCGGTGACGCTGACGCGGACATGGCTGCCGAGATAGTCCGGCAGATGGCCGAGCGCCTCGCTCCAGCGCGGATCGGTGAACAGACTCATGCCGCGCCATCCCCGCCGTCTTTGGGCAGCAGCATCTGCAGCCGTGCGGCCTGGCGCCGCGGCGTGCCGAGCAATTCGCCGACATAGGGATCGTCGCTCTGCGAGAGGTCCGTGGGCGTGCCCTGTGCCAGCAGTTTTCCGGAGCGCATCACGGCGACGCGGTCGGCGAGCAGGATCGCTTCGGTCATGTCGTGGGTGATCATGATGGTGGTGAGGCCGAGCTTTTTGTGCAGCGCGCGATAGTCGTCGCCGAGGGCGTCGCGGGTGAGGGGATCGAGCGCGCCGAACGGTTCGTCCATCAACACGATGCGCGGTTTGGCGGCGAGTGCGCGGGCGACGCCGATGCGCTGGCGCTGGCCGCCGGAGAGTTCATGCGGAAAGCGATCGCGATGCTGCGCGCGGTCGAGCCGGACCAGATCGAGCAGTTCATCGACCCGTGCGGATATCTCATTCGCCGGCGTGCCGAGCAGTCTGGGGGTGATGCCGATATTGTCGGCGACGCTCATATGCGGAAACAGCCCGCCGCTCTGGAACACATAGCCGATGCGGCGGCGCAGCCCGATCGGATCGACGGAGGTGACGTCCTCGCCGGCCACGGTGATGGAGCCGCTGCTCGGTTCGATCAGGCGGTTGGCGAGCCGTAGCAGCGTGGTCTTGCCGGAGCCGGAGCCGCCGACGATGGCAAGGAACTCGCCCTCGGCGACATCCAGCGAGACGTCATCCACCGCCAGGACACGTTTCGCGCCGAGGCCGCCGTCAAAACTCTTGCCGACATGGGCGAAGGCGATCAAGGGCGAGACCGTGGTCATGATCTCCGACTATCACAGCCGGGCCACCCTACCAAGCTGCGGCCGGGGCGTTGAATTGTTATCGCGAGGGCGCTAAGCCATCCGCAGAACGAAAATGGCATCGGGGAACGCGCGTGCAGGCAGGTGGAGCCGCGGCAGCAAGAGCGGTGGCGCTTGACGACGCGACGGTGGCGTTTCGCGTTGCCGATGCGCGCGTCTACACCGCCGTGGACAAGGCGACCCTGGGGGTGGACGACGGCGAGTTCGTCGCCATCGTCGGCCCCACCGGCTGCGGAAAATCGACGCTGCTGAACGTCGCCGCGGGGTTGCTGAAGCCGGCATCGGGCGCGGTGCGGATTTTCGGTGCCCCGCTGAACGGGCTGAACCATCAGGCCGGCTATCTGTTTCAGGCCGACGCGCTGTTTCCCTGGAAGACCGCGATCGACAATGTCGCGATCGGACTGGAGATCAAAGGCGTCGCCCGCGCCGAGGCGCTGGAGCGGGCGCAGGCGTGGCTGACCTCGGTCGGGCTCGGCGCGTTCGGCAATCGCTACCCGCACATGCTGTCGGGCGGCCAGCGCAAGCGTGTCGGGATGGCGCAGGTGCTGATCCGCGATCCCGGGATATTGCTGATGGACGAGCCGTTCGGGCCGCTCGATGCGCAGACCCGGCAGATCATGGGCAACCTGCTGCTGCAGCTGTGGACGAAGGATCGCAAGGCGGTGCTGTTCGTCACCCACGACCTCGAAGAGGCGATAGCGCTGGCGGATCGCGTCGTCATCATGTCGGCGGGGCCGGGCTCGCGCATCATCGGCGATTGGCGCGTGCCGCTGCCGCGGCCGCGCGATATCTTCGAGGCGCGGCTCGACAAGGATTTTCACGCGCTGCATCGCGAGATATGGAACGTGCTGAAGGACGAAGTGATGAAGGGCTACGCGCAGTCGGCGGGGGCGGCATGACGGCGTCATCGAGATGACGAATCTCTAATACAGGCTGCGCGGCGGATCGCGTACACAGCGCTCTTCAGGAGGACCACATCATGACATCGCTCAAGACCATCACATGTGCAGCAGGCCTCGTTCTCGGCCTTGTCCTCGGCCTTGGCGCCCATGTCGCCGCCGCGGCGGAGGCGTTCACGCTGTCTTCATCGACCTTCAAGGATGGCGGCATGATGCCCGGCAAGACCGGCGGCGCCAAGAAGGACAATCCGAATTGCCTCGGCGAAAACATCTCGCCGCAGCTGTCGTGGAGCAATCCGCCGGCGGGTACCAAAAGCTATGCCATGATCGTGGTCGATCCGCAGGCCCGCAACGGCTTTGGCCTCGATCACTGGATCGCCTATGGCATTCCGGTGTCGGTGACTGACTTTGCCGAAGGCGAGGTCAGCGGGCCGTCGGACAAATATGTCGGCGGCAGCGGCAATTTCGGGCAGCCCAACTATTCCGGGCCATGCACCCCGGTGGGTGCGCCGCACCACTACAATTTCACGCTGATCGCCACTGACCTTGACGCCAAGGACTTGCCGGCGGGACTGACGCGCGAGCAGTTGCTGGCGAAGCTCGAGGGCCACGCCAAGGGGGCGACCGGCCTGGTCGGCCTGTTCGTGCATCCCTGATCGCCGCGTGATGCCGTTGCACCGGAAGCCGGGAGTGGATCGATCGTGAACAGGCTCACTCTGCTGCTGTGTCAGGTGCTGGTCGCCGTGGTGTTTTTCGGGCTGTGGCAATTGCTCAGCACCGTGCCGCTGTTCGGCGTCACGGTGCTGCCGCCGTTCTTCTTCTCCAATCCCGTCGACGTCGCCAGCCAGGTCGTCGCCTGGTTCGCCAGCGGCGTGATCTGGAAACACCTGCTGATCACGCTATGGGAGTCGATCCTTGCTTTCGCGATCGGCTCGCTCGGCGGCGTCATGGTCGGCTTCTGGTTCGCGCGCCAGCCGCGGGTCGCGGCGGTGTTCGATCCCTATGTGAAAATGATCAATGCGCTGCCGCGCGTGGTGCTGGCGCCGATCTTCACGCTGTGGCTGGGGCTCGGCATCTGGTCGAAGGTGGCGCTGGGCGTCACGCTGGTGTTCTTCATCGTGTTCTTCAATGTCTATCAGGGCGTCAAGGAAACCAGCGCCACGCTGGTCGACAATGCGCGGATGCTGGGCATGAGCGAGCGGCAGCAACTGCGGCACGTCTACTGGCCATCGGCCCTGTCATGGATGTTTTCGTCACTGCATACGGCCGTCGGCTTCGCCGTCGTCGGTGCTGTCGTCGGCGAGTATCTCGGCTCCGCCGCCGGGCTGGGCTATCTGATCCAGCAGGCCGAAGGCACGTTCGATGTCGCGGGTGTGTTCGCCGGGATGATCGTGCTGTCGGCTTTCGTCATCCTCATCGACCTGGCGGTGACGCTGGCTGAACGGCGCCTGCTGGTCTGGCGGCCGACCGCAGCTGAAAGTCGCGGCTAGCGCTCGCTTTGAACAGATGCCGGGCGATGGCCGTGCGCTCCCTCGCCCCGCTTGCGGGGAGAGGGTCGGGGTGAGGGGAGTTCGAGAGTCTCTCTGGCTCCCCTCACCCAGATTACTCGTTTCGCTCGCAATCCGACCTCTCCCTGCAAAGCGGGGAGAGGTGAAGAATGCGCGGAGAGGTTAAGTCAGTTCAGCATCTTGGTGTCATCGGGAGCCTGCGGCGGCGTCTTGATGGCGATCGACTTGAACGGCCGGCCATCTGGCTTGGTGCCGGCGTGCGCGGTGCCCTTCGGGATGATGACCAGATCGCCCGCCTTGACCGGCACTTCCTTGTCGCCGAGCCAGATCGTCCCGGTGCCTTCGAGGATGTACTGAATCTCGTTGGTGTTGGGATGCATGTGCTTGGGCACATTGCCGTCTTGGACCGAGAGGGTCGCGCCATCCGCCGTCATGAACGTCTTGGAGCGGAAGCCGGTGGCTGAGGCGGGGCCCAGCGCGTCGCCGGTCAGCTCGGGAATGTGGATGACCTGGGCAACGATGTTCTCGGCGGCCAGGGCCGGCAGCACAAATTGGGTGACAGCGCAGCCGGCCGCAAATGCAGCAGCGATCGACAGGGTGGCGACAATGCGATTCATGGAAGTTTCTTCCCTTTTGCGATTTCCAGTGCGGCCGATGCTACGTGGCCGAACCGCTGTTGACCAGCGGCCGGGCAGGCGGCTTCTCAAAGGGCGCATGCTCCTCTATCCTGCAGGGCAACAAGGCAGCAGGGAGAAAATCATGAAGAAGATGTTCGGCAGACTGCTGGCGCCGCTCCTCGCAATCTTGCTGATGTCCGATCTTGCCGCAGCGCAAAGCAAGGTGACGATCGCCGTCGGCGGCGGCGCCTGTCTGTGCTACCTGCCGACCGTGCTGGCCAAACAGCTCGGCGAATTCGACAAGGCCGGCCTCAGCGTCGAACTGGTCGATCTGAAGGGCGGCTCCGATGCGCTCAAGGCCGTGCTCGGCGGCAGCGCCGACGTGGTGTCCGGCTATTTCGACCACTGTGTCAATCTCGCCGCCAAGAAGCAGGAGTTGCAGTCTTTCGTTGTCTATGACCGCTATCCCGGTCTCGTTCTGGTGGTCTCGCCGAAGCACACCGATGAGATCAAATCAGTCAAGGATCTGGCCGGCAAGAAAGTCGGCGTCAGCGCGCCCGGCTCCTCGACCGACTTCTTCCTCAAATACATGCTGAAGAAGAACGGCCTCGACCCGGCCGGCACTTCTGTCATCGGCGTCGGCCTTGGCGCCACCGCGGTGGCGGCGATGGAGCAGGGCCAGATCGATGCGGCGGTGATGCTGGACCCCTCGGTGACTGTGCTGCAGGGCAGCCACGCGGATTTGCGCATTCTCAGCGATACCCGTACGCAGAAAGATACGCTGGCGGTCTTCTCGGGCGAGTATCCGGGCGGCGCACTGTACAGCACCACGGCCTGGGTTAATTCGCACGAGAAGGAAGTGCAGGCCTTGACCAATGCGATCCTGAATACGCTGAAATGGATTCATTCGCATTCGCCGGAGGAGGTGATGGCGAAAATGCCTCCGGAGACGGTCGGCAAGAACAAGGAGCTTTATCTCGCAGCGCTGAAGAACACGATCCCGATGTATTCGGAAACCGGCAAGATGGACCCCAAGGGGGCCGACGCGGTGCTGGCCGTATTCAGCGAGGGGTCACCGGAAGTCGCCAAGGCGAATATCGACGTCACCAAGACCTACACCAACAAATATGTCGACCAGGCCGGCAAGACGACGGGGACGAATGCCAAATAAACTTCCGTGGATGACGGCATGACGTCTCCCGTTATCCATCGCGTCGCCACGCTCGACCTCGCGTTCAAGCCAGCACCGTGGGTTTTCGCGGACGAGCGCCGCACCGATATCGATGCGCATTTCTCGCTGAAGCAGCGCGAGACGCCTGAAATTTTCAACGGCCGGGTGCTGCTCGGCCGCAATCCGGTGTTTACCGAAGGCCGCTTCGACGCCGACTATTTCGAGACCGATTTCGCCAGCTTTCTGGCATGGCGGGATTTCGGTTTTCCGGACAACAGCGTCTTCAACGGCTTCGGCATGGGCGCCTTGCGTGCGAGCGACGGCGCCTTCGTGCTCGGCGAGATGGCCGGGAACACCGCGAACGCCGGCAAAATCTATTTTCCGTCGGGCACGCCGGACCTTGACGATCTGCGCGGCACGACGGTCGATCTAGCGGAAAGCGTGGTGCGTGAGGTGGAGGAGGAAACCGGCCTGACGCCGGCGGACTACCGTGCGGCAGAAGACTGGCATTGTGTGGTTACGGGATCGGCGATTGCGATGATGCGGATTCTCGATGTCGCGCTGCCAAGCGAGGCGTTGCGCGCGAAGATGGAAGCCAATCTGGCTATACAGGCTGCGCCGGAGCTAAGCGCGATCCATCTGGTGCGCACGACCCGCGATTTCACGCCGGCCATGCCGCTATTCGTGACAGCGTTCATTGAAGCCCAGTTCGCGCCTGCGGCCTGATGCGGCTGGCGCCGGCCGCTCTGGCGCGCTACCGTTCCGATCCCTTGTCCGGAGCCGTCGATCCTATGACCGCCAAGTCCACCGCGCCCGCGCTGAAAGCCTTTGTCGAGCCGTTTCGCGTCGATGGTTCGAAAGAATTTCATATCAAGGCGCATGACACCAGCGGGAACGGTGGGCTGCACAAGGAGACCGGCAAGAAGATCATCGAGGCCAATCGCCGCCGATTGCAGGAGCTGCAGGAAAAGCTCTACGCGCAGGACAGGTGGTCGCTGCTGCTGATCTTCCAGGGCATGGACGCCGCCGGCAAGGACAGCGCCATCAAGGCCGTGTTCGACGGCATCAATCCGCAGGGCTGCGAGGTCACCTCGTTCAAGACGCCGTCGTCGAACGAGCTCGATCATGATTTCATGTGGCGCCACACGATCGCGCTGCCGCAGCGCGGTCGCATAGGCATCTTCAATCGTTCCTACTACGAGGAATGCCTGGTGGTGCGGGTGCATCCGGAAATTCTCGCCAAGCAAAAGATTCCGCCGGATCTGGTGACGAAAACTATCTGGCGCGAGCGCTTCGAAGATATTTCCGCGTTCGAGAAATATCTCGCGCGCAACGGCACCGTGGTGCTGAAATTCTTCCTCAACGTCTCCAAGGAAGAGCAGCGTCTGCGCTTCCTCGACCGGCTCGACGAACCCGCCAAGAACTGGAAGTTCTCGATGGCCGATATCGGCGAGCGGGCGCAGTGGGACAAGTATCAGGACGCCTATCAGGACACGATCGCGGGCACATCGAGCAAAGACGCGCCATGGCATGTGGTGCCGGCCGATCGCAAATGGTTCGCCCGCGTGGTGATCGGCTCGACCATCGTCAGTGCGCTGGAGAAACTGGATCTGAAATTCCCGACGGTCGAGGGCGACGCGCTGAAGGAATTCAAGATGGTGCGCGAGACGCTGGAGAAAGAGGGGCCGGTGGTGGTGAAGAAGGCGGCGGCGCATAAGAAGGTGGGGACGAAGAGCAAGGTGCTCGCGAAGGGGTGATATCTGTCTCCGCGAGTCGTCCCCGCGAAAGCGGAGACCCATGCGCCGTGTCCTATCGTCTCGGAACTGGAGCGAACGCCTTCCCTCAAGCCGAAAGGCGGGGGGTGGGTCCCCGCTTTCGCGGGGGACGACATCTGAGAGTGGGGCGGCTCGATCTCCGTTTAGGTCAGCTATCCTGACCATCTTTTGGCGTTGCGGCGCCCCGCATTTCTCGTTTACAACCGGCTCAGGCGCGCTGCGGCAACAAACCGTCAATGGTTTTGGCCGAGAATGCGGGCTTGAAGGTGTGGCAATGCTGATTCGCAGCGAAATGGTTGGAGTTCACGGGGGAGCGGCTGTTGCCGTTCGTTCCGAAGCGATTCCGGCTGCGTCGCTGTCCACGCTCCTTCTCGGCGGGCTGCTGCTTCTTATCTGCCCCTGAGCGCCGTCTGGGCATTTTTGCCTGGGCACTCAGGGGACCGTGAGATTTCCAGCCCCCTCCGGCGCTCAAACAGCAGCGCCCCGACCTAAGGAACACTCCATGACCAGCACCACCCCGTCCGACAAGGACCGCGTCATCATATTCGACACCACCTTGCGCGACGGCGAACAATGCCCCGGCGCCACCATGACCTTCGAGGAGAAGCTCGACATCGCCGCGATGCTCGACACCATGGGCGTCGATGTGATCGAGGCCGGCTTTCCGATCGCCTCAGATGGCGATTTCGAGGCGGTGCACGAGATCGCCAAGCGCACCAAGAACTCGGTGGTGTGCGGATTGTCCCGCGCCGGCCAGAAGGACATCGACCGCTGCGCCGAGGCGATCCGCCCGGCCAAGCGCGGCCGCATCCACTCCTTCCTGTCCACCTCGCCGGTGCACATGAAGTTCAAGCTGCAGATGGAGCCGGAGGATGTCTATCAGCTGGTGATCTCGTCGGTGACGCGGGCGCGCAACCACACCGACGACGTCGAGTGGTCGTCGGAAGACGGCACCCGCACCGAGTTCGATTTCCTGTGCCGCTGCGTCGAGGCCGCGATCAAGGCCGGCGCCACCACCATCAACATCCCCGACACCGTCGGCTACAGCGTGCCGGAGGAATATTACGACCTGTTCAAGCGGGTGCGCGAGACCGTGCCGAATTCCGACAAGGCGGTATTCTCGGTTCATTGCCACAACGACCTCGGCATGGCCGTGGCCAATTCGATGGCCGGCATTCGCGGCGGCGCGCGGCAGATCGAATGCACCATCAACGGCATCGGCGAGCGCGCCGGCAATGCCGCGCTCGAGGAAGTCGTGATGGCGATGAAGGTGCGCAATGACAAATTGCCGTACTGGAACAAGATCGACACCACCATGCTGACGCGGGCGTCGAAGGTGGTCTCGGCGGCGACCTCGTTTCCGGTGCAGTACAACAAGGCGATCGTCGGCCGCAACGCCTTCGCCCATGAGAGCGGCATCCATCAGGACGGCATGCTGAAGAACGCTCAGACCTATGAGATCATGCTGCCGGAGACGGTGGGCGTGAAGCAGACCTCGCTGGTGATGGGCAAGCATTCCGGCCGCCACGCCTTCATCCACAAGCTGGAGGAGATGGGCCACAAGCTCGGCCAGAACCAGTTGGAAGACGCCTTCGTGCGCTTCAAGGCCTTGGCCGACCGCAAGAAGGACATCTACGACGAGGATCTGGAAGCGCTGGTCGATCAGGAAATGACCGCGGCCCATGACCGCATCAAGCTGGTGTCGCTGACGGTGATCGCCGGCACCCATGGCCCGCAGCGCGCCACCATGAAGCTCGACATCGACGGCGTGATGAAGCTGGAGGAGGCCGAGGGCAACGGTCCGGTCGATGCGGTGTTCAACTGCATCAAGGCGCTGGTGCCGCATGTGGCGAAGCTGGAGCTCTACCAGGTTCATGCCGTCACCGAAGGCACCGACGCGCAAGCCGAAGTGTCGGTACGGCTGGCCCATGAAGGCCGCTCGATGACCGCGCGCGCCGCCGATCCCGACACGCTGGTGGCCTCCGCGAAAGCCTATCTGGGCGCGCTCAACAAGATCGTCATGAAGCGCGAGCGCGACATGCCGACGGTGACTGCGGCGGCGAGCTGATCGCCCAACAAACTTGCACGGACTAAAAAACGCGGCGCCTCGGCGCCGCGTTTTGCATTGCAGCATAGGTTGTGCCCGCCCCCTGCGAACGGGCAATGGTATTTGCACCCGCTTCTCTGTATTGCTGCTGCTGGCATACAAGCGAGGGGCCGTTCAACGAGCTCCGCCATCGTCATTCGGGAGAGAAAGCATGCGCAAGTTGATCCTGGCAGCGGCATCGGTCGCGATCATGGCTCTGATCGGTCCGGCATCGGCCCAGTCGCCGATCGTCATCAAGTTCAGCCACGTGGTGGCGCCGAACACGCCGAAGGGCCTTGCGGCTGAGAAATTCAAGGAACTCGCCGAAAAATACACCGACGGCAAGGTCAAGGTCGAAGTCTACCCGAACTCACAGCTTTACAAGGACAAGGAAGAGCTGGAAGCCTTGCAGCTCGGTGCGGTGCAAATGCTGGCGCCGTCGAACTCGAAGTTCGGGCCGATCGGCGTCAAGGAGTTCGAGGTGTTCGACCTGCCTTACATCCTTCCGGACCTCACCACGCTGCGCAAGGTGACCGACGGTCCGCTCGGCGCGAAACTGCTCAAGCTGCTGGATGCCAAGGGCATGACCGGTCTTGCCTATTGGGACAACGGTTTCAAGCAGATGACCGCCAACAAGAAGCTGGTGGCGCCGGCCGACTACAAGGGCCTGAAATTCCGCATCCAGTCGTCAAAGGTGCTTGAAGCCCAGTTCCGCGCGCTCGGCGCGATCCCGCAGGTGATGGCGTTCTCCGAAGTGTACCAGGCGCTGCAGACCGGCGTGGTAGATGGCCAGGAAAATACGCCGTCGAATATCTACACCCAGAAAATGCACGAGGTGCAGAAGTACACCACGCTGACCAACCACGGTTATATCGGTTATGTCGTGGTCGTGAACAAGAAGTTCTGGGATGGCATTCCGGCCGACACCCGCGCTCAGCTCGACAAGGCGATGAAGGAAGCCACCGCCTATGGCAATGGCCAGTCGGCAAAGGAGAACGACGACGCGCTGGCCGAAATGAAGAAGTCCGGCAAGACCGAGTTCATTGCCCTGACGGCCGGCCAGGATGCCGCCATGCGCAAGGCGGTGGAGTCGGTTTATACCGACGTGGCCTCGCGCGTCGGCAAGCCGCTGATCGACGAGTTTCTCAAGGAAACGCGCGGCGCCACTAACTAAGCCAGATCGACGACAACGTGCCGTCATTCCGGGATGCACTTCAGACGGCGAAGCCGGCTGGAGGGCAGACCCGGAATCCAGAGATGGTTGAGCATCTCGGGATTCCGGGTTCGCTCGCAGCTTACGCTGCTCGCGCCCTCAGGCGCGCCAATTGGCGCGTCGGGGAATGACAGCAGGGGCAAATTCGCAAAACTTGAAGATCGTGCCACCTGATGTCGGGCGGTTGATCCATATCTGGGGGACTTGATGTTTCTACGCATCCTCGATCGGCTTGAGGAAACCCTGATTACGTTTCTGATCGGGGCCGCGACGGTGATCATCTTCATTGCAGTGATGCATCGCTACCTCGTCGGGATTCCGCTGTTCTATCCGCTGCTGTTTCCGATCAACCTGTCTTGGGCGCAGGAACTGTGCATCTACATGTTCGTGTGGATGGCCAAGTTCGGCGCGGCCTATGGTGTGCGCACCGGCATTCATGTCGGTGTCGATGTGCTGGTGAACCAGCTCGACGCGCGTTGGCGCAAGGGCACGATCCTGTTCGGCCTGTTCTGCGGCGCGTTCTTCACCGCCGTGATCGGCACCATGGGCGCGAAATTCGTCTACGGGCTGATGTATACCGATCAGGTCACGCCGGACATGGAGCTGCCGAGCTGGATGGTCTACCTCTGCATTCCGCTCGGCTCCTATCTGATGTGCTTTCGTTTCCTCCAGGTCGCGTTCACCTTCTGGCGCGGCGGCGAGTTGCCGCATCATGATCACGCTTACGTCGAGGGGATCGATGTGGAAGCGCCCGGCGCCGGCGTCGCGGAGATCACGCGATGAGCACCGCATTTATTTTTTGCCTGCTGATCGCGCTGATGCTGACCGGCATGCCGATCTCGATCGCGCTGGGCCTCACGGTGCTGTCGTTCATCTTCCTGATGACGCATGTGCCGATCGAGTCCGTTGCGCTGAAGCTGTTCACCGGCATCGAGAATTTCGAGATCATGGCGATCCCGTTCTTCATCCTTGCCGGCAATTTCCTCACCCATGGCGGCGTGGCGCGACGCATGATCAATTTCGCCACTTCGATGGTCGGGCATTGGCATGGCGGCCTCGGCCTTGCCGGCGTGATGGCCTGCGCGCTGTTCGCCGCGGTTTCCGGCTCCTCGCCGGCAACCGTGATCGCGATCGGCTCGATCATGATGCCGGCGATGGTGAGACAGGGCTTCCCGAAGAGCTTTGGCGCCGGCGTCATCACCACCTCGGGCGCGCTCGGCATCCTGATTCCGCCGTCCATCGTGATGGTGGTCTATGCGGTGGCGACCGGCGGCAGCGTTGCGCTCGATCCATCGGGGCATCGGGTGACGTCGGCTTCGGTCGGCCAGCTCTTTATGGCCGGCGTCATTCCCGGCCTGATGCTGGCGACGCTGCTCGGCGCGACCACGTTCTACCGCGCCTGGAAGAACGACTATCCGCGGCTGCCGCGAGCGAGCTGGGCCCAGCGCTGGGTTGCGTTCCGGAGATGCATCTGGGGGCTATTGCTGATCCTGATCGTGCTCGGCGGCATCTATGCCGGCTGGTTCACGCCGACCGAAGCCGCCGCTGTCAGCGCGGTCTATGCCTTCGTGATTGCCGTATTCGTCTATCGCGACATGGGGCTAAAGGACGTGCCAAGGGTGCTGCTCGCCTCGGCCAATATGAGCGCGATGATCCTCTACATCATCACCAACGCCGTGCTGTTCTCGTTCCTGATGGCGAACGAAAACATTCCGCAGCAGATCGCCAACTGGATGTCGACCGCCGGCGTCAACTGGGTGGTGTTCCTGCTGGTGGTGAACCTGTTGCTGCTGATGGCGGGCAACGTCATGGAGGCGACCTCGATCGTGCTGATCATGGCGCCGATCCTGTTTCCGGTGGCGGTCAAGCTCGGCATTCACCCGGTACATCTCGGTATCCTGATGGTGGTCAACATGGAGGTCGGCATGTGCCATCCGCCTGTCGGGCTCAATCTCTACGTCGCCTCGGGCATCGCCAAGATGGGCATCACGGAACTGACCATCGCGGTGCTGCCATGGTTGCTGACCATGATCGCGTTCCTTGGCGTCGTCACTTATGTGCCGGAGCTGTCGTTGTGGCTGCCGCGCATGCTCGGGATGCTGTGACGAAATCGGGGCACGCATAATATCCGGCAACAGCCTGTCCAAAGCTTAAGTTGAAAGGGCAGGCGGGGGCGCTCATCTTCAGGCAACTATCCAATGGAGGTTGCCATGAAGAAGATTTTGCTCGCCAGTGTCGCGGTGCTCGTCCTCGCCGGATCGACCGCGGTCTTTGCCCAGCACCGCCCGTGGTCGCATCAGCACGCCCGGATGAATCCGGAAGACCGCGCCGCCTTTGCGGATGCGCGGATCGCCGCGGTGAGGGCCGGGCTGAAGCTGACGCCGGACCAGGAGAAATTGTGGCCACCGGTGGAAGCCGCGGTGCGCGATTTCGCCAAGCTGCGGATCGACCGCGCCAATGCCCGCATGAATGAGCGTCAGGACGACGCCAAGGGTCCGCAGACGCCGGATAACCCGGTCGCCCGGCTGCAGCAGCGCGCCGACGCCATGGCCACCACGGCGGCCGCGCTGAAGCGCATCGCCGAGGCTGCCGATCCGCTCTACAAGACCCTCGATGACGGCCAGAAGCGCCGGCTGGCGATCCTGACCCATATGGAGGGCCGGTTCGGCGGCGGCGAGGGCTGGCGTGATCGCGGCGGCGAGCGCGATTCCGACCGGGATGGCGGTCGCGACCGTGACCGCGGCGGTCCGGACAGGGGATTCGGACGGGATCGCGGTCCCGGCCCGGACCGGCTGTAACCGGCGCGCCTGCCAGACCACACCTGACTACGACGAAGCCGCTGAATTTCAGCGGCTTTTTCGCATTTTGCGGGATGCGGCGATGGCCCGGGGATATTATATCGTCGCTCGCTGGACATCATCAGATCGCTTTGCTAAACGACGCCGTCCCTTACGGGGATATCCGGATTGGATCCGGGCGCATAGCTCAGTTGGTAGAGCAGATGACTCTTAATCATCGGGTCCCAGGTTCGAGCCCTGGTGCGCCCACCAACAAAATCAAACACTTACACTGTTTGAAGTAGTGGTGGTGAAACGCGGTCGACACCGCGGTTTGCAGTCTTGTTCTCTTTCGAACGTCAGGACCGCCGCTTCGGCGAGTTGCTTCTCGCGGCGGGGATCGTGGCCTCCTTCAGCTATGTCCGGTAAAGGTCGCGATCTGCGGCCCCATGGCCAGGCACTCGCGTGGACTCGGAACATGAGATTGATTCCCTCATTGGCATGAATCCGGGCTTGGCCATGAAATGTTGCGGCCGAGTTACAGTCTCTGGAATTCCCTCGATTTGCTGGAACCCGCGGTTCCGATCGCACAAGCCTTCGGCAGTTGCCCACTTATGATTCACGCTCTGCCTGCGATGTGCATTGCGTAGAGGAGTCCGCGGGGCGTCCAATCGGGTATGAGCTGATGCTGATTCGCGATCGGGGTGCGGGGGCGCACCGACACAAGGCAGGAAGGATCGCGGAACAGCAGGCCAGCCGACCATATGAGGAGCGGATCATGTACAACGATTCCCTGTTCAATGCGTTTGCGAGGTCCTTCGAGGCCCGAAGCGAAACCGATATGTCGATGGCGGAGTATCTCGAATCGTGTCGAGGTGATCCGATGCGATACGCCAATGCGGCCGAGCGGTTACTAGCAGCCATCGGCGAGCCTCAAATGATTGACACGGCCAAGGATCCTCGCCTTGGCCGTATTTTTTTGAACAGGACAATACGCGCGTATCCGGCCTTCGCCGGGTTTCACGGCATGGAAGAGACGATCGAGCGCATCGTCAGCTTCTTCCGGCATGCAGCGCAGGGCCTGGAAGAGCGCAAGCAGATCCTCTATCTGCTCGGCCCCGTCGGCGGCGGCAAGTCGTCACTTGCCGAGCGACTGAAATCGCTGATGGAAGTTCATCCCATCTATGTGTTGAAAGCCGAAGACGAACTCAGCCCCGTCTTCGAGAGTCCGCTCAGCCTGTTCGATCCGGAATCTCTGGGGCCGATGATCGAAGAGAAGTACGGCATTCCGCGCCGGCGATTGAACGGGCTGATGAGCCCGTGGTGCTACAAGCGGCTCGAAGCCTATGGTGGCGATATCTCGCGCTTTCGCGTGGCCAAGATCCAGCCATCGCGGTTGCGACAGATTGCGATCGCGAAAACGGAGCCCGGCGACGAGAACAATCAGGATATCTCCTCGCTCGTCGGCAAGGTCGACATCCGCAAGCTGGAGATGTTCGCCCAGAACGATCCCGACGCCTACAGCTATTCCGGTGGATTGAATCGCGCCAATCAGGGCGTGCTCGAATTCGTCGAGATGTTCAAGGCGCCGATCAAGATGCTGCATCCGTTGCTGACCGCAACGCAGGAAGGCAACTATATCGGCACGGAGAATATCGGAGCCATTCCGTTCACCGGCGTCATTCTCGCGCATTCGAACGAGTCCGAGTGGCAGAGCTTCAAGACGAACAAGAACAACGAAGCCTTCATCGACCGCATCTGCGTTATCAAGGTGCCTTACTGCCTTCGGGTCACCGAAGAGCAAAAGATCTATGAGAAGCTGATTCAAGGATCCGAGCTCGCTTCCGCACCGTGCGCGCCAGCGACGCTGGAAACGCTGGCCCGCTTCTCCGTCATGTCGCGCCTGCGCAAGCACGAGAACTCGACGGTATTTGCGAAGATGCGTGTCTACGACGGCGAGAGCCTGAAGGAATCCGACCCGAAGGCGCGCAGCGTCCAGGAATACAAGGACGCGGCCGGCGTCGACGAGGGCATGGATGGCGTCTCGACCCGCTTTGCCTTCAAGATTCTGGCTGCGACCTATAACCACGACACCGCGGAGATCGGCGCCGATCCGGTGCATCTGATGTATGCGCTCGAACAGTCGATCCGCCGCGAGCAGGTGCCGGAGGAAATCGAGAAGCGCTATCTGGAATTCATCAAGGCCGAACTGGTGCCGCGCTATGCGGAGTTCATCGGCCACGAAATCCAGAAGGCCTATCTGGAGTCCTATTCCGACTATGGCCAGAATCTGTTCGATCGTTACGTCGATTACGCGGATGCGTGGATCGAAGACCAGGACTTCAAGGATCCGGACACCGGCCAGCTGCTCAACCGCGAGCTTCTCAATCAGGAGCTGACCAAGATCGAGAAGCCGGCAGGGATCGCCAATCCCAAGGACTTCCGCAACGAGGTCGTGAAATTCTCGCTGCGGTCGCGCGCCCAGAATGGCGGCAAGAATCCGTCATGGACCAGTTACGAGAAGATCCGTGAAGTGATCGAGAAGCGGATATTCTCGCAGGTCGAGGATCTTCTGCCGGTGATCTCTTTCGGGTCGAAAAAGGATGGCGAGACCGAGAAGAAGCACGGCGAGTTCGTCGACCGGATGGTGGAGCGCGGCTACACCGAGCGTCAGGTTCGTCGGCTGGTCGAGTGGTACATGCGGGTGAAACAAGCCGGCTGAGGCGGGGACTCCATTAGCCATGCATATCGTTGACCGACGGCTCAATCCGAGCAGCAAAAGTCTCGAAAACCGGCAACGCTTCCTCCGTCGCGCGAAAGCGTTGGTGCAGGGGGCGGTCAAGAAGTCCGCGCAGGATCGCGACATCAAGGACGTGCTGGAGGGCGGGGAAGTCAGCATCCCGCTCGACGGCATGAACGAGCCGCGCTTCCGCCGCGAGGGCGGAACACGGGACATGGTGCTTCCCGGCAACAAGAAGTTCGTCGAGGGCGACATACTGCCGCGCTCGGGCGAGGGCAGCGGGAAAGCGTCCGAGCCGGGCGAAGGCGACGGCGAGGACGCGTTCCGGTTCGTTTTGAGTCGCAACGAATTCGTCGATCTGTTTCTCGATGACCTCGAATTGCCGGACCTTGCCAAGCGCAAGCTGGCGGAAGCGGAGAGCGAGGGACTGCACCGTGCCGGCTACGCGACCTCCGGTTCTCCCGCCAATATCTCGGTGACGCGCACGGTGCGGCTGGCGCTGGCAAGGCGTGTCGCCTTGCGAAGACCGCGGCCGGAAACGATCGCGCAGCTCGAGGCCGAGATCGCCAATTGCGACGAGCCGCGATGCAGCGAACTTCTCGTTGAGATCGATGCACTGAAGGCCAAGGCACGCCGGATTCCGTTTATCGATCCGATCGATATTCGCTATCGCCGCTTCGAGACGGTGCCAAAACCGGTTGCCCAGGCGGTGATGTTCTGTCTGATGGACGTGTCCGGCTCAATGTCCGAGCACATGAAGGACCTGGCGAAACGCTTCTACATGCTGCTCTACGTGTTCCTGACGCGGCGCTATCGTCATGTCGAGATCGTTTTCATCCGTCACACCGATCGTGCCGAAGAGGTCGATGAGGACACCTTTTTTCATGGGCCCGCTTCAGGCGGCACATTGGTATCCAGCGCGCTGGCGACCATGCACGATATCGTGCGATCGCGCTTTCGCCCGGCGGATTGGAACATCTACGCGGCGCAGGCGTCGGATGGGGACAACTCCTATGCCGACGGTGACGTTGCTGGCCGTCTTCTCATCGAGAAGATCCTGCCGGTGACGCAGTTCTTCGCCTATCTCGAGGTCGGCGAAGCTGGCGGCCATCCCGGTTTCGAATTGTCCGGCTCGTCGCTGTGGACGTTGTATCAGCGCCTGCAGGCCGAAGGTGCGCCGCTTTCGATGCGCAAGGTCAGCGATCGAAGCGAGATCTTCCCGGTCTTCCACGATCTGTTCAAACGCCGCCGGCACCAGGAGAGAGCCGCATCATGACCGCGAATTCAGCTGAGCGTCTGTACGAAGGAGCAGATTGGGATTTCGCGACCCTGCAGCGGATCCACGATGCCTGCGAGAAAATCGCAAAGTCGGAACTGGGGCTCGATGTCTATCCGAACCAAATCGAGGTGATCACCGCTGAGCAGATGCTCGACGCCTATTCGTCTGTCGGCATGCCGCTGTATTACAAGCACTGGTCGTTCGGCAAGCACTTCGCCCACCAGGAGGCCTTTTATCGCAAGGGGTTGATGGGCCTCGCCTACGAGATCGTCATCAACAGTTCGCCCTGCATCTCCTATCTGATGGAGGAGAACACCGCGACGATGCAGACGCTGGTCATCGCGCACGCGGCGTTTGGTCACAATCATTTCTTCAAGAACAACTATCTGTTCAAGCAGTGGACCGACGCCGACGGCATCCTCGACTATCTCGATTTCGCCAAGGGCTATGTCGCGCAGTGCGAGGAGCGGCACGGCCGGCTCGCGGTGGAACAGACGCTGGATGCCGCGCACGCCCTGATGTCGCATGGCGTGGACCGCTATCCCGGCAAGAAGAAGCTCGATCTTCGCGCAGAAGAAAAGCGGGCAGGGCAGCGCCGCTCTCATGAGGAGAGCGCATTCAATGATCTCTGGCGCACCGTACCGACCGGGCCGCTCAAAAGCGCCTCGACGCTGAGCGACGAGCGGCGCCGCACCTTGCTCGGGTTACCGCAGGAGAACCTGTTATATTTCCTGGAAAAATCTGCGCCGCGGCTGCAGTCCTGGCAGCGCGAGTTGCTGCGAATTGTTCGGCATATCGCGCAGTATTTCTACCCGCAGGGCCAGGTCAAGGTGATGAACGAAGGCACCGCGACCTATGTGCACTATCGCATCATGATGCGCCTGCACGAGCAGGGGCTTATCTCCGATGGAAATTTCCTCGAGTTCCTGCAGTCGCACACCAATGTGGTGTTTCAGCCGGATTTCGACGATCCACGCTTCTCAGGCTTCAATCCCTACGCGCTTGGCTTCGCGATGATGCAGGATATCGAGCGCATCGTCGTCAATCCCGAAGATGAGGACCGTGAATGGTTCCCCGACATTGCCGGGACCGGCGATGCGATGGCGGTGCTGCGCGACGTCTGGGCAAACTACCGCGACGAGAGCTTCATCAATCAGTTTCTCAGCCCGCGGCTGATGCGGAAGATGCGCATGTTTCACCTTCACGATGATCCCGCGGAAACCGCCGGCATCCGGGTCGATGCCATCCACGACGCACGAGGCTATCGTCGGGTTCGGCGCGAGTTGGCACGGCAGTACGATGTCGGGTTCATCGATGCCAATATCGAAGTGGTCGATGTCGATCTTGCCGGCGATCGCCGGTTGATGTTGCGGCACACGGTGGTGAAGGGCGCTCAGCTGAATGAGGCAGATGCGAAGCGCGTGCTTCAGCATCTGGCCGACCTCTGGAGCTACGACGTGTCGCTCGCCGAAGTAGATGCCACAGGAACGCTTCTCAAGGAGCATGTTTCCAGCCCGCGTGGAATTCCTGCGGCAGCCTGAGTTACGACCAGAAGCACGCCGAATAGGACCGGAATGGCAAGGAGAATTCGCTGCACGGCATGCCGCAGCACCGCACGCCATCCTATTCGGCTGCAGCCGCCAGTTGACCCAGCCGATCAAAGATGACCTCTCCGTCGAGGATGGTGAGATCGCAACGCACGTCCTTCTCGATGTCTTCCGGACGGCACGCGAAAATGTCGTGGCTGAGAACGGCGATATCGGCCAGTTGGCCCGGCACGAGGCGGCCGACACGATCTTCGGCGAACTGGGTGTACGCGCCGCACCAGGTATAGGCATGCACGGCTTCTGCCATGGACAGCTTTTGGCCCTCGCCGAGGACGGTATGGCGGTTGGACATCCGTGTCGTCATTGTGAAAAGATTTTTGAACGGATCCGTGGTGGAGACCGGCGCGTCCGAACTCGCGGCCGGGTGCAAGCCGGCGTCGAGCCATTTGCGCATCGGATAAGCGACGTCGGTGCGGGCCTGGCCGAGGTTCGTGATGTAGAGATCGCCGAATTCGTACATGAAGATCGGCTGTGGCACCGGATCGATCCCGCCTGCTGCCATGCGCGCGATCTGTCCGTCGCTGAGGAAGCCGCAATGCTCGATGCGGTGACGGCGGCCGAGAATCGGGCTTTCTGCGGTGCCGGCTTTCTCGATGCCGGAGAGCACCTGTTCGATCGCAGCGTCGCCAATGGCGTGAATCGCGAGCTGATAGCCAAGGCTGTGATAGTGCGCGAGGAACTGGTGCATCTCCTTGTCGGAGAAGCAGAAGATGCCTCTGTTGTCAGGGTCGCCGACGAGATAGGGCTCGCTCATCGCGGCAGTGAGGCCGCCGGCGCTGCCGTCGCCGAACACTTTCATTGCGCCGTAGCGCAGCAGCCCGACTTCGCGGCCGAACGTGTAGCCGGCGGCATGCGCCTTGTCGCCGATCCCATCGGGGTTGCCATAGATGCAGACCCAGGTGCGCAGCGGCAGACTGCCCGCCCGTGCGGCCTCTTCATAGGCCTCGATCTCCTCCATCCCCGAATACATTCCGACGGCGGCGTCCATGACGCTGGTGAAACCCTGCGAGACCATGAAGCGTCCGGCGCGGTGGATTGCCTCGAGAAGTTCAGCCCGCGTCGGCTGCGGCGCCACGTCGGTGATGAGGCGCATGGCACGTTCGGCCAGCAGTCCCGTCAGCTTGTTGTCGCGTCGTTCGATCATGCCACCGTCGGGGCTCGGCGTGTTGTGGCCGATGCCGGCTGCGCGCATGGCCTGTGTGTTGACCACGGCGACATGGCCGCAGGTCCGCTTGATGTAGACGGGATTGTTGGGGGCAACCCGGTCGAGTTCTTCAGCCGTCGGATGACGACGCTCGGTCAGTTCATTGTGGTCGTAGCCGCGCCCCAGGATCCATTCGCCGGGTTTGGCGAGCTTGACCTGGTGCGCGACCCGCCGCAGAATCTCGTCGATGCTGCCGACGCCGCTCTCGGGCCGCAGATTGATCTCGTTCATGTAGAGGCCAAGCGGCAGAAGATGCATGTGCGCATCGTTCAGTCCGGGAATTGCGACACGACCGGCCAGATCGATTGTGCGCGTGGCTGGACCCGCAAGATCGGCGATCGCTGCCGCACTTCCAGCCGCGACGACGCGTCCAGAAGCCACGGCGATCGCTTCGACGAAACCTTCGTTGAGGCCACAGAACACGCGCCCTCCCGTCAGGATAAGGCTTGGCTTTTCCATAACCGATCTACCTTTTGATATTTGGGCGATGCGCGGCGAATGGCGATTGTGACGCGATTACCAATCCAGCCAGTCGGGCCTCGCGACGTCGCTTGAGTTCGGCGACGCCGAAGTGACTCCAATTCCGGGGATGCCATGGACGAAATTCGATACGGCGTGTCTGAAAAAAGTCCGCCGTACTGATCGTTTCCATCTCCGCCACCGAATTGGATTGTCCTGTCATCGTCCAAAACGGCGCACGGTGCAAGATCTCAGATTGTGCAATGCGAGCCCGCAGATTCAGCACCATGCTGATTGCGCACAGCGGTGCCGCTCAGCGACGCTCCTGTCGTTTATTCATTGAGTGTCATGGGTAGCGGACGCTTCAACAACGAAGCAGGATATTTCCCGCTTCGTTTCAATTTCGCGCCAAGTGACGGATCTGCCAGCCGGAATATCGACCTTGGGCTTTGATCTGGGCTGGCGGCATGAATGTGCCGGGCCGGCGGGTCGATCGTGATGGCGTCAGAAATATCCAGCTGGCTGAAAGCATTGCGTTCCAACCGCTCGGAAGGATCTGTCACCAGCACCCATGTTTCATCATCAATCTGCATGACCAGGTCCACGTCGTCATCCCAGGCGCAAAGCACCACCTCCATTTGGGAGAAGCCCCCCGAATCGCTTGCAAATGCCTGGGCGGCCGCCTCGACGGCGCCGCTGACGCCCTGGGCATTGCTGGCCAGCACGTCACGGATAAGCACCGTAATCGGACCGCGCGTGGGCGCCGTGCCGTGCATGATCAGATGAGCCTCGGGTGCCTGATGTCTGCCGAATCGACGCGCGCGCCGGCAGCGCCATGTCAGGTATTCCTCCGGTTCCTGCTTCATGCCGGAGGGATCGTATTGAATAACCGCGCCATGAACCCGGGCTTGGGAATTCCCCGCTTTCCAGTAACTGTCCGGCAGCCACGCGGTTTCGATCTGTCTTTGCGAGGAGGCAAGCGTCCATGCCTGATCGAGCAAGAAGGCTTCCGAGAGGTCTGGATAGGCTCTGCTGAGACGCTGCCAAATGTCCAGCAGCGCACGCGCGGACTCTGTCTGGTGGAAGAATATAGCGCCGGGTTGCATTTCACCGGAAGGTCGCATGTGGACGGCGAAATCGCATCCGAGTGACTGAGGCAGCAAAGGATTTTCATGAACCGTCGCCTCGGGGGCAATCCAGAAAACCGGACGGTTCGTCTGCTCCCATTGCCGAATGATAAAATCGATCTTGGAAGAGCGTTGCGCGCCGACTGTCGTGTCTGGAGCAAGGCCCTCCATGACGCCGTCGAGGCCCAGCCGCTTCAGGTCGAAGGCCAGTTGCGCCGCGGGAAGAAATCCCCGCCGGTTTGACGAAACAAAGAGCGTGTCCTCTTTGCGATAGAGCCCGGTGGGCACGGAGAGCGGTTTAACGCCGCCCCACCAGATGTGATGCGGGGCCGCATTGCCCTGTGACCCGATCGATCCGTAGGCGTGGAGCTTGGATTTGATCAAATCGAAGGTGGGGTTTTCGCCAAACGGAAGGATGACAATGGAATTCTCGTGAAGCGAGCTGATCAGGGTCTCGACGCGAGGCGCTGTCGCGGAATTCAGCACGATCACCGAGGTGGCCGGCGCCGTCGCGACGTTCTCGCCGTCCCATAAGACGGTGTTGCAGTAGCGCCGGGTTAACCGAAGCAGACGGTGGCGCTGTATGGCGCCGAGGGAAAGCGTGTTGGCATTGCCCTCCTTCAGTAATTCGTCGATGGCATCGCTCATGTGCGGTGGACCTGTCAGGAGGGGATATCATGACTGATACGGCCGACAGGCTGAATTCAGGCGAACATGAAATCTTGCACGGCTTACTGCGCCATGACCCGGCCGCCGCTCAGCGGCGTCAAACCGATGCTCATGATCACAACCGGCACCGTCTGAGGCGGAACATTGATGACCAGGGCCCCGTCGTCCTGCGTCGCGCGAAAATATCGACCGCTGCGAACCAGTCCGGCGTGGCCGACGTGTTCGTCCTGCAACGTTACAATGTCGACGCTCTGCAGCGCCTCGCTAACGTCCTTTCCGCCGTGCATGAACGGGCCGGAGACGAGCCCCTCCCTTGCCAACTTTGCGATCGGCACGACCACGCATTGAATGCCCATCCTGTGCGCGATCGGAATTCTCACGCGCATATCTCCGAAGCCGGTTCGATAATAGCTGACCTCCACCAGGCTCGATGAGCCGTCGGCACCGAACAGCCCGACCGCGATCTGCCCGCATTTGACGTCGTCAAAGATATCCGAGGGCAGTCGGTTCGAGCCGAACAGCAAATAGAGAAAATTGTGAACCGGCGCCAAGGCTGAGAAGCTGCCCGCGGGCCACATCGGCGGATTTGTGGCCGTGCATGCCAGTGGAAATGCCTGCGCAACATGTAGCCCGCTGGCGAAGTTGCCGTCCAGCAAAGGTGCGAGGGCGAGGGTGCCGAGATTGACGTCATGGGTCAACGACCCGAGCAGCTGCAATTCGTCGTCGGTGGGCATCAGAAGCAGTCGCCCGAGAATAGCTGCGGCCGATCGTGCGGCCACATCGAGGTCCGCGAACGGTGCAAGACGACAGGCCGGAGAAAGCTCGGCCGCAGCCGCGGCAAAGGCGATCGCGCCCGCCTGGACCTGCTTTCCCAGGTCAAGTTGATCGAGCGGCTGCGGATTGTCCTCGTACAAGGCTTCGCCGTCGCGATAGCTGCGAACGGACCCGGTGGCCGCGCAGCACATCTGCTCGAGCAACGCGACGTTCCGCAGCAGCATCCGCTTGACGTGCGGCGTCACGACCATGTCGGAGATGAAGCCTTCGAAACTGTCCTCCCCCGAAAGATCATCGGTCGATTCGTCCGTCGTCAACAGATACAAGCCGTGCAGACGAATGTTGAGACCTTCGATATCGAAGATACTCCGAAGCGACTTCTGGATACTTCCGGAATAGCCGAGATCGATGACGACCAGATTCCGGCAATCGTCGAAATTCACAATCTGGCGCCGCAGATGGCGCAGCAACTCGATCCGGATGCCTGCTGCCAGCACGGCGATTTCCCCGGCATCGATCAAGTCGGGAAGCGCGTCGGCCAGTTCTTGGCCGCTCGCTATGCCATTTGCGCAGCTTGCAAAAAAGTCGGCGACGGAAGCAGGCAGAACCTTTGCTATCTCCGAGAAGGCTTTGGCATCAATCTCGGAAAGCTTGTTTAACAAATCAATCAGCGGATCGAGCGTCGCGGCCGATCCCATCACGCTGACCCGGCGATTCAATGCGACATAAGACGCCGGTCTGTCTCGCATCTGCTCCCATATTCGATGCGACAGAAAACCGTCGCGGCCGAGAAATGCCACTGCGGTGCGGCCGTGGCTCCGGTCGATTTTCTCAACACGATCAGCAACGAATGCGTCGAACGCGCGCAAGACGGGCCCGAGCACGTTGACACCCAGATCGAGCATCGGTGACGTCGCGGGGGACTGCGAAGCGACGACCCGTCGCAATGTTCGCAATCCGTGATCGAGCGTGACGGCCGTCCCGGGACATAGCAACTCTCCGACGGAGGTCTCCCGGTTGAAAATAGATGCCAGCGCCGGCGTTGACTGAGGATAGTGCCTGGCCGCAATGCCGTAATGGCGAGCGCCCTCGATATCGGACTTCTCATTGTCTCCCATATGCACGGCGTCGCACGGTGCGACGGATTGCTCCGAGAGATAAACGGAAAAAAGTTTGTCGCCCTTGTTCGTGCGGCTTTCGCTGGATGAATAAAGGAAATCCCAGCAAAGCCCTGGATGGCACGATTGAAGCAGTTCGGCGAGCTGTGCGACGCTCCAGTACGTATCCGAGATGAATCCGGTACGCGCGCCGGCCGCCCGCAGTTCCAGGTATTGCCGAAGCATTCCGGGGTGAGGCCGGCAGAGATCAAGCTCCGCTGCGAATTCTGCTTGTACGAGATCCGGCAGCGCTGCGCGCGTCAGTCCGAACAGTCGAAGCGGGAAAAGGCTGTAGATCTCCTCGATGCTGACCTCGGCAGATCCGGTTTTCTTCAGTGCCGCCTTGCGTGCGCGCGTTTCTGCCTGGCGGCGATGCTGCACATAAGAAGTTGCCGCATTGGGAAACAAACTGAAAACAGCAGATAGCTGAAATGCCCGCTCGAAAACCCCCTCCGGTGATGTGCAACTTCGCAGAATAAATGTATCGAACACATCGAATGAGAACGTCTGCGTTTCCAAGCATTGCGAATTATATTTTTGCATTTCTGCGTTATGTATATTCATTACAGAATCCCAGTCGCCGTGTTCAATAAACGACAGCGCACAGAAAATCAGGCGAAAAAGTAATGCGCCGAGTGAGATTTCGGGAGACCACTGATACCGCAGTTCAAAAATGCGATAGCTTCAAATCATCGATTCGAATCAGTTTTCAGAATGAGGTGTTATTAGCAATCGCTGCTCATTCGTGGTGATGCGGTTCGTGTCGAATGCGAAGTGATAGGCAGTCGTTCGTTGGTTCGTATTTTCTGCGTCGTTGTGGAAGCCGAAGCAGAAATCGAGTGGCTGTTTCAGCGGAGGTGGTTTTTGCGATCGCTTGCGCGGCAATTCGGTGAATGGATAGCGCCATCTCGCGGGGCAGATCGGATCGATCGGGATGGGAATATCTTGCCGATCAGCAGGCATTAAATGCCCAGTAAGCGACTGTAAAATACATGGAAATTGTTCGCCCGGTTTTGCGCGCGCGGGCGTTCAACACTCGGAAGCCTTGCGGGCTAATCGTCCGCTGGCATAGCGAGTCGGGAGATACGGATGGCGTACGCGCTTGATATCTGGGCTCCGGCCGATAGTGCGCCGGCAGTCATTTCGAAGGCGGAGAGCAGTTCGCCGGAGCCCATGAGAGCTTCGCGAGATGATGTTACGCTGGCACCGGTTCAGGATGAAGACGAAGAACTTCTCAATCGGCTTGCTTCGAATGACGAGGCTGCATTTCGACTCCTGGTCGAGCGCCACATCGATCGGGCATTTGGAATCGCCCTCCGCATCGTCGGTAGTCGTGCGGATGCGGAAGATGTCGTCCAGGACACCATGCTCAAGGTATGGACGCATCGCGGGAGATGGCAGCACGGGCGCGCCAAGTTCTCCACATGGCTTTACCGCGTCGTCACCAATCGCTGCATCGATCTTCACCGCAGGCCTCGCACCGACAACGTGGATGCGGTGCCGGAGCCGGCGGACGCGCAGCCTGACGTTGTCAGCACCATGCAGCGTGACGAAGTCACGCATATGTTGGAAAATGCGATGCAGCGGTTGCCAGAGCAGCAGCGTGTCGCGGTCATTCTCTCTTATCATGAGAACATGAGTAATGGTGAGATCGCCGAAGTGATGGACACGACGGTCTCGGCCGTCGAGTCCCTCCTCAAGCGCGGCCGTCAGCAGCTCCGTGACCTGCTCCGTCGGCACGAGCCGGACATCCGTCACTCGTTTACCGATTACTAACCATAATCCAGTCGACCCCGGTTAAATCCCGCCTGACTTTGGCCTGCTGACCCGTTGTACCGGGTGGACGGGGGCTGGCCTGCGTCTGGGATCACCATCCCCGTGACGCGGCACACGCTGCCGCACAATCCAAGGAGCACTGCAATGCCCGTCATCAATACCAACACCGCCGCCAACTCTGCCGTAAAATATCTGAACATCAACGCGGCTCAGGAATCGAGCTCGCTCGGAAAGCTGTCGAGTGGCTCGAAGATCACCAAGGCTTCCGATGACGCCGCCGGCCTCGCGATTTCGACGCGCATTTCGTCTGACATCACCACCCTGCAGCAGGCCGCAACCAACGCTTCGCAGGCGACGTCGATCCTGCAAACCGCCGACGGCGGCGCTTCGAACATCAGCGACATCCTGGCTCGTATGAAATCGCTGGCGTCGGAATCCGCGTCGGGCACCGTCACCGACAGCAGCCGGACCTACATCAACTCGGAATTCACCGAGCTGACGAGTGAAATCGACAGCATCGCGACAGGTACGCGCTACAGCGGCCAGAGCCTGCTCGATGGCAGCAGCTCGTTCGCGTCTGGCGTTTCCGTTCTGGTCGGATCTTCGGCGTCGGACACCATCACGGTCAAGCTGACCAGCCTTACGTCCAGCACGCTCGGTATCACTTCGCTGGACATCAGCACGCAGGACGGCGCAACGTCGGCGCTCACCACGCTCGATGATGCCATCGATACCGTGTCGGCTGCGCGGGCGACGATCGGCGCCCAGGAATCGCGCTTCAATTTCAGCGCCAGCTCGATCTCGACCCAGACGGAAAACCTTCAGTCTGCCAATTCGGCGATCACCGACGTCGATATCGCGGCGGAGCAGGCCAAGTTGTCCTCTGCCGAGGTCAAGACGCAGGCCGCGGTGTCCGCTGAATCTGCGGCCAACAAGATGCCGCAGTATCTGCTGAATCTGCTGGGTTAACGAAGGTGATGACGGGCTGGCAGCGCGTGCCGGCCCGTCATTTCTCGTATCGGGGGAGCGGCCATGACAACGGTTAGCAGTACGGCTTCTACCACCACGACGGCCGCGAGCACCGCAAGTACGACGACGACATCCGGAACCAAGACCACCACCAGCGTCGATTGGGACGCGCTGATTGCAGCGCAGGTCGCAACCAAGACGGCCCAGGCAACGACCATCGACACCAAGATAACTGCCAACGAAGCCAAGATCGCGGCCTACCAGAGCCTTCAGACGCTGTTGAGCACGCTCTCCACCGACACAGATTCGTTGAGCGATTCAATCGTCAACTCACTATCCTCGAGTGTTTATGGCACCAGGGCGGCCACCATCACCACGACCGGCGATGTCAGCGCAAGCGCGGCTTTGTCGATGTCGATCAGCAACGGCGCGGCAACGGGCGACCATACCCTGACGATCAGCCAGATTGCGGAAGCGCAGAAGGTTCTGGGCTCCGCGGTTTCCGACCAGACGGCGGAGCTTGGCTACGCCGGAACGTTTTCCCTCGGCCTGGCGGACGGAACCAGCGCGGATATCTCGGTCTCCAGCGGAATGTCGCTGGAGGATTTGGTCGATGCGATTAATGCACAGACCTCGACCACGAATGTCCAGGCTTCGATCATCCAGGTGTCCAGCACCGATTTTGAAATGGTGTTGTCGGCTACCAAGGATAATGCGGACATCGTCACCAGCAGCGTGTCGGGCGACGATGTCATGAACGAGCTTGGCGTGACCGACAGTTCCGGCGATTTCACGAACGTGCTGCAGGTCGCGCAGGCCGCTGTCTTCACCCTCGATGGGATATCGATCACGCGGGATACCAACGATATCACCGACGTTCTCAGCGGGGTCACCTTCAACCTGCTGCAGACGACGCCGACCGGGGCGACGGTCAATATCGCCATTGAAGCGGACACGAGTTCAATCGAGACCGCGCTGCAGACGTTTGTGACCTCGTACAACGCTTTTCGCGATTACGTCGCCGGTCAACAGACACTTGCCAGCGACGGCACGGTGGATTCCACGTCGGTGCTGTTCGGTGACGGCACCCTGCGCGATATCACGACGCAGATGGAGCAGGCGCTGAACTCTTCGATCGGTGGGCTGTCGCTCTCCGATCTCGGGCTGTCGTTCGACGAAACTAATGATCTGGTGCTCGATACGAGCGTTCTGTCTACCACGATGACAAATAGTCTTGATGACGTCATATCGCTGCTGGCGAACCGGGTAACCCCGTCATCCAGCAGCCTTGCGGTGGTCAATATCGGCACGTCGGTTCCGGCTTCCTTTACGCTTGACCTCGTTGTCGACGGATCCGGAAGCCTGACATCCGCGTCCGTCGGCGGAGACAGCTCGCTCTTTACGGTGAGCGGCAATTCGATCATCGGAAAATCGGGCACGATCTATGCTGGCCTGGCGTTCACCTATACCGGATCGACCTCGCAATCGATTGCTATCACCGCCACCTCTGGAATCGCCGCGCAGATCCACAGCATCGCTAAAAGCACCTCGAATACCAGTACGGGCACGATCCAGAGCGTAATCACCAACCTGCAGGCGCAGGACGATACCATGCAGACGCAGATCGATGACATCAATGCGAGAGCGGCGGTCTACAAGGATATGCTGACCGCGCAGTACGCAAAATACCAGTCGGCCATTTCGAGCGCCAATTCGATGCTCGATTATCTTTCAGCTCTCCTCAATAGTTCCGGAAATTGATAATGAACAGGTCAATGTCTCAGGCGAACCAGGCTTATCGCAGCGCGTCGGTGGCCGTCCCGCCGCTGAAGGCGATGATCATGCTGCACGAGGGGGCTATGATGTTCCTTCAGAAGGCGATTCAAGCTGCCGAGGCGCGACGGTTTGAGGAGAGCCATGGTTACATGATGCGCGCCACTGCGATCTTGCGGGGCCTTAGCCACAATCTGGATTTCAATCGCGGCGGCGCCGTAGCCGAACGGCTGTACCGTACCTACCATGCGCTCATCATGGCTTGCTTGCGGTCATTCGGCCGGCCCGATGCATCGGCAAGCTATCATCGCATCGTCGCAAGCCTGGCCGAATTGCGGGATGCGTGGAAATTTGTCGCGGTCACCACGACAAAAACGACCGGGACATTGTGATCCAGGCATGAACGGACGCGGCTCTCGACGCAATAATGGGCTGGCCGTTGCGCCGCATCTCGCGGAACGCTGGGCATGCATCCGGCTGTCGTTTCGGTCCCTCGGTGCGGGACGGATATTTCCGGCTTTAAAGGCCTTCCAGCACTGTTCATAAGCGAAGACCGTATGCAGCTTTGCCGCCGGCATGCTATCGTGCCGGAGTACCAGCGCCTGTTTCCAGGGCAGGCACAGTGTGGTCGTGCGATCGGAACAGATATTGCCTTTGATGAATATTACGGAATTCGAGGATTTGCTCGACCGGCTTGGGGAGGATATGTCCATCTGGCCCGTGCCGCTGCAGCAGGCGGCCGCCGTTTTGCTGCGCTCCTCCGACGAAGCCCGCAGGCTCCTGGAAGAAACCAGACTGATGAGACGGGCCCTCGCCGGCGCCCCCATCCGGGCACCGGCCGGGCTTGCCGACAGGATCATGCTGGGTGTCCGTCAGCCGGCACCTGAGCCCGCCGCCGCTCCCTCGCGACCTTTATCCGGCGGGAATGGCGCGCGTGTATCCCTGAAGTCGCCACGCCCGCTGACTTTGGCCTTCACGGCGTGCTTTCTGGCCGGAATATTCGTCGGGATTTTCCCATCCTTATTGCCCGATGAACCCGCCCGCATCGATTTCCCCAGCTTTCTGGCCCACGTGATGGATATCTCGCGCGCGACCGACTAGTGATCGCTGCAGATACTGGAACGATTGCCATGCGGTTTCCGCAAATTACCCTGTCTTCCCTTGCGCTTGTGGTCTCGGTTGGCGTCAATCTGTTTGTCGCAGGCTGGCTCGTGGGCGATCGCGCGGGATATCGCGGGCCGCCGCCACCACCACCACCGGGTTCGATGCAGCCATTTCTTGCATCTCTGGAAGGCACGCTAAGCCCAGGCGGAGCCAGGGTCATGGATACCATGGTTCGGGGCCTTCAGGGTCGCGGCCCGCTTTTTCGCAGGTTCGAGGACCTCGGCGAGCGCATGCAGAAGGCCCTTGTTGGCGAGCGGTTCGATCGGGCCGCCTTTCTGGCTGCGGCTCAGGAACTGAACGCAGAGCAGTCGGCAGACCGCATGGCCGTGGCCGAGGAAATTGCCAATGCGATGGAGAAATTATCCCCCGAGGATCGCAAGCGCCTTGCCGAGATGAGGCCAGATCACGGTTTTGGCGGCGGCATTTCTCGCTATTTGCCGGGGGCCAATTTTCCGGGACCCCGACGTTAGGGCTCGATCCTGGCACCAGATCAGACCTGTTGAAAATCATCTTGTCTGACGTGCAGGCAGGATAACCCAGCCTGTTCGCAAGGCGACTGCACCATCCAGAGATCCGCACCGGGTAATTTTTGCCGGCATACGCCGTGTGGTCTCCAGCCGCGGCGTCGAGATGACAAACAGAATGAAATCCCTTGAATAAAGCGCGATGCGCGCCAGTGCGCGCCAGCTTGGCAGTCCGCTCACGCAGAAATTCTGCCTGAAATCGTCGCGCCGCCCGTTTCAATACAGAGCGGAAATCAACGTCACCAAAAACTGCCGCAACAATTCCAGAGCGCGTTCGCGCCCCGGAAGCGGCTGGAGCATGCCATGAGTGTTAGCGCAACGACTGCAACAACCGCGGCCACGACCGCAGCTACCACAGCGAGTTCGACTTCGACAGCCGCGTCGTCGCTGACATCGAGCGATTTCCTGACGCTGCTCGTCAGCGAACTGCAGAATCAAAATCCGCTCGATCCCACCAGCACGACGGACTTCGTCAACCAGCTGGCGTCGTATGCAAACTTCGATTCACAGACCACGCTCAACTCCAACATGAGCGCGCTCACGACTTCGTTCAACAGCCTCATGACGCTGAACTCTGCCAACTACATCGGCCACACGATCGAAGCCACCGGCGATACCGGAACTCTGCAAAACGGCGAGATTGAATTCGGATATTCGCTGACTTCGGCTGCGAAGAACGTCACGCTCACCGTCAGCGATTCATCGGGCAATGCGGTGTGGACCGGCAGCGGAACGACGACCTCCGGTGACAACAGCTTTACGTGGGACGGAACCAAGACGGACGGAACGCAGCTCAGCGATGGCGGTCAGTACACGCTCAGCGTGACGGCCACCGACGCCAGCGGAGCCTCCGTCTACGATTCCACCACGGTTTCCGGCACCGTCACCAGCGTCGATTTTTCGAGCAGCACGCTGAAGCTCTTGATCGGAAATACTTCCGTCTCTTCCGCCGACGTTATCGGCGTCACATCCTGAATCGTTAGGGAGTTTAACTATGAGTCTTTCAGGAGCGCTTTCATCCGCGATTTCGGCACTGAGCGCGCAAAGCCAGGCGCTGGCGGTCATCAGTGACAACATCGCAAACTCGCAGACGACAGGTTACAAGACGAACTCGGCACTGTTCGAGTCTCTGGTCACGAGTTCGTCGAGCGCCTCTTCCTATTCATCGGGAGGGGTCACGAGCAGCGCGCGATCGAACATTTCCGCGCAAGGGCTGCTGACGACGACGACCAATGCAACCGACATCGCCATCCAGGGCAACGGATTTTTCCCGGTGACGACGTCGCTCACGGGTGGTTCCACGCTCTATACGCGAAATGGCACCTTCTCGATCGATAGCAGCGGCTATCTCGTCAATGATGGCTCCTATCTGCTCGGCTGGCGCACGGATGCCTCGGGTGCAGTTGTCGGAAGCTCCAGCAGCGATACCCTTGTGCCGATCGACACCAGCATCGCGGCGACGAGCGGAAGCGCCACCACCACGACGACGGTCGCCGCAAATCTGCCGGCGGACGCCGCCGTCAACGCAACATTTACAAGCTCGATGTCCGTATACGACTCGCTCGGAACGGCGAATACGGTTCAGGTCACGTGGACGAAGACGGCGGAAAACAACTGGTCTGCCAGCTTTGGCAATCCGACGCTGTCGTCCGACTCGACCCAAACGACCGGGACGACGTCGGGATCGATCGCAGTCGTTTTCAACAGTGACGGCTCTTTGGCGAGCGCCACCCCGGCAACGATCAGCATCTCGGGATGGACCGATGGCGCTGCTGACAGCACCATCACGATGAATCTCGGAACTGCCGGCAAGACCGATGGGCTTTCGCAATACGCATCGGGCGCGACAACGCCGGCGGTCGATGTAACCAGCATCTCGTCGGACGGTCTGCCATACGGCAAGCTCAGCAGCGTTGCTGTCGGTGACGACGGAGTCGTCAACGCGACCTATTCCAACGGACAGACGATCGCGATCTACAAGATTCCGGTAGCGACGTTTACGGCACCTGACGGCTTGCAGGCAAAGAGCAACGGGCTCTATGCGGCAACGGCGGATTCGGGGAGCGCGGTGGTGCAGGCCTCCGGCACCAATGGGGCAGGCACCATCTATGGCAGTGAACTGGAAGCAAGCACCACCGACACCAATACGGAGTTCAGCTCGATGATATCGGCCCAGCAAGCCTATTCGGCGGCGTCGCAGGTCATTACGGCCGTCAACAAGATGTTCGATACGCTGATCTCGGCTGTCAGGTAATCCCATATGGGCAACAATGACGCTGATGAGAAACTGTTTTCCAGGCTTCGCCGGATCGCGATGTCGATCAAGACGGCGAGTCCCCTCGACAACCGTCGGCGCCTGCTCGCCCTGGAAGCCGATCTTCGGTCTGTCCGGGATGGTCTGGACCAGCGCTGTCGTCTCCTGACGCAGAAAATGAACGAGGCTGGCGCCCAGTTGAACGCCGTATCGGCTTACGCCCGCTGCGCGTCACTTCGGCGCGATCCGTCGCAACCGTCAAACTAACAAGCAATGGAGTGATCACATGAGCCCCGAACGACAATCACGACAGTCGATGGCCCGAACTGGCGGCGGACGCATTGAGGATCTCATCGAGCTGATCGATGCGCTGCTTGACGTCGTCACCGAGGAGAATATCGCGCTGGCGATAGGGCTGCCCGCGTCGCAATCGCGCCATACCGAGCGCAAGCTAGTGCTTGCGGACCAATTCGAGAAATGGGTAGTTGATGTGACGATGCGGCAGCGGCTGTTGAGCACGCCCGACAAGGCGTTGCAGGGGAAGGTGCTGCAGCATATCGAATCGCTCCGTTCGGCGATGGATGAGAACGTGATGCGGTTGCGGGCGGCGATCGAGGCGAGCCAGCGGCGGATCGACGCGGTCATGGCGGCAATCCGCGAGCAGATCTCGGATAATTCGCCCTACAATGCCAAGGGCCGCGTCAACGGTCATTCAGCGTCCTACGCTACCAGCATAAGAGCGTAACATCCTGGAATAATAAGGCTATCCTGTGTCGCTCGACGTCGCACTCCGCATCGCCACCAGCAGCTTGATGACGACGCAGGTTCAGATCAGCGTCGCATCGGCGAATATTTCGAACGCGGACACGACGGGCTACACGGTCAAGACCGCGAACCAGGTGGCGACCGTCAGTGCCGGTGTCGGTACCGGGACGATGATCACTGGCATCACCAGCAACGTGGACAAGTTGCTGCTGAAATCTCTGATGCAGGCGACATCGGCGCTTGGCTCCGCAGACACCAGTAACAGTTATCTCAACGAGCTGCAGGCGCTGTACGGAACATCGAGCGGTACGGATAGCACGGGAACGTCGCTCGCCAATACCATTGCCTCGCTGGAAACGGCGATCTCCTCGTTATCCGGGACGTCAAGCAGCGCTGCATTACAGGCCAATGTCGTCAGTGCGCTCGACGACGTGGCATCGCAGCTGCGCGATACCTCGAGCGGAATCCAGGAACTGAGAAGTAATGCAGACGATCAAATTGCGTCGTCGATCAGCGACGTCAATGACCAGCTGAAAACAATTGCAAGCCTGAATACGCAGATCAAGCAAGCGGCAGCCTTGGGGCAGCCGACCGGCGATCTCGAGGACCAGCGCAACACGGCGTTGCAGGACGTCGCGTCCCAGATGGACGTGAGCTACTTCATTTCGTCCACCGGGGATATGCAGGTCTACACGACGTCCGGACAGGCCTTGGTCGACAGCTCCGCGCATCTGCTGAGCTATACGACAGCGGCGACCGTAACGGCGAGCACCACCTACGATGCGGCATCGACCAGCGGATTCAGCGGGATCATGCTGAACGGTGTCGATGTCACCTCGCAGATCAAGTCGGGCAATATCGGCGCCTTGATCAGCCTGCGCGATACCGTGCTGCCGGCGGCGCAAGACCAGCTCGATCAGCTGGCGAATGAATTGGCCGACAGCCTCAACGCGGTCAGCAATCAGGGAACGTCGCTGCCGCCGCCCTCGAGCCTGACCGGCACCACCGCAGTGACGGCTTCGACGGCGCTTTCGGCAACCGGCACCGTTCGTATCGCCGTGACGGACCAGAGCGGCACTCTGGCGTCCTACCAGGATCTCGATCTTTCCAGCTATGCGACGGTCGGCGATCTGGTATCGGCGATCAACGGCATTTCCGGCCTGTCCGCCTCGATCGATTCTTCGGGGCATGTCGTGATCGCCAGCACCGGCAGCAGCACCGGCGTGTCGATCAACGAGATGACCAGCTCGGTCGGTTCAAGCGGGCAGGGCCTGTCGGACTGGCTGGGCTTGAACGATCTGGTGACCGCGACCGGTGCCTCCGACTTCGCGGTACGCAGCGATATCCTGTCCAATTCGGGCCTGCTCGCTGTGGCGACCCTCGACTCGTCGTCGTCGCTGACGAACGGCGGCCAGGTCCTCAGCGCCGGTTCGACCACGATGGTCAACAATCTCTATACGGCACTGACCGGATCGACCAGTTTCAGCGCCGTCGGCGGGCTTGGCGCATCGACCGGTTCGTTTGCAGACTACGCTGCCAGCATCGTGTCGAATGTTGCGTCGAAGGCATCGCAGGCATCCAGCGACTATACCGCGAAGGAGACGACGCAATCGACTTTCGTCAGCGCGATGTCGTCGCAATCCGGCGTCAATCTGGACGAAGAGACCGCGCGGATCAGCACGCTGCAGACCCAGTACAGCGCTGCATCGCAACTGATCCAGGTCATCAACGAGATGTTTTCATCGTTGATGGCGGCTGTGCAGAGCGCCGGTTCGTAAGGAGTATCGAATATGGCAATGCGGGTCGCGACGTTTGGCATAAGCGAGCAGATGATAGCCGCCGCGTTGCGGACGCAAAGCGTCATGGCGAATCAGCAGATACAGGAAGCATCGGGCCAGGTCTCGTCTGATTTTTCGGGTTATGGATCGTCGACCCAGCAGATCCTTAATCTTCAGGTGTCGGTGTCGCGGTCGCAGTCCTACATTGATTCCGCAACCCAGGCGGACAACAAGATCGAGGTGATGTATTCGACGGTCAATTCGGTTGCCGATCTGCTCACTCAGTTCCGTACCCTGCTCACCGCCGCGAGCAACGTGGCCAGCACCGATTCGACCAGCGTCACCCAGTCGGCGCAGGACATGCTCGAACAGATGGCCGCTCTGCTCAATACGCAATATAGCGGCAACTATTTGTTCGGCGGCGCGCGGACCACGTCGGCCCCCGTCGACATCGACAGCGCGACCTATGCTGCGGCGACCTCACCCTCGACGGCGGATACCAGCTATTATCGGGGGGACAACGAAGTTGCTTCGGTTCGCGTCTCCGACAGCCAGACCGTCAGCTATGGCGTGACGGCCGACAATACCGCCTTCGAGCAGGCGCTGCGGGCGATGAATCTGGTGGCGAACAACTCGCCGCTCTCGACTGATACACTGAATGAAGCGTTGGACCTGGCCACCGGTGCAGTCGATGCAGTGGGGGTCGTGCAAAGCAAGATTTCGAACGCGTCTTCATCCGTCGAGCGTGCCAGTGCAGCGCAGACCGATTATCAATCGTTCGCCGAAACGCTGGGGAGCGATCTCACCAGCGTCGATGTGGCCGCGATCACGGCTTCGTTATCGACCTATCAGGCTCAGTTGACGGCCTCCTACGCGGCCATCGCGAAAGTACAGAGTCTCAACTTGGCAAGTTATCTGAGTTGATGCGATTCTCAAACGACGTCGGCCAGCGATTGGCCGCTGAGGTCAATGCTTAGACCATCCAGAGCGAGATCATTGAGTTCGCCGCCCATCGCCTTGATGCTTTCCTCGCGGATCAGCGACATCAGCCCGCGACGCAGCCCGAGAAATTCAGACGACATCATCATCGATTGTTGCCGCGGCCGTTCCAGCGGGATCTTGATCTCCGCCTTGATGGTGCCGGGACGCGCCGTCATGCAATAGACCCGATCCGACAGGAAGATCGCTTCGTCGATATCATGGGTGACGAACAGCACCGAGATCTTCAGACGCTGCCACATGTTAGTGAGGATCTGCTGCATGATGACGCGGGTCTGCGCATCGAGCGCGCCGAACGGCTCGTCCAGCAGCAGCACCTTGGGGCCGGTGGCGAGCGCGCGAACGATGCCGACGCGTTGCTTCATGCCGCCGGACAGGCTGTCCGGATACTTGTTCTCGAACGCCGTCAGGCCGGCGAGGCCGAGCAGCGTGCGCGCGGCGCGGTCGCGGCTCGATTTGTCGAGGTGCTTCATCTTCAGGCCGAATTCGACGTTGCCTTTCACCGTCTTCCAGGGAAACAGCGAATACTGCTGGAACACCATGCCGCGATCGGCACTTGGGCCATCGATCGCTTCGCCGTCGAGCGTAACGTCGCCCACGGTCGGTTTTAGAAATCCGGCAACCGCATTGAGCAAGGTGGACTTACCGCAGCCGGACGGACCGACGATGGAGACGAACTCGCCGGGATTGACATGGATCGAGGCATCGCAGACCGCCTCGACCGGTCCCTCCAGCGTGGGATAGCTCAATCCGAAATTCCGGACGTCGACAAAACCCTTGGTGGGCTGGCTTGCGATCGTTTCACTCATGTCCGGTTCCATGGCATGACGAGACGCCCCAATCCCCGGATCAGCGCGCTCGATCCGAGGCCCAGAATGCCGATGCAGATCATTCCCAGCGCGATGTCGGCGTATTGCACCAGCGAATAGGCTTCCCAGGTGAAATAGCCGATGCCGAATTGTCCGGAGATCATCTCGGCTGCGATCAGCGATACCCAGGCCACGCCCATGCCGACCGTCAGGCCGGTGAAGATGTGCGGCAGCGATGCCGGGAAATAGACCTCGCGGAAAATCGAGAGCTCACGGGCGCCGAGGCATTGCGACGCGCGCACCAAAACCGGATCTACCAGCGACATGCCGTGCAGCGTATTGACGAGAACAGGAAAGAACGCACCGAGGAACGTGATAAAGACGATGCTTTGCTCGTTGGTCGGCCACAGCATGATCGCCATCGGCACCCAGGCGATGGCGGGAATCGGGCGCAAGATCTCCGTGACCGGAAACAGGATCTCGTGGACCAGCTTGAACCGCCCCATCACCAGGCCGAGCGGGACGGTAATGATGGCTGCCAGTGCGAAGCCGAACAGGATGCGGCGACAGCTCAGCATCACGTGCATGAAGAATTTCGTGTCATGCACTGCGCGCGTCAGGCTTTCATAGACTGCGGCGGGCGAAGGCACGTTGGTGAAGCGGACGAAGAACACCACGCGATAGGTGGTCAGCAGATGCCAGGCGAGCAGGAAAAGCACCAGCGAGATTGCGCCGATCAAAACGGCGCGCAGTTCCCCGCGGTTCACGAGATACCAGCGCGTGAGATAGGGCCACGCGCCAACTTGCGCCATGATCGGTGGACGGCCGATTGCCGCTCCGGGCAGGGATGAAGACATCGCAGGCTCGGGCATCGCCGGAGCTTGCTCGTGTCGTCGAAGCGCGGAGCTCACCAGCCTAACCTCCGCTGACGGCTGATTTGAGTGCGTCGTCGAGGCCGAGCACCTTGCCCTTGATCTTGCTTGCGTAGGCTTCTGCATCCTTCTTCAGAAGGAACGGCGCAATCTCGCTTTTGTCCGCGCCGACTGCAAAGAAGGCCTGGTCGGCGAACAGCTTGATGCCGCGCGCCGTATCGAACACGTAAGCGACGTTGATCTTCCTGCCCTTGGCCTTCAGATCAGCATAGGCACCGAGCGTGCAAGCCGCGCTGCTGAAGGGCTCGATGGCGCCGCCATCGACCCAGATCTCGCCGGCCTTGCGCGGTTCGGTGATCGTCTTTTTGCAGAAGGCATCCTCGCCTTTGACCTCGTAGTTTTGCGTGTTCTTCAGTTGAGCGTCGTAATCCAGATTCAGCTCGGCATAGGCCTTGCGCAGATAGCTGTCGTCGACCCACTTCTTCGGATCGAACTCCTTCATGCGGCCGAGCGCCTGCAGCACCTTGACGTCGGTGGTGGCCGCATCGATCAGTGCTGGCTTGATGGTGGGGTCGGTGGTCATGTTGCCGCCCGGGCCGAGGAAGATGTAGACGACTTCCTTGTTGATGCCGGTCCACTCCTGGATCTTCTCGGCGGCGAGTTTGGGATCGGCGCGCAGCCAGGCGTTGGCGGCGATCACCGCCTTCAGATAAGCGACGACCACTTCGGGATATTTTTCGGCGAAGTCGGTGCGCACCACGACGCCATGCCAGGTCGGCAGGTTGGTCTCGACACCGTCGAAGATCTTGCGCGCGAAACCGCGGAACGGCAGCAACTCGGCGAATGGCACGAAATCGGCGTGAGCGTCGATCTTTTTCTCCTGCAGGTTGGTGGAGCCAACCTCCGGGCTCTGGCTCACCAACTGAAAATAGTCGGCCGGCCAGCCCTTGTCCTGCATCGCCTTCAGCACCATGCCGTGGGCGGCCGAGCCGAAGGGAACGCTGACCAGCTTGCCCTTGAGGTCGGAGAGTTCGTAATAGGGCGAGTCCTTGTGCACGACCAGGCCATTGCCGGAGCCATCGAGGCTATAAGCGGCGACCGCGATCAGGCGGCTCTTGCTCTCCGGATTGCACTCGAAGGTGAAGCCGTTCACCACCAGCGGATAGTCGCCCATGGCGCCGAACTGCAGCTTGTTGGCCATCATGCCGTTAGTCACCGGCGGCCCGGACGTGAAATTCTGCCACTCGTAGTCGAACTTGATGTTGGCGTATTTACCGTCCTTCGGCAGATACTTGTCCATCAATTTGAGTTGGCGGATGATGACGCCGGTCGTCGCGGTGTTGGTTGTGGTATCCTGGGTGCCGATGCCGATCGTCACGGTCGTTTGGGCATCTGCCTGGCCGGCAAGAAGCAGCGCTGTCGTGACGACGGCGGCCGCGGAAAATGTGCGATATCCCCAATTGCGAACCATTGCAGACCCTCTCGGTGTTTGATGCGCTTCGGGTATTGCCCGGTGTCGCGATATCCTTTGTCGATACCCTCGATCGAGCAAACGTCGTCGCATGCAAACGGTCGATTAGTTGCCGTGAAAAGATCTGATGCTTAGTCCTTAAGCAATTCGGTCGGAGCCAGCCATATCCGTAGGCATCGCCTCAGTCGCCCAACCCCTTCATTTCCTGCAGCAGATCGGCTCTCCGAATGATGATCCGCGATTTACGTGAGGCCACGATATCCTTGTCCTGCATGCGCTTGAGGCTGATGGTCACCCATTGGCGCGTCGCGCCGACCATGTGGGCGAGATCGGCATGCGTAAACGCAGCGCCGATCAGGATGCCATCGGGGTCTTCCACCCCGTAAAGCTCGACCAGGTGCAACAGCAGGTGTGCGAGGCGCTCGGTGATAGACCGTGTGCCGAGCATTTGCGCCAGCGCCGAATAACATTTTCCCTTGAAGGTCAGCCCTTCGATCAAACCGATTGCGAGGTTAGGGACTTCGACCACGAGCGCGCGTAATTCCTTGCCCGGAAGCTGCACGACGCTGCTGTTGCTGGTGGCGACGCCCGACCATTGATGTACGCCGGCGCCGAACACTTCGGGGCCGCCGACGAAATTGCCGGGATGCCAGTATGCCAGCGTAATCTCCCGGCCCGATGGCGCGGTGTAGAAAACGCGGATGCGGCCGGTCTCGATCAGATAAATGCCGTCGTGCTTTGCGCCCTGGTTGAACAGCGTCTGGCCGCGATAAAGCACCTTGCGGCGGCCGTGCTTGAGAACGGCTTCGCGTTCGCGCGGCGTCAGTGTTTCGAACAGAGAGGGTGCGCCGCCAAGTGATCGCGCGCTCTCAGTGAGCAACAAGGACTGGCCGCCGGCTACCGCCGGCATCACGGCCCGCGGCGTCTTGGTTGCCTGATTCGAGGTCGTATTGATCGCCGCATTAATTTGCATCGCGCGCTCCCAGACTTAAAATCAGTCTAAATGCGCAGCAAGCCTTGTGCCAATCCAAACTCCGCGGCGTTTGAAGCAGCTTACGACCGCGTCAAGGGTGAATTGGAGAAAAGCATAACCGTTTCCCGTCAGGTCTCGGCTTCGTGCAAGCCGAGCAGAAACGCCCACGGATAAATCCCGCGCGCGTGCCCATCGGAAAAGGCAATATTGATCGCGTAGTCACCGATCGGCGACACCTGCGTGATGGCAATGCCATCGAAGCCCGTCGGGAACACGCCGTCGATCCGCGCGCGCAGGCAATGGGCGCATTTGCAGGCGCTGCGCAGGCGCCTGGCGCCAAGGCGCAGAGTCTCGCCGGCCGCCGTCGTCAGACCGAGGAATCCGAGATCCTCGCTGACGGCAATATAGGTCGGTGCAGGAACAGGCTTCGCAAGAAGAGCGGACGGCGCTGCAGGCTGGGTCATGGCAATTCTCCGATCCCTCATCCGACCATGCCAGGCCGGCGGCCTACAGCAATTAATTGCCGCAGGGGGCTATTCTACGAAGGTATGATGGCAAGCCTGGAAAGCCACTGTTTGGGTCTGCTGACAACTAATTGCTATCGCGGTGTGCCCAGCTGCCTATCCTGAACCTCAAATCCATTTCGTACACGCGGAATGGACCATGCTCCGAACCCGGCGAAGGATTGAGCGATGGCGATGGACGAAATTCTCGACGGTCTCTCTGAAGTTTCCTGCGACGTACTGGTGATCGGCGGTGGAACCGCCGGGCCGATGGCAGCGCTGAAGGCGAAGCTGAAAAACCCCAAGGCCAATGTGGTCCTGCTGGAAAAAGCCAATGTGAAGCGCTCCGGCGCGATCTCCATGGGCATGGACGGGCTCAACAATGCGGTGATCCCGGGTTATGCGACGCCCGAGCAGTACACCAAGGAAATCACCATCGCCAATGACGGCATCGTCGATCAGAAGGCGGTCTATAAATACGCCGAGAAGTGCTACTCGATCATCGAGGAGCTCGACAGCTTCGGGATTCGCTTTCTGAAGAACGAAAACGGCGACTACGCGGTCAAGAAGGTGCATCACATCGGCACCTATGTGCTGCCGATGCCGAATGGCGAAACCGTCAAGAAGGCGATCTATCGCCAGCTGCGCCGCGCCCGCATCCTGATTTCCAACCGCTACATGGCGACGCGCCTGCTGAAGAGCAGCGACGGACGCATCGCCGGCGCCGTCAGCGTCAACACCCGCACAGCGGAGATTCTGGTCATCAAGGCCAAGGCGGTGATCCTGTGCATGGGCGCCGCCGGCCGTCTCGGCCTGCCGACCTCCGGCTACATGTTCGGCACTTACGAGAACGCCGCGAATTCCGGGGACGGCTATGCGATGGCCTATCACGCTGGCGCCGCGCTCGCGAACCTCGAATGTTTTCAGATCAATCCGCTGATCAAGGACTATAACGGCCCGGCCTGCGCCTATGTAGCCGGTCCCTATGGGGCTTTCACCGCCAACAATGAGGGTGCGCGCTTCATCGAATGCGATTACTGGTCCGGCCAGATGATGCTGGAATTCTACAATGAACTGCAGTCCGGCAAGGGGCCGGTGTTCCTGCAGCTCAACCATCTTCACGAAAATACCATCAGTGAAATCGAAACCACGCTGCACAAGGTCGAGCGGCCGACGCGCGGGCTGTTTCACGAGGGCCGGACGACGGACTATCGCCGGGAGCCGATCGAGATGCATATCTCGGAAATCGGATTCTGCTCGGGCCACAGCGCATCCGGCGTGTTCGTCGACGAGTTCGCGCGCACCACGGTGCCGGGTCTCTATGCCGCCGGCGACATGGCGAGTGTGCCGCACAACTACATGCTCGGCGCCTTCACCAACGGCTCGGTGGCCGGCGAACATGCGATGGAATACGCCGACAACCATGATTTTGCGAGCTTCGACGCCGCCGATGTCGGCATCGAGCGCGATCGCGTGCTGGCGCCGACCAGGCGCGAAGACGGCATTCCGCCGAACCAGATCGAGTACAAGGCGCGCCGCCTGGTCAACGATTATCTGCAGCCACCGAAAGTCACCCGCAAGTTCGAGATCGGCCAGAAGCGTCTCGGCGAAGTGCGCGAGGACATGGAAACCCAGATGATAGCCCGCAACGCGCATGAACTGCTGCGCGCATTGGAAACCCAATCGATCCTCGATTGTGCCGACATGGCGGCGCATGCCTCGTTGTATCGCACCGAAAGCCGCTGGGGCCTCTATCACCTGCGCACCGATTATCCCGAGAAGGACAACGATAACTGGTTCTGCCACACGCTGCTGAGCAAGAAGGACGGCAAGGTGAGCAGCGAGAAGCGTGCCGTCGAGCCCTACATCGTCCCGATCGCCGATGACGAGAAGGACCTCTATGACAAGCAGCGCATCCGCGCCAGCGCCTGACGTCCGCAACAATTTTTCGATGGAGTCGAACGATGCCTCTCGCCAGTTATGAAACCTCCGTGCCGGTCGTCGTCGACGAAGCCAAGTGCATCGCCGACAAGGGCTGCACGGTCTGCGTCGATGTTTGTCCGCTCGATGTGCTGCGCATCAGCGACATGACAGGCAAGGCCTTCATGGCCTACGACGAATGCTGGTACTGCATGCCGTGCGAGGCAGATTGCCCGACCGGCGCCGTCAAGGTCAACATCCCTTATCTGCTGAGGTGAGTCATGGCCGATCCGTTCGAATCCTACGACGACCTGGATGACGTCGATGATCGTCTGCATGCCGCCGATCCCGGTGAGCGCCGCGTCGCTATCATCGCACTCAGTCATTCCGGTGATCCGGCAGCGGTCGGGCATCTCGCAGGGATGACCGACGATCCCGACGCCGGCGTCCGGCAGCAGGTCGCGTTGGCGCTCGGCGAGTTCGATGGTCCGGAGGCGGCTGCTGCACTGGCAAAGGTCGTGGTCGATCCCGAACAGGCGGTGGCGACAGCGGCCGCAGATGCCATGGCGGAATTGAAGGATCCGGCCAGCGCCGATGCGATCCTGCCGCTGGTCAGCCACGCCCATGCGTTCGTGAGAATGGCGGCGCTGCGCGCCTTGAAGGAATTGCGTCGCAAGGATTCGCTGAAGCCCGCGCTCGACGCCCTGCGCGATGTCGATGCGTCGGTGCGCGTGCAGGCGATCGGCGTGATCGGCTTCCTCAAGCTGGAAGAATCGATTCCGGCCCTGACGTCAGCGACATCGGATAGCGATCCGCATGTTCGTCGCGCGGCTGTCAGTGCATTGGCCTTCTCGCATATGAAGCCGGCGGCGGAGTCGATCACCCGCGCGCTGTCCGATACCGATTGGATGGTGCGGGAAATCGCGGCGGAAACGCTGGGCACCAATGTCAACGGCATTCAGGCAGCAGATGCATTGATCAAGGCCACGACAGACGAATTCTGGCAGGTGCGGCTGAAGGCGGTACGCAGCCTCGGCAAGATGAAGGTCGCGCGCGCCGTCGCAGCCATTGGCGCTTGCATCGCCCACACCCAAGCCAATCTGCGCAAGGAAGGCGCGGCGGCACTGGGTGAAATCGCCGACCCCGCCGGTCTGATATTCCTCGAGCCGATTGCCAATGATGCTGACCCCGAAGTTCGCAAAAACGCGCGTTGGGCGATGCAGCGCATCCTTGCGAATGAGAGTGCCACCGGATCCTGATCGAGGGGGGACGGCCACGCGGCAGACCATCGCTGCGTGGTGTCTAGCGGAGCGCCTGCTGGTCGAATGATCGCAGGCTTTCGGTCCGGATGAGATCGAGGCACTCTTTCTTCAGCGCAATGTAGGCGGAGTCCAGCACGATCTTGCTCGTTCGGGGCCGCGGCAGATCGATGCGCAGATCGCGCAGGATGCGCCCGGGGCCAGCGCTCATCAGCAAGACCCGGTCCGCGAGAAAGATTGCCTCGTCGATATCGTGCGTAACGAAAACGATCGTCGTTCCGACCTGGGCCCAAAGGCTGAGGAGACTTTCCTGCATCACAACGCGCGTCTGCGCATCCAGGGCGCCAAAGGGCTCATCCATCAGGAGAACGCCGGGCCGGTTGGCCAAAGCGCGCGCGATCGCGACGCGTTGCTGCATGCCTCCCGAAAGCGTATGCGGATAGGCATCGGCAAATTTAGTCAGACCGATCATGGCGATCAGATCGTCGGCAATGGCGCGGGCTTCTCCGGTCGTTTTTCCGAGCATGCTTGGCCCGTGCGCAATATTGCTGCGGACTGACTTCCAGGGAAACAGGTGGGGCTGTTGGAAGACCATTCCCCGGTCGGGGCCTGGTCCCGTCACGAGCTTTCCTGCGACGCTTACCGAGCCGGAGTAGGGCGTCTCGAATCCGGCGATCGTATTCAGGACGGTGGATTTCCCGCATCCGGATGGACCGAGAAGACAGACGAATTCGCCACGCATGATCTGGAATGAGACGCGGTCGGCCGCGATCATCTGGCCTTTCGGGGAATCGAACACGATGCTGACATCGGCGACATCGATCTCGACCGGGGCTGACGCCTCGTCGCTGTCGATATCCGGATGATTGGCGGCGAGCTGAACGGTCATCGCCACCAGACCAATCGTTGGGTCACCGCGGCGAATCCGCGATCGGCAATGAACGACACCGCGCCGAGTGCGACGAGACCTCCCATCACCTGGCCGGTTTGAAGATTTTGCTGGGCGATTTCGATGCGGTAAACGATGCCGGCAAATGACCCGGCCAGCTCCGCGGCGACCAGCGTGTAGAACGAGATGCTGACGGCCGTCCGAAGCCCGACCGCGATATAGGGAAGCGCCCCGAACAGGACGATTTCACTGAGCATCCGGCGTTTCGGGGTGCCCAGCATGAGTGCGGCGCGGATCAGGCCGCGATCGATCTTCTGGACGCCGATATGCGTGGTCAGCCAGACCGTGAAAAAGACACCCCAGAAAACAAGAAATATCTTTCCGGTTTCGGACAGGCCAAACCAGAGGATGACGATCGGGACGAAGGCGATCGGCGGAATGGGGCGCAGGATATGAAAGATCGGTGAGAGGAAGCTGGAGATCAACTGGAATTGGCCGGTCAGCACGCCAAGCAGCACACCGATCGACGCGCCCAGGACGAAGCCAACGACGACACGGCAGACGCTTACGGCGAGATCGATCGCGAACTGTCCGCTCCTGATCCATTCGATCATCGCGACTGCGACCACCGAGGGCGGTGGAAACAGGGTGATGTTCACGATATGCGATCTGGAAACCAGCTCCCATACCAGAAAGAACAGCGGGATCGACAGGATCGAGATGGCGGTGTTGAGCCGTTGCGCTTGCCTGGTTGTCATGGCGGCGTTCTTTAACCGCCGGGCTGGTTCGAATAGGTAACCCGCTTGGCGTCGATGCCCTTCAAAGACCCTGGCGACAGCACCTTGAGAAAGTCGGGCATCGCCGCGCCTGGCGGATGATTGCCGGTCTCGAGCCGCCACGCCGCGTGGGTCTTGAGAATATCGATCTGTTTGTCATCCAGAACTACCTGATAGACATAGTCGGCCCAGATCGGCGCCAGATCTTCACGCTTGATCCCGACCGTCTTCGCGACCACCGTGATCGCCTCTTCGGAGTTCGCTTTCATCCAGCCTTCCGCATCGATCATGGCCGCGAGAAATTTCTCCACCAGCGGACCATTCTTGGCAAGATAGTCCTGCATCACGACGATGTTGAAGGTTTCTGAATAGATGCCCTTGGTGTCGATCTCGGCAACATCGGCGCCCAACGTCTTCGTGGCGTTGGCGATATGCGGCTCCCAGGTGTCGAATGCATCGATGCTGCCGGCAACTAGCGCTGGCAGCATCTCCTGGGGCCGCAAGTTGACGAGCGTGACATCATCCTTCTTTAGCCCGGCCCTGCTCAGCAAAGCCGAGGTGTAGACCTCGCTGCCGGTGCCGGCCGTGAAGGCGATCCTCTTGCCCTTCAGATCAGCCTTGCTCTTGATGCCGGCCTTGCTGGCAACCACTGTTTTGAGGTCGGAATATTCCATGCGGGCGAGAAACGCGATGGGCTGTGCGGCCATCGCCGCCGCGGTGACCGGCGCCTCCGCGGTCGTGGCAATGTCGGCACCGCCGCCAACCACCGTGTCGAGACACTGCTTTCCAGAGGTGAAATTGCTGACCGAGATGTCGAGACCTCGTTTTTCGAAGAATCCCTTCTCCTTCGCAACGATCACAATTCCGGATATTGGCCCAAGGTTCTGCGCAAGCCTGGCCTTGAGCAGCTCGGCATGCGCCTGACCGGGGTGAAAGACGGACGTCAGCAGCATCGCAGCGGTGAAAGCAGCCGATCTTGCGTTCAACATACCCAGCCTCCGAACATTCGAGTTTGACGTCGGGATAATTTATTTCGCGGGAGGAAAACTCAAAGCAATTAATCCACATCGCCGGCATGAAGAAGCGTCAGCCGATGCACAAAGGAAGAGCCAACGCGCCAATTTAAGCGGCACGATATATTCATTCCAAGGCAACAGCGGCGCGCGAAATCTTAGCCCGGCTTAGATCCGACTGCGCCTTCAAACGAACGTCCAAGCGTGCGTACCAACCCGTCCTCGCCCGCGCGCGACACGAAGCAAAGTGAAGACCGCAAGCCGTCCGAGCGCACCTGGCCGGGAATCGCAACAGCGCACATGTCGAGGGGATTCACAAAATAAGTGTACGTTCCCATCGCGGTATTGAGCGCCATCGGATCGGACAACATCTGATCGATGGTGAAAATGGTCGGCACCGTCGGGACGACCATGGCGTCGCAACCTTGCAACACAATGCTGGCCTGCCGTTGCGCCGACTTCATCGCGTAGATCGCTGCCAGCGCATCCCTCGCGGTGTATTTGAAGCCGGGCTCGATCGAGGCCCAGACGGCGGGATGGATGGCTTCCGGATTGTTCTGGACGACATCGGCATAGTCGATCAACCGCTCGGCAACCATGGCGCTTTGAAAGACCAGGCGGCCGGCCTCCTCAAAAATCGTAAAATCCACCGGCCTCAATCGGTGCCCCAGGCTTTCAAGCGTCGCCAGGTTGCTCTCGTATGTGCTGCGCGCCTCGTCGTCGCCAAAGAACTTGAGCTGCTCCGAACGCGGAATCGCGAGCGTCAAACGCTCCGGCAGCCGCAGCCGGAGGTCGATCTCATCCGCATCCGCCCGACTCAACGGGTCCTGAACGTCGAACCCCGCGATATGCTCCAGAATTTCATAGGCTTCATCGGAGAGCCTGGCGAAAACCGGGATGCAGTCGAACGCTCGGTTGTTGTAAAGTAGGCCGCGCGAACTCACGAGCCCGATCGTCGGTTTCAGGCCAACGATGCCGTTGCATGCCGCCGGCACGCGCCCCGAACCTCCCGTATCGGTGCCGAGCGAGAATGCGACGATGCCACGCGCGACCGCAACCGCCGAGCCCGAGCTCGACCCGCCGGGAATGTAAGCTGGATTGATGGCATTTCGGCAAAGCGGGTCAGGGCTTCGCGTCCCGTTCAGTCCCGTCGCGAATTGATCCAGTGTATTCTTGCCGATCAGGACCGCGCCCGCTTCCTCCAGCCGCGTGACGGCCGGTGCGGACTGCTCCGGTTTCAATCGCAGCGCCGGACAATTACTCGTGGTCAGCATGCCGGCAACGTGGATGCTGTCCTTGACCGAGAACGGCACGCCCAGAAGCGGCAAGACTGCCCCCGCATCCGACTTGGCCTGTAATTGTCGCGCACGCTCCACAGCCTCGTCTGGCGGCACGAACGACGTGAATACGCCATCGGCCGAGCACGCCTGTGCGCGGCGGCAGGCTTCCCCAATGACCAAGTCGGCCGTCAAGCCATCCGCAAGAGCACGACGGATTGAGGCAAAGCTGAATTCGAGCGACGCGAGAGTCATGTCAGATTTTTCCTTTGGATTCGGGTTCACTGTTGGACCCCGATTTTTTTAAGGACGGCCAGACTCGCCGTAACGATGGCGATCGTCATTGCGGCGGCGAGAAGAGACAGGGATATCGATGGGTATACAGGAACGGCCGTGACGGGCGACAATACGATGGTCAGGATCGGCATAGCCGCAAGTGCAAAACCGGATCCTGAATAGCCCCGAACAACCTCTCCAAAAACGCCGGAAATCAAGATGATCACGAAGGTTCGCCCATCGGGGATTAGAGCCATTAGCAAAGCCGTGCGGAATCCGCTGCCGTTCGTAGTGAAGGCCTATTGCCTCACGGGACTAGGTTGAGGATTTTTTCAGACAATAGAGAGCAATTAATTGTCATCCGAGCGCTACGCGGCGCAATCCCAAGCAACCGCGCGCACGCAAAGATCAGGCTGACATGCTTCATGCGCGACAATGGCCTCATTGGAGGAATTGTCGGTTGCCGCAGCACGCGTTGTGGTTGCTCTTGACGAAGCTAAACGCGTGCGGCTCACTGCATTACGACGCGGTGTGACAAGCCGCGCAACACCGGTGAGGGACACCGCGCATCTCCTCCGTTGGCACGACTGCAGCATTAGTTGGGTTCGATGGTGCCGCTTTGAAAGCGAAAGCCAACCGGAAGCTCGGACTTTTACTGAGTAAAAGTGCAACTTCGCCTTTAGGCTGCAGTTTGTGCAACAATCGGTTACAAAATGATCGCGTTCAGTGAAAGCGTACCGCTCAGAACGTCTTGAGGTCGATCAGTCGCCTACATAAGCATGACTGGCCCCCACGAAGTGGTCCGTTTGGAATGGTAGTTTAGAGCCGGATCATCAGGCTCTCACGGGTGAACTCGTCGATGATGCACAGCATCCCGAATGCTTTTCCCATCATGGGTGCGATCAGCAACGAAGTCATAGGACCATGTATGGAGGCGCCGTTGTCAAGCTGTCTTGGTTCTGGTGCACGGGTCGATTGCAGCCATGTATCCCGCCCTCGGGTGTTCCCTTGGCTATTATGGAGATCCGCGGATCGGCGCCCATCAGACGTGCGGACTTGTGAGTCCGAGGAGCTACACGGGCCTGGCCGCGCATCAGTCGTAGGCGCTGGCGACCGTTTTCAGCGCTCCGTCGAGCGCCTCGCCCTTTTCGTCGGCAAGCGCCGCGTTCTTGAGATTTTGTAGCCACAGCACGCTGCCCGGCTTTCCGACAATCGATTCAGCTGCCGCCATCACACGGTCGAACTTTGATTGTCCGCGCGCGTGCGTATCGGAGTAGCCTTTGACGAGGCGTCGGCAATTGAGAACCTCGACCGCAAAGGCGTAGTCGATGGCGGTGCAATGTCGGGCGAAGGCCAGCCATCGTTCCAGATGGGCGGCTTCGCGGGCATAACGCAGGGTGCCGTGGCGAAAGCGCTTCAATCCGGCGATCAGATAAAGCAGCAGGAATCCGGTGATGCTGCCGGTCTGGATGCGGCGGCCGCGGTTCACCAGCCGGTCCACCGCGCGCACCAGCCGTGGCCGCTGTTCGACAAAGGCGCCCAGCGCGCGGGGAAACGTTCCGGTCACTTCCTCGCCGCGCGGATGCATGAACTCGGTGGTGTAGATCAGCTGGTCGTCGCCGACGCCTTGCTCGCGGCGCGTGCGATCGAAGCGCGCGGAGGTGGTCTTCAGGCTGGCGACATTGATGACGTCGTCGAACGCCATGGCATTGGCGATGTGCTTGGCCGCCGCAATCGTCAGGTCTGGCGCATCGCGTCGACGTCCCTCATCCACCGCCGCGAAAAACGCGACGCGGTCGAGATAGTCATGGACGTAGCGATGATCCTGATAGGCCAGCAGCCGGCGGCTGCCGGCGAACAGCATTGCGTGGGCCGGCGCCGGAAACCGGGTGCGCAGGCGTTGCAGGATGCCGTCGAGTTCGGGATAGCCGGTGTTGGCCGGCAGGATCGCGATAGCCGCGCCGGCAGTTTCGACCGCGCCAGCGGCACCGTTGCGCGTGATCTCGATAGCGATGCGAAAGGCATTGAGGCTCTGCTGCGCGCCGCGCCCGCCGGATGCGATCACGGCCTCGAAGGCCTGCCGGGAAAACGGCAGCGCGTCCGCGCCGGCCAGCGCGCCGAACATCGATGCCGAAATCACGGTGCCGCAGCGCCGCGCAATCTCCTCCATGTCGAACGCCACGATGCGCTTCGCCGAAACGTCGCTGGCATCGATCACCGCTCCCGAATTCGCGCGGCCATCGCCGGGCTTTTCCTTCTCGGCCACCGCGAGCGCGCGGTGCGTAGAGGCGATGAACGTCGTGCGGTCGGGGGTGACGAGGCCGCGCAGGATGGCCCGGCCGGCCTCCATGAACTCGGTGGCGAGCACGATGTCGACGTCGCCGGGCATCGGCATCAACGACAGCACCGGATGCACGCCGTCGCGCGCCGGCACCATCTCCACGTAATAGATGGTCGCCCCGGTGCGCTGGGCGACGCCGGGGACCGACGTCGTCTGCGCGAAATAGCCGTTGGCTTCCGCGAGCGCGACGATCCAGTCGGCGAGCACCGCGCCGCCCTGGCCGCCCATCGCCAGGATCGCGAGACTCAGCGGCCTGTCGCTGCTGAGCTCGCGGAGCGGCGCTGCGATATCCCCGATGGCCACGCTCACGCGAAAGCCAGGGTGCGGCGATCGCGGCGGCGCTGCAGATAGCCGATCATGCCCGTGCGGATGCGGCTGAGCATGAGATCCCATCGCGACGGATTGTGGATAATGTCGGCGCGATAGAAGGACGGGCACAGGATCGCGGCGTCGGCCACGTCGCCGCAATTGCCGCAGCCGACGCAGCCGTTGTCGATCGCGGCGACAGGATCGTCCTTGAGCGGATCCGCCGTCTGCTTGAGCGACAGCGACGGACATCCGGAAAGCCGGATGCAGGCGTGATCGCCGGTGCAGATATCCTCGTCGACGCCGAAGCGCTGCTTCACCATGCGCTGGCCGGACGTCACGGCCTTGGCGAACAGCGGCTTTTCGCGGCGCTGCTTGTTGAGCATGCATTCGGACGATGCCACGATCACCTTGGGTCCGCTGTCCGTGGTCGTCAGCGCTTCGCGCAGCGTGTCGCGCATCTTGGCGACGTCGTAGGTGCGGTCGATCTGGCGCACCCAGTTGACGCCGATGCCCTTCACGGCGTTGACGATGCTGTTGTTGGTCTTGCGCCCCATGTTCCTGGCGCGCGATGATAGGATGTCCTGGCCGCCGGTCGCCGCCGAATAGAAATTGTCGACGACGAGAATGACGCCGTCCTGCTTGTTGAACACGGCATTGCCGACACTGGTGGCCAGGCCGTTATGCCAGAAGCCGCCGTCGCCCATAATCGAGATCGGGCGCTTGTCCGCCTTGACGTTGAACGCCGACGCGGAGGCCGGCCCGAGGCCGTAACCCATGGTGGTGGCGCCGATGTTGAACGGCGGCAGAATCGAAAACAGGTGGCAGCCGATATCCGCCGAGATGTGGTGAAGCCCGAGCTCCTGCTCCACCAGCTTCATCGCCGCGAAGATCGGCCGCTCCGGACAGCCGATGCAGAAGCCGGCGGGCCTCTGCGGGACCTCGTCGCGCAACGCCGTCACCCGCGGATCGGCCAGAACGGCAGCGGCGGTCGGGACCGGCAGATGGTTGCCGAGCAGAGCAGGGGAATGCGCTTCGAGAAATGCCTCGATGCCCGTGGTCACCACCTGGGCGGTGTATTCGCCGCCCATGGGAAGCAGACCCTTGCCGCCGATCTTGGTGGCGATGTCGCGCCGGCGCAGGATGGTGTTGAGCGTCTGCTCGATATATTCCGGCTGGCCTTCCTCGACCACGAGCACTGCGCGCTTGCCGATGCAGAACGCGGCGATCTCGTCATCCAGCAGCGGATAAGTGACGTTCAGGCAGTACAGCGGAACGCGGCTTTCGCCGTAGATGTCCGCCAGGCCGAGATACTGCAGCGCGCGCAGCACCGTGTTGTACAGGCCGCCCTGCAGGATGATGCCGACCTCGCCCTCTTCAGGGCCGAAGAATTCGTTGAGCTTGTGGTCGCGGATATAGGCGATGGCGGCGGGCCAGCGCTGTTCCAGCTTTTCGCTCTCGTGGAGATAGACCGACGGCGGCAGCACGATGCGGCTGAGGTCGCGCCGCGGGTTTTCCACCGCCTCGCGCAGCGTATAGGCGGGCTTGCGATTGTCCTTGGCGATGAACTGGCCGTGCACGTGGCAGGTCCGCACCCGCATCTCGAGCATCACCGGCGTGTTGGACGCTTCCGACAGTTCGAACGCGCTTTCGACGGTGTCGACGATGGATGTCACGTTCGGGCGCGGATCGAGCAGCCACATCTGCGATTTCATGGCGAAGGCGTGGGTGCGCTCCTGCATGATCGAGGAGCCTTCGCCGTAATCCTCGCCGATGATGATGATGGCGCCGCCGATGACGCCGCCTGAAGCGAGATTGGCGAGCGCGTCCGACGCGACATTGGTGCCGGCGGTGGATTTCCACGTGACCGCGCCGCGGACCGGATACAGCACGGAGGCGGACAGCATCGCGGCGGCGGCCGCTTCGGATGCCGACGATTCAAAGTGCACGCCGAGTTCGTCGAGCACGTCCTTGGCATCGTCCAGCACGTCCATCAGATGCGAGATCGGCGAGCCCTGATAACCGCCCACATAGGATACGCCGGACTGCAGCAGCGCCTTGGTGACGGCGAGAATGCCCTCGCCGCGGAAGGTGTCGCCTTCACCCAGTCTCAGGTCCTGGACTTCACGCGCAAACGACCGTTCAGCCATTGATTGCTCCTGCCATCCTGTGGCGGCATTGATCCAACGTTGTGATGTGTATGCTATTGCATGTTTTTTGTCATGATCGAAAATGCGGCGGCTGCTTTGCAAACGGTGCGTGTCGCGGTTGCTTAGGCCACCACGCCGCTGCGAAGCTCGGTAGAATCAGTCGTTTCGGCACGCGCGCCCGTCGCGGCCGCGACAATTAGCAATCGAACGTGCCCCACACACATATTTTTCTGCCAGAATATCCTGCGTCTGCATTTATATTTCAGGCCGCATTTGCCGGCTTCCCAGGCCGGTTTGCATGCGCTTTGTGCAAGAAAGCCTGTGTTAGGCTGATTAAGCGTCATTCCGGGCGGTGCTTTCGCCGCGCCGCCATGTTGACACTTCCGCCATTAAATGTTGCTTTTGCATTTATCGGGCGCGAGTGGGGCCGGACCAAAACGATGGTCAAAATCTCTCTCGGACATTTTTTTCCAGCCGGAGGGGCGGTCATGCGTCAGTCGCTTTCAAGTTTTGTCGCTGCAGGTGTGTTGGCGGCGTCCGCCCTCGGGGCGATGGGCCGTATCGATACCGCCTCCGCGCAGGCCCGCGACGAAATCGTCGTCGGCTACATCATGTCGGCGACGGGCGCGAATGCGTCGCTGGGCGTGCACTACCGCAACGCCCAGGAGCTGTTTCCGACCTCGGTTGGTGGCGTCAAGGTCCGCTACGTGGTGCGCGACGACGGCAGCGACTCGACCCAGGCGCTGAACCTGGCGCGCCAGATGATTTCCGAAGAGAAGGTCGACGTGCTGCTCGGCCCGTCGCTCACCACGTCCGCGCTCTCCGTGCTGCAACTGGTCAACGATTCCAAGGTTCCTGAAATCGCCACCTGCCCGATGGCACTGGATCCCGCCAAGACGCCCTGGACGTTCTCCACGGTGCAGACCGCGTCGCTGATGATGAGCGGCGTGGTGGACAGCATGGTCGCGAAGGGCATCAAGCGCGTCGGCTTTATCGGGTTTTCCGACAGCTTCGGCGACCAAATCCTGCAGGCGTTCCAGAAGCTGAGCGAGCCCGTCGGCATCACCATCACCTCCGAGCAGCGCTATGCCCGCGCCGACACGTCGGTACAGGCGCAGGTCCTGCGCATTCTCGCCACCAAGCCCGATGCGATCCTGGTCGGCGGCAGCGGTTCACAGGCCGCACTTCCCGGCATCACGCTGAAGGAGCGCGGCTTCACTGGGCTGGTCTACAACACGCACGGCGCGGTCAATCCGGATTTCCTGCGGATCGGTGGGGCCAAGGTCGACGGCGAGATCGCGCCGACCGGGCCGGTGTTCGTGTTCGATCAGCTCCCGGCGTCGAATCCGACCAAGGCGGTCGGCACCGACTTCATGACCAAATATCTCGGCAAGTTCGGTGAGCAGAACCGTAACGGCTTCGCCGGCTACGCCTGGGACGGCTACCTGATCTTCCAGGAGGCCGCCAAGGTGGCGCTGACCAAGGCCAAGCCAGGCACCCAGGAATTCCGCGATGCGTTCCGTGACGCGGTTGAAACCAACCCAACCATCGTCGGCTCCCACGGCAACATCAAAATGACGCCGACCGATCACTACGGGCGCGACAAGACCGGGCTCGTTCTGGTCCAGGTGGCCAATGGCGGCTGGACTCTCATCAATCAGTGATGGAACGGCGTTGCAGATCGTCAGCGACGCAAGATCGGTCCGGGTATGGATATCTCCATCTTCGCCATCCTGGTTCAGGACGGTATCACCAACGGCCTGATCTATGTGTTGCTGGCGCTCGCGACCATCGTCACGTTTTCGGTCACGCGGATCACCTTCATTCCGCAGGGCGACTTCGTGGCCATGGGGGCGTTGACGCTCGCGAGCATTGCGGCCGGTAAGACGCCGGGCACGGTCTGGCTGCTGACCGGCCTGGGCGGCGTGGCGGCGGTTATTGAGCTGTTTTGGGCACCGCGGCGCGGCGCCCTCGTGGACAGGACGAAGGCTACGGTGTGGTGCCTCGCGCCGGGACTGCTGATGGCCGCGCTGTGCAAGGTGCTGCCGCTGGCGCGGCTGCCGATGCTGCTGCAGATCCTGCTGGTGCTGGCGATCGTCGTGCCGGTCGGGCCGCTGCTGTACCGCATCGTCTATCGCCCGATCGCCGATGCCTCGATCCTCAGCCTGCTGATCGTCTCGGCCGCGCTGCATTACCTGATCAAGGGATTGAACCTGTATTTCTTCGGGCCCGAGGGCGTGCGCACCGTTCCGCTGTCCGATGCGGTGTTCAATTTCGGCGATGCCTCGGTGGCCGGCCAGACCATCGTCGTCGTCGTCGCCACGGCGCTGCTGCTGTTCGGGCTTCATCTCCTCTTCCAGCACGCGCTGCCGGGCAAGGCGCTGCGCGCGGCGGCGTCGAACCGCGTCGGCGCAGAGCTGATGGGAATCAGCGTGGCGCGGTCCGGCCTGTGGGCCTTTGCGCTGTCGGCGTTTCTCGGCGCTATCTCCGGAGTCCTGATCGGCCCGCTGATCACCGTGTTCTACGACACCGGCTTCGGCATCGGGCTGCGCGGTTTCGCGGGCGCGATCTTCGGCGGCTTGTCGAGCTATCCTTTGGCCGCGCTCGGCGCGCTGTTCATCGGATTGTGTGAAAGCTTCGCGGCGTTCTACGCCAGCGATCTCAAGGAGACGATCGTATTCCTGCTGATCGTTCCGGTGCTGGTCGTGCTGTCGGCACGGCACAAAGCGACGGAGGACTAGGATGGCGCGCACTCTCGCGATCATCGTAGCCTTTGGCATGCTTGTTGCGGCGGCCTATGTGCTGAACGACTATCACATCTATCTTCTCAGCCAGATCTGCCTCGCCGGAATCGTCGCGCTGGGTCTGGTCCTGATGTCCGGCGTAGCCGGTCTGGCCTCGTTCAGCCAGGCGGCGTTCGTCGGCATCGCCGCGTATGCTGCATCGGTCGCAACTGTCAGCTTCGGCCTGTCGCCATGGCTGGGACTCGGCATTGCGCTGGTCATGGTGGCACTGGTGGCGCTGCTGGCCGGCGTCGTGACGGTCGGATTGTCAGGGCACTATCTGCCGCTGTGTACGCTGGCCTGGGCACTCAGCATCTACAACATCTTCGGTAACGTTCAGGGCCTCGGGCGGTTCGAGGGCATCGGCAACATTCCGCCGCTGACGATCTTCGGCAAGGCGGTGCAGGGACCGCTGGCGCCGCTGCTGACCGGCTCGCTGTTTCTGGGCCTGCTGATGCTGAGCTGGAATCTGCTGGACTCGCGGATCGGCCGCGCGCTGCGGACGCTCAGCCTCGGGCGGCAGATGCCGGAATGCATGGGCATCGCCACCGGCCGGCTGCGGCTGGCGATCTTCGTTCTGGCGGCGCTGTTCGCCGCACTTGCCGGTTGGCTGTACGCGCACATCCAGCGCTTCGTGAATCCCACGCCGTTCGGGCTGGATTCCGGCGTGGAGTACATGTTCATGGCGCTGCTCGGCGGCGCGTCCAGCCTGTGGGGCGCTCTGGTCGGCTCCTTCCTGCTGACGGCGGCGAAGGAAGGCTTGCGGCAGACGCTGCCGGACCTGTTCGCCCATGCTGGCGATTTCGACATCGTCATCTTCAGCGCCGGGCTGATCCTGCTGATGCAGTGGGCGCCGCGCGGCGTGACGGCGTGGTGGACCGAGCGCTGGATGAAGGCCAGGCGCCAGCGGCCGGGCCGGGCCATCGAGCACGGCGCAGCGGAGCGGCTGCCGCGCCGCGCGCTGCCGGAGCGCGGCAGTGCCGTGCTCGCCGTCGAGGGAGTCGGCAAGCGCTTCGGCGGGCTGGTCGCCAATGACAACATCTCCCTCACACTGCACGCCGGCGAAGTGCTGGCGGTGATCGGCCCTAATGGCGCCGGCAAGAGCACGCTGTTCAATCTGCTGAGCGGGGTCGACCGCGCCGACAGCGGCACGATCTCGCTCGCCGGTGAGCGCGTCGAACGGCGCAGCGCGCGGGATATCGCGGGCCTCGGCCTGGCGCGGACCTTTCAGCACGTCAAGCTGCCCGCCGGCATCAGCGTGTTGGAGAACATCGCCGTCGGCGCCCATCGCCGCGGCCATGCCGGATGGCTGCGCGCCATGCTGCGGCTGAACGGCGGGGAGGAGCAGTCGCTGCTCGCCGAGGCCGCGCGTCAGGGCAAGGCCTGCGGACTGGGCGAGCGCCTGCTCGAGCAGGCAGGCGGGCTGCCGCTGGGCCTGCAGCGCATTGTCGAAGTCGCGCGCGCGCTGGCGGGCGATCCGGCCGCGCTGCTGCTCGACGAGCCGGCCGCGGGGTTGCGCGCCGGCGAGAAGGAATCGCTGTCGCGGCTGATCGTGGACCTGCGCGCCAAGGGCCTCGCGATCCTCGTCGTCGAGCATGACATGGATTTCGTCATGAACCTCGCCGACCGTATCGTCGTGATCAACTTCGGTCGCGTGCTTGCTGTCGGCACGCCGCAGGAGATCCAGAACAATCCGGATGTGCTGCAGGCCTATCTGGGGGTGGACGCATGAGCCTCTTGGCGGCGAACGATCTCCATGTCGGCTATCACGGCAATGATGTGCTGCATGGCGTGTCGCTGACCGTGGACGAATGCGAGATCGTCACGGTGATCGGCCCGAACGGCGCCGGCAAGACGACCTTGCTCGGATCATTGATGGGACTGCTTCCGCGGCGCGGCCTGGTCACGATCGACGGCGTCGAAATGGATGGCGGCGCTGTCGACGTGATGACGCGCGCCCGCGTCGCGCTCGTTCCGGAGCAGCGCGAACTGTTCAACGACATGACCGTCCACGACAATCTCCTGCTCGGGCGCTATCCGCGACGGTCGCGCGGCGAGAAGTTGAAGCCGAGCGATTTTGACGAGGTGTTCGTCTTGTTTCCCCGGCTGGCGGAGCGTCGCGGCCAGATCGCCGGCACGCTGTCCGGCGGGGAGCGGCAAATGCTGGCTCTGGCGCGGGCGATGATGGGGCGGCCACGGCTTCTGCTGCTCGACGAGCCCAGCCTCGGCCTTGCGCCGCGCATCGTGCTGAATGTTCTGGAGAGCGTGTCGCAGCTTGCGAAAGCCGGCATGGCGGTGCTGCTCGTCGAGCAGAACGCGCGCGCGGCCCTGCAGGTGGCGCATCGAGCCTACGTTCTGGAACTGGGCGTCGTCACCATGGCGGGAACGGCGGCGGAACTCGCAACCGAGCCACGCATCATCGACAGCTATCTTGGAATAAGACGATAGTGCGGTCACTCGAATTCGAAGTTCACGGGAGAACATCGTGACTGAACAACGTTATCGTGCGGGTGTGCTGCGACGGCTCGAGGAGGGCGGCGAGCCCTATCCGACGATGGGAGAGTTCGGCCTCAGCCAGTTCGCGCCCTATCTGCTCAACCGCATCATCGCGCGCTGGAACCTGAACCTTGCGGACTCCTTCAAGAAGGAAAACGCAACGACGGTGAACATGCGCGTGCTGACCGTGCTCAGCGTGTGGCCGGGGCTGACAGTCAATGAGCTCTCGGTGTTCGCGGTCACCGAGCAATCGACCATGAGCCGGGCCCTCGATGTGATGGACGATCAGGGACTGATCCGGCGGCAGCAGGTCGCGGAGGACATGCGGGTGAAGAAGGTCTTTCTCACCGACAGCGGTCGCGAAACCTTCGAGCGATTGTGGCCGGTGATGTATGACCGTTTCGCACTGCTGTTCGATGGTGTCGGCGACGACGAGTACCAGCGCTTTGTCGGTACACTGCACAAGCTGCTCGACAATATCCGCACGCACAACATCTAGGCCAAATGAAGCGAACCGCAACGCTGCCAATTCCGCCGGCGACAATGAAAGGGCGCCGATGACCAGCGCCGCATGGCGAGCCAGCAGACGCACGAATTCGACGAGGCTGGATCGGGCGCGTTGCCGCTCTGTGGTGCAAGCTCAACTCCGGTTCGCTGCGCCGGGCGATGTCTTTGCGCTTTTGAACGCCAACGTCTTTCATCGTAATGCCATTGACTGTCGATCGCGCCGCGATAATCCCGAGCACCATCAGCCTTACGATAGACAACAACAATAAAAACTCGACGCCAGGCCCTGGATAGAGCGGGCGATCTTCGATCGCACGACTTCTGGTTCTGGCGTGCTGGATCGCATTTTGGCGTCGCGCGAAAACTTGCACGCTTCGGTTTGATTGGAAGCTAACGATAACTGCGTCATCAGATCATGCCAAATTGGCGACATAGGCCGTGCAGTTCAACTCGGGTATTGATCATTTAGATAGTTGTCGGACGTCGATCATGCGTGCTGTTGCTTGGACCGTGATTTCGAAGTGGTCCGTCTGCACGATATCTACGATGTTGCGCAGTCTATGTGCGGCGACGTTGATGCCGGTATGACGCCGCAGGCTGTCGTAGAGCAGCCCCGCACCACCTGACGTGCGAATATCCTGGCCAAGCTTCTGCGAAGCATCATAACGTTCGCTCGCATACACGTCGGGGCGTGTTAGTTGTTGCCCTCTGATGTCGAGATAATCCCCTAGCAGCGTGGCGGTGTATGCCCTGTAGGTCCGGCTCATCGTGGCCGCGTTGCGAGCAGCAGCTTCACGCCGCAGATGATGACCGACCTCGGCAGCCGCCGTGCGAATATCATCGGCGGCATACCAGGCGCCAAGCTCCGGTCCGTTGAATCTCATTCCGCCGGGAGCGACGTGGAGAAAGGCTGCCATGACGATACTGGAGTTGGGTGCGCCATACACCCATTCGCTCTGCGGTAGCCGATCGATACGTTCGGCCACCAGGCGGTCGTTCGTCCAACCGACGAGCTCCATCACCGCTGAAAGATCGGCCGCCGTCGCGACCGTATCGAAGAGCCCGATGGGAGGAAATTGTGAGGGGATCAGGCGATGGGCAGGCCGCGGCGAGGGTGCGAAAGCGTCCGTCACCGGAAGACAATCTCCGTGTCGTCGTAAGGCGTGAAGGCTTCGTCTATCGTGTTCGGCTGCATGTAGAGGCCGCCACGCGCGCCGTCGAGGAAACGACGCACCGAGAGCAACCCATCTTGAGAGCCATTAGTGATGAGGTCGAGCGGCGGATGTCCACCGAAGACGACATCACTATGTGGACTTCGCAGCCAGTCAACGCCGAGCCGTTCCTGGGAAAAGAGGATCCCCAGCGCTTGGTGGATACCGAATACCGCTGAAATGCGCGTGAGAACGTCCACATCAAACGTGAAAGCGCCGTGCTCACGCGCCTGCTTGCACCAATTATGGTAAGTGGACCGGGATGGATACCCGAGGACCAGGAGGCGCTGCTCTTCCGTCAATCCCCACAGATCCGCGATGGCGAGGAAGGTCCGCAAAGCTGGGGCGCTGAGCCGCCTTCGGTTGGCGGGAGCAAAGCGTGAGTTATCAAGACGCTGAGGGCCTTTTGCAGCCTCAGGGGTCGGCTCGCGGTTATTCAGCATGGGCCGCTCCTTTGCCAGATATGGATATAGTCCATATTTGAACAAATTGCAACCCTTAGCCTTTGGCTATGAGTTCCAGCACCAGACTACGAATCTGGGGATCAGGAGTTCGAATCTCTTCGGGCGCACCACTTGGTACTCATCTGCGAACCCGCGGATGAGATGTCTTGGTGAGCCAAAACGGCCTGTTCGAGCACATCTCTGTTTCCTTTGATCCGGATCTGATTGCCCTCGACTCCGATGACATCGGTAAGCGACTGTGGATTGCGTAAGGGGTCGAGCTCGACGTGAAGTCGGTCGCGCGTGTTGCTTCCGAACCTTTCGAGCTCGGCGGGATCGATTGAGGATGGGCTGGCCAGCGGCCGACTTCGCCCGTTCGCGATCGGCCTTGAGGGCGTTAAGTCGATCCTCAAAACGTCGTCGCTCTCTGTCACGCCGTCTTCGACGAGCTTGTAGAGCGCTTGAGCTTCTCGTCTGCAAAGCGACAGACCCCACTGCATCGGATGCTGACGAACACCGTCTCTATCGGAGAATGGAAGTTCAACCAGATCTCGTCTAGCACGGGCAGGCATAAAGCCGAGAGCGAAGTCATTATCTCAAAGGTGCCGGCCATCATCGACCAGCACGTCTTCGAGCAGATCCAGAGGCAGCTTCATGCCGGTAGCCCAAAGGTTGTTGCCCCCGTGCCGCCACCGGGCCCATCTTGCTGACTGGCATCGCCATCTTCGCCACATGCGGCGGCGGCACCCGATGAAGCCGATCGAAAACCCGCTGGTCTTGAATCTCGATCCGCATATTCCGGCCGGGGATAGCACCCAGCAGGAAGCGTTTTAAACGATCGCAGGGCCAATGACACGATTTCGTCCCAGTTGCTTCGCCCGGTAAAGGGCCCCGTCGGCACTCTCAAGCCACGCCTTGATCGAAGGCCCGCTAGAGGGATTTATCGATGCTACGCCAGCACTGATGGTGACATTAGTTGCTGGACTACCGATATTTGGGATTGCCAGTTGTTCGATTCGTGCTCGGTGTCGCTCAGCGGCGGTACATGCAGCCTCAATCGATTGTTCGGGCATCACGAGCAGAAATTCTTCTCCGCCGTATCGATAGACCTCATCATTTGGACGGCAGCCTTGGACCAATGTCCTCGCAATTTTCTTGAGCACTTCATCACCCTGCAGATGGCCATATTCATCATTATAAAGTTTAAAATGGTCCACGTCGCACATGACCGCGCAAAAGCTTTCGCCCTGTTCTGCGACGCGTGCGACAAGGATGTTTAGGTCCTCTCGCATCTTCAGGCGATTTCCCACCTGCGTAAGTCCGTCTATCCGGGCCTGTCGGAAGAGTTGGCTATTGAGCCGCTCGAGTTCGACATGCTGGTTAGCCAGTTCTCGGTATAACTCCGTGATGCGGGATGCCACCAGAAGGCGAGCCTCCAGTTCGTGCCGGTTCAACGGTTTCATCAAATAGTCGTCTGCGCCGGCGCGTATGGCTTCTGCTGCCCCGGCCTTGTCGGTAACTGAAGTCAGGAAAATAAAGTAAATGTATTTTCCACCGTCGCTTGCCCTGATACGACGACATAGATCGACCCCATTCAGCCCAGGCATTTCGCGATCGCTGATAATCGCTTCCACCTTTTCAGACTGAAACAATTGCCAAGCCTGTTCGCCATCTGTCGCAGTGATGATCTCGTGGCCGAGCCCCGCGAGCGCGGCCTCCAGAATCAGGCGGGAGGCGGCGTCGTCTTCTGCAATAAGGATGCGCACGGCTCAGGACTCGCTTGATTGAGCAAGAAGGACGCCGCGCAAGCGGTCCAACTCCTGGCGGAGTGCTGCGAGCAATTTCTTGCAATTCCCCCAGTCGTTCCCAGCTACCGAGTGTTCCAAATCGGCGCAGATTTGAACGATAGCACGCGCGCCCAAATTACTAGCGCTACCCCTCAGGGTATGGGCAACGCGTGAAAGCTTTTCCGCATTATGCCCAAGCAGAGCCTGCTCAATATCTTCCAAGCGCCGCGGAGTGTCTTCCAAAAAGGCGTCGATAACCTTTCTCGACAAGCCCGGTGCGCAGGACTCCAGCCCCTTGAGGCTCTCAAACACCTCATCATCAAGTGAGGGTTGAATAGTAACCATGCGCTGTAGGCCGCAAGCGCGCTGATCTATCCGGTTAGCGGTTAGATCTCGTCGGGCTCTTCGGTCTTCGGCTTCATCATCGCGGCGAGCGCTTGGCGGCGTTTTTCGATGATGCTGGGGGTGTCCTTGTGGATTGCGATCAGCTCTTTGAGGTTCTCGATCCCGTCATCGGTGAACGCCATCACCCCGTCTTCACCGACGCCGACGACCCATAGCTGGCCATCCTCGGTGTCCATTTCTTCGGCGACCTCGAACAGCCATTCCTCGTCTTCACCGAACATCTCAGCGACATGGCTGAGAGTGAACACGTGGCTGACTTTGTTGACGTGCCCCATCAAGCCGCCTGCGCCGCAAGGCCTTGCTGTTGCGCAGTCTTCCAGTTCCAGGGCAGCAGCTCATCGAGCCTGTGGGCGGGGTGGGTGGCGATGCGAGCGAGTACATCGGCGAGCCAGGCCTGAGGGTCGACGTCGTTCATCTTGGCAGAGACGATGAGGCTATACATGGCGGCGGCTCGGCGCCCTCCGCGGTCGGACCCACAGAATAACCACGACTTTCTGCCCAATGCGATGCCGCGCAGCGCTCTTTCGGCGGCATTGTTCGAGAGGCAGACGCGGCCATCGTCGAGGAAGCGTGTGAAGGAGGCCCAGCGCTTGAACATGTAGTTCATGGCCTTGGCCAGATCGTGACCGCGGGAGAGCTTGGCGCATTGCTCGCGCATATAGGCTTCCAGATCGGCGACGAGCGGCGCGCTCTGCGCCTGGCGAACAACCTTTCGTTGGTCGGCGTTTTGGCCTTTGATGGAGCGCTCGATCTCGAACAGAGCGTCGATGCGGCGCACGATCTCCATGGCGACGGGCGAGATGACGATCTCCTTCTTTCCGGCCGCTTTGCGCCGCGCGTTCTCCTCAAGATCCGCCATGGCGAAGAACGGGCGCCGGGCATGGACCCAACAGGCCGCTTCCCTGATAAGCCCAGGACTTCGCTCGGGCTCGTAGAGCTTGATGTATCCGCCGAAGGCGTCGGCCTGGAGGATCCCGGTGTATTTGGCCAGATGCGCCTGCGGATGCTCACCACTTCGATCGCGCGAGTAATAAAACATCGCCGCCGGCGGATCTGAGCCGCCGAAGGGGCGGTCGTCCTTCACATAGACCCAGCATCGAGCGACATCGCACTTGCCCAAGGCGAGCACGGGCACGGTGGTGTCGTCGCCATGGAGGCGTTCGGCTGCCATGACGTGGGCTTCCAAGAGCCGCGACAGCGGCTCTAACACCGTGCAGCACGCCCCTACGGCGTCGGCCATGGTCGAGAGGCTGATCGGCACGCCTTCAAGGGCATAGCGCTCGGCCTGACGGTTCAACGGCTGATGCTGGCCGAACTTCTCGTACAGAACCATCGCGAGCAGGCTCGGTCCCGCCCAGCCCCGCGCAATCACATGGAACGGCGCCGGCGCTTGGCTGATTTTCTCGCAATCCCGGCAGGTGAACTTTTCGCGCACCGTCTCGACCACTTTCCACTGGCGCGGCACCGATTCCAGCGTCCGGGTCACGTCTTCGCCGAGCTTGCGCAAGCGATTGCCGCCGCAGCATTCACACGCCGTTGGCGGATCGATCACCACGCGCTGGCGGGGAAGATGATCGGGGAACGTATTGCGTTCGGGGCGCGTGCGCGTAAATCCGCGTACAATTGTCGTCCTGGCGACGGCTCTCTCGGCCGCAAGCTCGTCTTCGGTGGCGTTGGCTTCCAGCTCTTCGAACGTCAGCGCCAACTGGTCGATCAGCCGAGACGAACGCTCTGACCGCTGTCCGTAGATCTGGCGCTCGAGCTTGGCGATCCGTAATTTTTGCTGGGCAATCAGCGCGCTGTCTTCCGATGCCTTCGCATGGGCGACCGCGAGCTCCGCCGCAATATCCAGCGTCTTCGCGCGCTCGGTCGCCAACGCCTCTTTCAGAGCGGCTATGTCGTCGGGAGGGGCGTCGGGAGCCGTGTCCATGCAAACGAGAGAATCATAAATTCAGTGATTTGTGACGCCCTAAAATCCACGTGATCCAATATTTTATTTGGCTCAGCCGGCGCTCTGCGGTCGCCATGTTAGTTGCGGATTTCTCCAGTCGATCCCTTCCAGCATATAAGCCATCTGGGCCGCTGAGACCGACACCGCACCAGCGGATGCTGAGGGCCAGATGAACTTGCCGCGGTCCAGGCGTTTGGCATAGAGCGACATGCCTAACCCGTCATGCCATAAAATCTTGACCAGATCGCCGCGGCGACCCCGGAAGATATAGAGATCGCCGGCATGAGGATCGCGCTTCAAGCCCTCCTGAACCGTCAGGGCCAGACTTTGCATGCCGCGGCGCATGTCGGTGTGGCCGGTGGCGATCCAGACCCTGACGCCGCTCGGGATCGGGATCATCGCCGCCTCAGAAGCTCAAGCACCCGCTGCAGTGCCTCGGCGTCAACATCCCGGTCAACGCGAACGCGACAGCCGCCGCTAAGCTCAATCTCGATTATTCCGACTCTTGCACGCTGCGCAGGAGGCGACGACGGCGGCTGTGGTGTGCACGTCGAGGCCGGAGCCGGCGTAAAGGCGATCTCCACAGGAACAAGCGCCGGCACGGCATCCCCGCTCAGCTGGTCTTCGCGCGCCAACCGGCGCCACGTGAACAATTGGCTCGCAGACAACCCATTGCGCCGAGCCGTCACTGACACCAATCGTGGCCCGCCATAGCTCTCGGCAACGATCCGCTGCTTTTCCTCCAATGTCCAACGGCGTCGAGCGCCCGTCGAGACAACTTCCAGTCGGGAGACCTTCGAATTAGGCGTATGGTCAGTCATACGCCTATGTCTTCACCCTCCATCGCTCCGCGCAAGGCGGCCCTCGCCGGAGCGATACGTTGAATAGACACATTTTGCAGATCGATCTGGGCAGGCGCAGGAACCCACCGCTCAAGGGCGCTTGCGAGTACATCAGCCTTGATAGGTTTCGTGATGTAATCGTTCATCCCTGCGGCAAGTGCCTTTACGCGCGCGTCCGATACGACATCCGCCGTTAGCGCGATGATGGGTATGTGGCGGCTCTGCGACCGACTTTGCCTAATGGTGGTGGCGGCAGTGTAGCCATCCATTTCGGGCATCCGACAGTCCATAAGAACCGCCGAGTACGGAATCCGGGCCGCCGCCTCAACGGCCTCCAGGCCGTTGGCTACGACATCCGCCGAATATCCCAGTGAGCCGAGAATACCGAGGACGACTTGCTGGTTGACAACATTATCCTCGGCGACTAGCAACCGGACCCCGCGCCTATGCATTTGCGTTCGCTGGTCCAAAGGCACCTTGGGCGCTTCATTTGGTGGGCAGCTTCGGATCCCCATGATGCTGGCAAGGATATTGTAGAGCTCGGATTGTCGTGCGGGCTTAGTCAGGCATGCGTCCACGCCCGCGTCGCGCGCTGATTTGGGAAGGTCATGCCCTCCGAGCGACGTTAAAAGCACCAACTTAGTCGAGGAAATCGCTGCATCTGACCGGATTGCGCGTGCCAACGCGAGGCCGTCCATCTCCGGCATCTGCATGTCCATAATTGCAATGTCATACGGCTCTCCCCGCGCCGCTGCAGCCCTCAACATTGTGAGGGCCTGGGATCCGGACTCGACGCTCCCATTGCGCATATGCCAGCCGACTATGTGCTCGTGCAGGATGGCAAGATTTACCGGGTTGTCGTCGACGGCAAGCACCCGCACCCCGCGCAGGTGGTATTCTTGAGGGCTCGAGCTCAGAGCTTCCGGCAACGGCAGCGTGAACCAAAAAGTGCTCCCCTTTCCCGGCTGGCTTTCGACGCCCATTTCGCCGCCCATCAAGCGGACCAAGCGGCTGCAAATGGCGAGGCCTAGCCCTGTCCCCCCGTATTTGCGTGAGGTCGATACATCAGATTGTTCAAAAGCTTCGAAAAGGCGGCCCCGCTGATCCGGCGCGATCCCGATTCCTGTATCTTCTACTTCAAAACGCACTATCGATGCGCCCTCACCACCCGATTGACGCTTGGCTCGCAGCACCACCTCACCACGCTCAGTAAACTTCACGGCATTCGAGGCAAGATTTGTCAAAACTTGCCGGAGCCGAAATGGGTCGCCGCGCATCCGCGGCGGAAGTTCATGCTCCACGAAACTGGCTAATTCTAAATCTTTTTCCGCAGCCCGAACGGCAACGATCGCAGTTACACTTTCAACGATTTCGGATAGGTCGAAGTCGATGATTTCAAGTTCCACCTTACCAGCCTCGATCTTTGAAAAATCCAAGACATCGTTGATCACACTCAAAAGGGCCTCACCGGACTGGCGTACCGTTTCGGCATATCCTCGCTGCTGGTGAGTGAGTGACGTGTCCAGTAAAAGACCGGTCATGCCAATCAGGCCATTCAACGGGGTGCGTATTTCGTGACTCATGCTGCTGAGAAATTCTGATTTCGCGAGACTTCCTTGTTCGGCGATAAGGCGCGCATTTTCGAGTTGCGCATTGCGGAAATAGGCGAACAGCAAACCAATTAGCAGAACCGTTGCGAGCAGGCCGACCGCGAGAATAATTGTGGCTCGGCCATTTTGAGTCACCAGAGCATCGGAGGTCGGCACAGCAACAAGTGTCCATACTTTATCACCAACGGGGAGCACCGTTGACCAATGGATCCGCGCCTCCAGCTCGGCTCGAGTGAAACCGGAAAGCGCGCCAGAGGCAGCACTCGATGTATGCATGTAGATGGGCGGCTCCTGCGGCTGCGCCTTGGGCCCAAAAAAGTAAAAATCCCTATCTCTTGTTGAAGCCCTGGTATTGAAAATACCTTCAATCATCGCGGAAATCTGAAATACGCCCTGCGCAAATCCAACCAGATTGCGGCGGCGGTCTTCGATGGAGGCGTGGGGAAGACCGGGCCGATATACCGGCAATAAAGCAAAGAAACCCCTGCGATCACCCTTTCCCGAGTGAAGAACGACAATGGGAGAAATTGCTAATTCCCCGCTATCACGGGCTTGCTTGACTGTCCTGAGACGTCCCTCCTCAGAACCTAGGTCTAACCCATAAGCGGCTGTGGAGGCTGGATCGTCGGTCGCGAAAAGCAACGGAAAATATTCGTCTCGCTCCGGAGATGGCGACGGCTGTTTACCCAGTGGGTCGACTGCGCGGATGTGGTAGTTGGGTATCCCTTGATGTAATCCATCCGCTTCGTGCGCTGCTCGCCCCTCGCGGGTGACCCGTGCGATCCAAGAGGTACTTAGAATGGACGCATCATGCTCAATCAGTCTTCTCGCAAAGCTCTGAAAATTCGGTAGGTTCACGTCCGGAAATGTTTCGAACAACGCGCGCAGGTCAGAAATTTTGTCGAGGTCCTCAGCAATTGCCGCTTTAATTACTAAAGCGTCCTCAGATGCTTTCCCAACGAACTGTTGTTTTGTAAATTCAAGCTCTATGTGTCTGCTGACAAAAAAAACCGAGTAGTGAAATAGCGATGCCAAAAAGAGCGACGCCTGACATCAGCACAAGACGCCATGAGAGCTGGTTCCTGGTAAACATAAGCGGGCCACCTCGTAGAGGTAAACATATTGTTTACGCTGCCGAAAAAAGGTGTCGATTCGCTTAATTGGTTGGGGATTTCTGTAAGTTCCCTGCCCAAACCTTCCACTCCAAGCAAGTCCCAGTCCAGCACCCCAACAAATTGTCGGATGAGAAGCGCAAGACTCTGTTTGCAGAACTGGAAGCTGTGCTGAGCGCATGATCGTTATGCCGCACAAAAGGTGCTTGTCCGATCATTCCGTGCGGAAGGGGCCCGGCATGAACCTTCCCGGAATAGAGATCCAGCTTAGCAATCTGAGGCGGCGTCAATCCGGGACTGGGCGAAACAAGCCTAGGAAGCGAGCGAAGACGTGCCTCAACCGACCCGCCCGCCATTCTTATTTGTTCCGCCCGCTTCCGACGGGAAAATTACACTGCGATTTCAATAACATAAGAGTTCGCAGTTTTATTCTGAATGGCGCGCCAAATTTCGACCATTCAGAATAAAACTGCGAACCCCGCGACTGCGCCAGCGCCATCGACCTTCGCGAGTTTCCGGCAGTAACCGCAAAGCGAAAATCACGGCTGGCTGGTCTTCTTTTTTACAGTTCGATCCTTACGCCGCACAGCGGCTACCGACACGCCGACAACATCATCGCCGGACGCTCATTGACCGGCCATGCGATCGCCCTATGAATGCCGACTCGGTGGGCTCCGAACGGGTTCGAACCCATCCCCATCCCCACCACCGCGCTTCTCCACCGTGGTGGCTTGCCAACGACGAGCCATCGTTCCAAATTGGGTTCGGGGAAGAGATCTGTCCGCAAATGGTGCTCTCGGCGACGGAACAGATGATGCGACGATCCGCATGAAACCGCAGCCGGAACCATCAAGCCGGGAAGTTCTCGCGGGCCTTGTTGAGCGCGTCACATACCACAACGACGGGAATGGCTACTGCGTTTTGCGGATCAAGGCGCGCGGCCACCGCGAACTGGTCACTGTAGTCGGGCACGCCGCGGTGATCTCCGCTGGCGAGTGGATTACCGCATCGGGCGAATGGGTCAATGACCGCACCCATGGCCAACAGTACAGGGCGAAGTTCTTAAAGACCTCGGAACCGACATCACTCGACGGCATCGAGAAATACCTCGGCTCCGGGATGATCCGCGGCATCGGGCCAGTCTATGCCAAGAAGCTGGTGCGCGCCTTCGGTGAGAAGGTGTTCGATACCATCGAGGCGGAGCCCGAACGCCTGCGCGAGGTAACGGGCATCGGCCCGGTTCGGGCCAACCGGATCACAGCCGCCTGGGCCGAACAGAAGATCGTTCGCGAAATCATGGTCTTCCTGCACAGCAATGGCGTCGGCACGGCGCGGGCGGTGCGCATCTATAAGACCTATGGCGCGGACGCCGTACAGGTCATGACCGAGAACCCCTACCGCCTCGCGCGTGACATTCGCGGCATCGGCTTCAAGACTGCCGACGCGATCGCGATGAAACTCGGCATCGAGAAGACCGCAATGATCCGGGTTCGGGCCGGAATCTCCTATGCGCTGACCGAGGCGATGGACGAAGGGCACTGCGGTTTGCCGACGGATGAACTGGTGCCGCTTGCCGAGAAGCTGCTTGAGGTCCCGGTGGAACTAGTGCGCATCGCGCTTGATCTCGAACGGACAGAAGGCACGGTCATCGCGGACAGTGTAGGCGAAACGTCCTGCGTATTTCTGGCGGGCCTGCATCGGGCGGAGCGCTCGATTGCCGAGCGGCTGATCCGGCTTGCGAATGGCACACTGCCCTGGCCCTGGATCAATCCAGACAAGGCACTGCCTTGGGTCGAGGAACGGATCGGGCTTACCCTTGCCGAAAGCCAGGTGGCTGCGATCCGGCTCGCATTGATGTCCAAAGCGTTGGTCATGACCGGCGGTCCTGGTGTCGGCAAGACCACCATCGTCAAAGGTATTCTCCGCATTCTCGCAGCAAAGGGGGTAAGGCTCCTGCTATGCGCGCCGACCGGCCGCGCCGCCAAGCGCATGACCGAGGCGACCGGTTTTGAGGCCAGGACGATCCACCGGCTGCTGGAGGTTGACCCCAAGGGCGGCGGCTTCAAGCGCGGCGAAGACAATCCGCTCGACTGCGACCTGCTTGTTGTCGATGAAGCCTCAATGGTAGACGTCATGCTGATGCAGTCACTCATCAAGGCAGTGCCAGACAAGTCTGCCCTTTTGATCGTCGGCGACATCGACCAGCTTCCTTCGGTTGGGCCAGGTCAAGTGCTGGCCGACGTCATCTCATCCGGTGCTGTGCCGGTGGTGCGTCTCACCGAGGTGTTCCGGCAGGCCGCGCAAAGCCGCATCATCATCAGCGCACATCGCATCAATCACGGGGTCATCCCCGATCTCAGCCTGCCCGGCACGGATAGCGATTTCTACTTCGTGCAAGCGGACGATCCAGAAACCGCCGTACAGCGCATCATCGAGTTGGTGAAGACACGGATCCCCAATCGCTTCGGCCTCGACCCAATTCGGGACATTCAGGTTCTGTGTCCAATGAACCGGAGCGGCGTCGGTGCGCGCTCGCTAAACATCGAACTGCAGACGGCTCTGAACCCCGCCGGCGAGCGCAAGGTCGAGCGCTTCGGTTGGACGTTCGCGCCCGGCGACAAAGTGATGCAGATCGAAAACGATTACGACAAGGAGGTCTATAACGGCGACATCGGCTATATCGACGATGTTAGTTCCGAAGACAGCGAACTCACCGCAAGCTTCGACGGCCGCACGGTCATTTATGGGTTTGGTGAGCTCGACACACTGGTGCCGGCCTACGCAGCAACCATCCATAAGAGCCAGGGTTCGGAATACCCCGCCGTTGTGATCCCGGTGATGACGCAGCATTATACCATGCTGCAGCGAAACCTGCTCTATACCGGCGTCACCCGGGGCAAGAAGCTGGTCGTGCTGGTCGGTCAGAAGAAGGCCGTCGCCATCGCGGTTCGCAACGTTTCGGGGCGAAGGCGGTGGTCGAAATTGAACGAGTGGCTGGCGTCAAGAATGCCGTCGATGCCGAGAAGATGAGGGCCGACTATGAATGTACGCAAAGCGCATAAGATTTGGATCGAACAGTGCGATGCGGCTCAAACGATCAAGGCACGATTCGGGCTCACGGCGGCCTTCGACTACCTTGTCGGTGAGAAGTTGATGAGTTTTGCCAGTGCTGCCTCCAGACATCCCGACTTCGCGCGGGAACTGCCGCGGTTTGTTTCCGAGGTGAGACGCATGTTCACGCCGGATGAGATTGGCGCAAAGTTGGCGCAAATCGAGCTTTCGCAAAGCGAAAGGAACGTTGATGTTTTGGAAGATGATGATTTTCTTCGTGAGGGTCCGGCCGCAGTCGCGGAGTGCGTTCAGCAGTTCATGCTGGTCAAGGAATTGCTGACCGCGCCCATGCTCGGTACTTCGTGACAGAATGGCGAATTACTTCTCGATGTGGCGCGCCGCTCACCACCAAAATCGCGAACATTTCCGGTGGGATCGTAAGGTCTCACCGTCATGATGACGCTGGAACCCGTTCTCACCCCGCATGGTTTGCTGACGCTGCGACAAACGGCGCAAGCTCCTGCGTTGGAGCCCGATCAGGGCTTGCGGCTGGAGAAAGCATTTTTACGGGGCTCAGGGCACGGATTGTTGTGGCTCGGCGCCGACGAAGTCGCGACGGTTCTCCCACCGGTGTTGTCGTATTGGCGAGAGCTTGGAATGCGCTACATGACTGCACTGTGCGCTCTTCCTAGTGTTGGAGACGGCCGGACCAAGCCGCCTGTGCCAATCCCCGCCGATGGCGAGCTGGACACGATGGCAGCGGCCGTTCCGCCTATGACCGGCGCGGAATACCTGACGACGTCTGTCCTGGCCAATCTTTGGCGAGGTATGGATGCGGCCTTTGATGCCGAGTTGGTGCAAGCCAAGCTCTCCGTGCAGGAGTTCCTCAAGAGCCGTCATCCGGCATGGAATTTGGTTGGGCGCGTTCATTTCAACCTCGCGGAGAACCGGAAGGACGAAGAAGCCCCGTTCGCGTTTCTTGCGACCTATACGACCCGACTTTCGGCTGAGGCCAAGGCCCAGCATCTGCCGCTCGGCAAGGCCTTGCAGGAGTATTCCGGTGCGAGGAACCGCCAACGCCTGCTCTCGCTGCTGATGCCCGTCCAGCGTGCCGCCGAGAGTTGCCCTTGGTTGAAGACCATGGTCAATGCCGGCGATATCTTTCACCCGCTGCGCTGGAGCCCACAACAGGCTCTGCAATTCCTGAAGGATGTTCCCGCGCTCGAAAGCGCCGGGGTGGTCGTGCGAATGCCAGCGAGTTGGCGCATGAACCACCCCGCACGCCCGCAAGTGAAAGCAACGGTCGGGGGCAATGCGCCATCACAGCTGGGGATGGACGCGCTGCTCGACTTCCGAATGGAGGTGACGCTCGAGGGCGAAAGCCTCTCGAAGGCCGAGATCAAGCGACTCCTGGCGCATTCCGATGGATTGGCCTTAATCCGTGGCAAGTGGGTCGAGGTCGATCATGAACGACTGAATCGCACACTCGAGCAATTTGAGGCCATCGAGCGCCGCGCCGCCGCCGATGGTCTTTCGTTCGGTGAAGCGATGCGTATGCTGGCTGGGGCTGGCATTGCCGGAGATAAGACTGCTGCACCAGCCGACATCGATTGGAGCCAGACCGTGGCCGGCCCCTGGCTGGCGGAGACGCTGGCGACCTTGCGCCATCCCGATTGGCTCTTGCGGGTCGACCCCGGTCAATATTTTCAGGGCACGCTGCGACCCTATCAGCAGTCGGGTGTGCAATGGCTCTATCTGCTAACGCAGCTCAAGCTTGGGGCTTGCCTTGCCGACGATATGGGGCTCGGCAAAACCATCCAGGTGTTGTCGCTGCTGCTGGTGATCAAGAATGAGGACAGGGGAAATCGGAAACCTTGCCTGCTCGTAGCCCCCGCCTCGTTGTTAGCCAATTGGGCCGCCGAGATTTCCCGATTTGCGCCAAGCTTGAAAACAGTCGTGGTCCATCCATCGGCTGCGCCGTCCGAGAAATTGGACACATACAGTGCGGACAAATTCGCAGACGTCGATCTCGTAATCACGAGCTACGGCTTTCTGACGCGTACGCCTTGGCTAGAAACTACATCATGGCGGTTTGTGGTGCTCGATGAAGCACAGGCCATCAAGAACCCGGCTGCTAAGCAGACAAAATCGGTCAAGAGGCTCAAGGCCGAAATGCGCATTGCGCTGACCGGCACGCCCATCGAGAATCGGCTCGGTGACCTATGGTCGATCTTCGACTTCATCAATCCTGGCCTGTTGGGATCGTCGAAGGAATTTTCGGCATTCGTCAAACGCCTCGCCGACCGGCCACATAACCCTTACGGTCCGCTCCGCGACCTGGTGCGCCCCTATATCCTGCGACGGCTGAAGACCGACAAGAGCATCATTGCCGACCTGCCCGACAAGACCGAGGTGAAAACCTTCTGCCCCTTGAGCCGCAAGCAGGCGGCGCTTTATCAGCAAGCAGTGGCAGAGCTGGTCGGCCATCTCGAAGAGGTCGATGGAATAAAACGGAGAGGCATCGTCCTAGCTTTTCTGATGCGTTTGAAGCAGATCTGCAACCATCCATCGCAGTGGCTCGGCGACGGCGCGTGGAATGAGGAGGATAGCGGTAAGCTTGGGCGTCTGCGCGACATCGCGGAAGTGGTTGCCGCCCGGCAGGAGAAGGCACTTGTCTTCACCCAGTTCCAGGAGACAACGGCGCCACTAGTGGCGTTCCTGGGCTCCGTATTCGGAAGGCCCGGCCTCGTCCTGCATGGCGAGACAGAGGTTAAGAAGCGCAAGGACCTGGTGCGCCAATTTCAGGAAGACGAAGACGTCCCGTTCTTCGTGCTCTCGGTCAAAGCAGGCGGCACCGGGCTCAATCTCACAGCGGCCTCGCATGTCATTCATTTCGACAGGTGGTGGAATCCGGCTGTCGAAAATCAAGCCACCGACCGTGCCTTCCGGATCGGACAGACCAAGAATGTGCTTGTGCACAAGTTCGTTTGTCGCGGCACCGTGGAGGAAAAGATCGACCATATGATCGAGTCGAAGAAACAATTGGCTGGGGATTTTCTTAGCGGCGGAGCTGACATGCTGTTGACTGAGATGAAAGATGAGGAGTTGCTTAAACTCGTGACTCTCGATTTGGGTGCGGCGATGAAGGAAGGGGGATGAATGAGCTACTACGGGTGGCACGCTTACGTGCCGGTAGCTGAGAAGCGGCGGCAGGCAGAACGCAAGTTGGCCAAGCTCAAGAAGCAGGGACGATCCGTTGCGCCCGTGAGGATCGAGGGCCGCACAATTACCAAGAGCTTCTGGGGCAAATCTTGGTGCGTCAACCTTGAACGATACAGCGACTATGAGAACCGCTTGCCGCGCGGCCGGACCTATGTCCGAAACGGCTCCGTTATCGACCTGCAAATTGCCAAGGGCGAGATCTCGGCAATGGTCGCCGGGTCTGAGCTCTACCAAATCAAGATTGCCATTGCACCGGTTACGCGGGCACGCTGGAAATCCATCTGCCGGGACTGCGCCGGGACCGTCGATTCGCTAGTTGAGCTCCTGCAGGGCCGCTTGGCGAAAGGCGTGATGGACCGGGTCTGTCGAGAGGGTGACGGCCTGTTTCCGTCGCCGACGGAAATCAAGCTGTCCTGCAGCTGTCCAGATTGGGCAGACATGTGCAAGCACGTTGCGGCAGCACTGTATGGTGTCGGCGCCAGGCTAGATGAAAAGCCTCAGCTTCTTTTTGTGCTGCGCGATGTGGATGAAACTGAAATGCTCGCCAGCGCTGGACAGGATTCTCCGCTAACAATGGCGCCAGGCGCGGCGAAGGTGCTTGATGAAAGCGATGTCGCCGCTCTATTCGGGCTGGAGATGGCTGAAACTCCCTATACCCCGAATCCTGCCTTCACAGTCCCAAAGCGACCCCAACAGTCCAAGGCACAAAAAGGCAAGATATCTGCCAGAAAGACCAAGCCAGCAGCGAAGACCGATGTCGCCTTACATCGTGCGACTCGGGCCAGTTCGGGAACGAAAAAGACAACCCGAGCAAGTGCCAGGAAACGGCGCACTCGGCGGCGACCATAGCATTCCAAGGACGGTTACGTACCGACCCCGTTGACGAATCTCGGCTATCGGGGTTTGAGCGGAAATGCTGCGAACATCTGGGCGAGGCTAACCAGCCACTCTCAGATTATATAGTAATTTCAATAACATAAGAGTTCGTGGTTTTGTTCTGAATGGCGCGCCACCTGGTACTCCTGCCCCCCCCGACTCGGGGTGTTGCTGTGCCAAGACAGTCTTTTCGAGCACATCCTTGTTTCCCCTAATGCGGATTTAGTTGTCATCGACCTTGATAACGTCGATGAGCGACTGCAGGTAAGCTTCGCGGAAGGGGACAGAGCCGGACGTAAAGTGCTCGCGCATGTTGCGTCCGAACTTTTCAAGAAGGGCGGGATCGATGAGGTCGGCTGGCCGCCTCGAGTGTAAGACCCAATCGAAACCGCGCCCGGCGGCGTAAGGGCACGCGCCCTTCCTATTGCACTAGGTCGTCTTTGCTTAGTTGAGGAGGTCGTATTTTCTTCTTCCTTCCGGGCAGAAGGAAATTGACCCCCATCTGATCACCGTTAACCCAGGCGAGCTCGCAGCGTCGATAGGCAAGGCCCGTTGTTGAAAGCAACAGGAAGAACTCCGTGAGATTAAGTCCCTCCACCGATTTTATTATGGTCAGCTTGGCACCTGATTCGGATGCTTCCGTCATGATGCAGGCCCGACGCCAGGTGCCGTCTATCGCCATGATGTGAGCGTCAAATCCGCGCTCGAAAACAACACTGTCGTCTTTACGTCGTTCTGCGGTGGCCATGTGAATCCCGGCAACTGAGCTGGCTGCTTGCTAATGCCAGCCACCTAAGAAGCCGTAAAACTCTCTCCTAAAATGGGAAAAAGTGGCAATCTCAACCCGTGAGAATACTTATCCGGGAGCCGCTCCAAATTACGAACCAGCGGAACTTATCCCACGCACGTCTCGCAGGTGCGAGAAAGATTCCTTTGACACGTCGTGTAGACTCATCCGATTCGCATCGGAATATTACGAACGTCCGACCGACTTCAGCCCCGCGTAAACAGGGCGTTCCGAATTCGGATTGGAAGTCGCACGTCCGCGAGAGCCGCTTGATCAGGAAATCCTGGTGACGGGTCCATCAATGTTCTTTCCCTCAATCAAAAATAAAACAACCGTCTTAACAACATCTCTGGTCGTAGAAGGGGCCAATTGGTGCGATTGCCACTTGTTCCCGAACGCTGGGAACCTGCGCGGCCCGACGTCCGTCGCGCAGGACGGCATCCTAGCAGCGGTCGCTACCGCGAGCCTATCGTCCCTGTTCGAATCGCTGTGAGTGAACAGCCACGGCGATGATTGCTTGGGCTGCGGACAGTTTTAAGCCTCCCGAGGACGATGGGGCAATTCACATATCTCGACGAGCAACGCAATTAACGGGCTTTTAAGCTCACCGATGGATTGGCTTTCCGCTCAACCAACCGTTATTGCAACATCGTCAGACTGCAAGCAAGTTAACCACCAACAAGTCGCGTGTATGGATGAGCCTTGCAGCTGCACTGATCTATTGGGTTATTATATCGCTATGGCTGGCGGTGCTTGCGACAGTGTGCGTCGCATTTGTTCGCAATCCTCGGACATTTGGAACCATTCGCCTCCTACTATCCGTGCTCTCGATCGACACCATCCGGAATATCGCCGAAAATATCTATTTTGGTTTGTATTTCGGAGGTCAGTACGGACTGTTTCCCGCCTCGATTGTCGGAGTGCTTGGCAATCCAAACTATCTTATCATCCCAAAGGTGATGAACGTCGTTGCAGCTTGCGCCGTATTGGGTCTGCTTGCGTTCCGATGGCTCCCGTTAGCGGCGAAAGAACGGGCCGACGCTGATGCTGATATCCGCTTGAAGGGAGCGGCCTTGAGCCAGGAGGCCGAAGAGAGCCGACGATTGTTTGAGACCTCCTCAGACCTCATCCTTGTAACCGACCCGAAGGGAATGTTTATTCGTGTAAGTCCCAGCTCTTTTGCGATACTTGGCTATCGGCCAGATGAGATGGTTGGACGGAGTGGCGCGGAATTTATCCTACCAAAAGATCTCAACGGTACGCTACGCGAAATGAAATTGGGCCGTAGCGGCCGGCATGAGCGCAATTTTGAGACCAGATACGTTCATAAGAATGGTCACGTGGTGCCTTTGGCTTGGTCAGGGGTGTGGTGTGAGCCGGAGCAAAGGTATTTCTTTTTCGGTCGAGACATGACTGAACGGAAATCCGCAGAAGAACAACTGCGGCGACTGGCCTTCTACGATCAACTGACTGACCTTCCCAATCGGGCAAGCCTACGTAAAGATTTCAGGGAACTGTTCGAGGAGCGAGCAGACACTCCTATCCGGCCTATATCCATCGCGATGCTCGATCTCGACGGATTCAAGGACGTCAATGACACGCTGGGTCACTCTGTCGGTGACCGACTCTTGCAAGAAGTAGCACGACGGCTCGAAACCTCTTGGGATGAGATGCGTGTCTATCGATTGGGCGGAGATGAATTTGTCGTGGTCCTTAAAGACTGTGGCGATCCTCTTGTGGCGACCGAAGCCGTCGGCTCCATTTTGAAGCACTTGACCAAGCCCTTCAATATAGATGGTCACCAGCTGTTTGTTGCAGCTAGCGCCGGCATAGCGATCGGGCCAGTACACGGATCGAACGCCGACGATCTCCTGGCGAATGCGGACCTGGCGCTTTACGATGCCAAGGCGAGTGGGACCCGAACGCACCGACTATACGAGCCGTCTTTGCGTGCGCAGGCAAATAGTCGCCGTCAGCTCGATAGCGAGCTCCGGAGGGCATGCGCAAACCAAGAATTTGTTCTATTTTATCAGCCTCAAGTTCGATCAAACGACGGCGTTGTAATCGGCGCCGAGGCTCTCCTTCGGTGGAACCATCCAGAAAGAGGCATCCTGGCGCCGGGAGCTTTTATTGACGCGCTTGCTGAAAGCGCAGTCGCCATGGAAGCTGGCCGATGGATTTTGACGGAGGCCTGCCGCACGGCAGCCTTATGGCGCGCGAAAGGCCTACCCGATATTCGGATGGGCGTAAATCTTTTCCCCGCGCAATTCCGTAACGGCACGCTGCTGCAGAATGTCGAACATGCCCTGTCTGAAAGTGGATTGCCGCCTGAAGCGCTTGAGCTTGAGATCACCGAAAACATCGCGCTTGGTCGCGAAGATGGAGCACTGTCTCCATTGAAAGCGCTCCGATCGATGGGCATCGGGATTGCGTTCGACGACTTTGGAACGGGGTATGCGTCTCTCAGCTATTTGACACGCTATCCCCTTACCCGAATCAAAATCGACCGAAGCTTCGTCCAGAAGATCGAAAGCCAATCCGCTTCGGAGGATACGGCGATCGTACGTTCCATCATCGTAATGGGGCGTAACCTGGGACTTGAGGTTGTTGCCGAGGGCGTCGAAACCACGGCACAGGCGGATTTCCTAAGGTCAGAGGGTTGCCACGAACTGCAAGGATATCTTTTTTCGAAGCCGCTTCCGAAGGAGATGTTCGAAAAGTTTCTAATGTCGGATCCAAGAGAAACAACCGAGGACGCGGGACTAGAGCAGGGCATTCCGGGATCACGGCTTCTTAGAGGGCAGGGGCTTTCTCTTTGACACGTCGGAGAAGTAGGGATAGCGCCTTTTTGCTTGCCAATGGGCGGCTGGACCGTAATGCGTCTGAACTTGATTTCCAGCGCTACCTTCGTGAGTTCGCCGTCGTGGTCCCGCACTTCTATGTGATGCAGACCCCTGACGCTGGTTTCTTCCATTTCGTCCGCGATCGTATGACCGCCATCGCCCGCGAGCCGATCAGCCGATCTACGCAGGTGCGAACCAGAAAATGAGAGCCAAGTGTGAATAAGCACCGAAGTAGGACCGGGCTACGTGAGGGCCAACCTGTTGATCTAGTTCGTGAACTAGGCAGACTACCGGGGTCCCGATCGGCGCCGATCCGGACCCCAACCCGAACGAATTTCCTCGTGCTACATCAAAGCATTGCGGTCATCCGAGTTGGGGTCCCGGCTTCGGTGCTTATTCACATGTACGCCGTTTTCGCCGTGATCGAGGGAAGGATGACCGGGTGGGCGACGCGGCGCGTGGATTTTGGAATCGGCGGTTGAGGACATTTTGGTCACCCTGCCGTTCACATCGTCATCAGTGCGCGACGGGTCCGCTGTATAAATCTCAATTTCCGACCAAAGCATGCTGGCGATCTCGTTCCCGATGCGGGGCGCCGAAAGGGTTTGAGTTCGCTCAGTTTCCTGCGAATGCACCAATTTCAGAATTACAGGGCAATTTCAATTACATAAGAGTTCGCAGTTTTATTCTGAATGGCGCGCCATTCTCCGCCATTCTGAATAAGACAACGAACTTTCGACTGGGCTGGCAACGACCGCTTTTGGCGCGAGTCGACATGCATTGCTCCCTTCGAGAGTTGACGTTCGAGCTGAGCTCTCTACGCTGCGACTTGGCCCCTGGCCTTACGGACTTGCTCCGTTAGGCGTTTTCGCGTTTTGGCAATGTGCTCGCGCATAAGCCGCTCCGCCCGATCGCCGTCTCGCTTCTCAATGGCATTGACGATCTGAGCATGCTCCAGGACGCCACGGCGACGTTGTTCGCCTTCGGACGAGACGCGCTGGAGCCCAATCCGCATCTGGCCTTCGAGTGAAATCAGAATGTCATGGAGGCGGTTGTTTCTCGAAAACCGCCCGATTGCCTCGTGGAATGCAGCGTTCGTCTGAAAGTAGCCGGCGGCATCGTCCTTCGCCACGCACTTCTCCTGACGTGCAATGATGGACCGAAGTTCCGCGACACCATCGGCATCGATCCGTTCGGCGCACAGCCGCGCGGATAGTGCTTCGACGAACTCGCGGATTTCGTGGATTTCCAGAACGTCGTTGAGCTCGATCGTCGCCACGACGACGCCCCTTCGAGGCTGCTCGACCGCCAAGCCGTCCGACACCAACTGCAGCACGGCCTCGCGGATCGGGCTTCGCGAGACGTTCAACCGGCGCGCCAGCTCCGGCACACTGAGCGGCTGGCCCGGCGGCAATACGCCGGACAGAATGCCTTCCCGAAGTGATTCGTGAACCGCGTCGACGATCCGCGTCGCGGGGCGCAAAGGCTGCAGATCGGTCATCGGCTGGAGCTACCCTTTCAACATCATGCTGGCTGGCGGGCTAGCATCGGCACGAAGAAATCCACTGCTCTTCATGAACTCTGCCAACTTGGGCACGCCTACCAGCTCATCGGTAAAAGTCGTACTTGGGTCGGCTAACAGCCTGGTGAAATCGTCACTGCTCTGACGCCCACCGGACTCCGCTGCGAGCATCTTGGCAGCTTCCTCCGGCCGGGACTTCAACAATGCGATGCCCTTCCCGATGGCGTCCCTGATCGCCTGCACGTTCGCCGGTCTTTTCTTGCCATACGTCTCGAGCGCAAAGCAAACACTGAAGGTGAGCGGGCCGACGATGTCCCGGCTATTCAGCAGCATCCGGCAACCCCGTTTGATCGCTTCGTTCTGGAATGGCGGGGAGCCCATATAGCCGGCAATCTGGTTGGTGACGAGCGCCTGCAGCGCGTCCGGATGCGGCATGGCCAGGAAACTTCCGTCGAGCGCCTTCGCGTCGCCGAGGGTCTGCTGGGCCGCGAGGCGCAGGACGAAAGCCTGATTGGTATCGGGCGCTGTGACCGCGATCTTCTTGCTGCTATCGAAGTCGCGCAGCGCCTTAACGGCCGGATCATTGGTGAGCAACAGGAGATCCATTATCGTAAGACTGGATATGAGCCCGACCTTGAAGCCGCGGTCGCGGCCGATCAGGAAGGGCGCAACGCTGCCGGCTCCAGCGTCGATGTCGCCCGACAGCATGCCTTCGCGGATCGCCGCGCTTGAGGCGATCTCGAGCCAGTCGACCTTCAAGCCAGGGATGGCGGCTTCGATCCAGCCGGCATTCTTTGCAAGCTTCAAAGGCGCATATCCGAGACCGGGCAACAGGGCGATCGTCAACCGCTCACCTGCCTGGGCCCGCAACGTTTCGGGCACAACAAACGGTGCCGCCAGGCCGGCAGCGAGAAACGTGCGTCTTGCGATCATGGTCCTGCTCCTTGTCAAGGTTTGCGGTACGTGTCAGTCGTCGATTGTCGCCGTGGCCTGCTTCATCCCCCACCGCACGATGGTGCGGCGCTCGATCCAGTTGAAGCCGGCCTCGAGAATGATTCCGATCACCGCAACGCTGATGATGCCTGCGAAGACTTCGTCAGTGCGGAGGAAGTATCGTGCGTCGTTGAGGTAGTTCCCGAGCCCGCTCTTCGAGCCCGAAATACCGAACACCAGTTCCGCGGCGATGATTGTGCGCCAGCCATATCCAAGCCCGGTCTTGAGGCCGGTCATCGTGTAAGGCAAAGCGGCGGGAAACAGCACATCGGTCACCATCCGCCACCACGACAGGCCGAGAACCCGGCCCACGTTCACAAGGGTCTGGTTGGCGGTCCTGAATCCGGTCGAGATGTTCAACGTCACCGGCCAAACCACGGCGTTCACGACCACGAAGATCAACGAATTAACGTTGAGCCCGAACCAGATGATGGCGATCGGCAACATCGCGACCGACGGCAGTGGATTCAGCATCGAGGTTGCCAACTCGACGGCGTCGTCGACGAAGCTGTTGACGCGCGCCAGGACCGTGAAGACAAAGGCCAGGACCACGCCGATCAGGAGGCTGATGCCGAGCAGCTTCAGGGTGGTCCATGTCGCACCGGCCAGTGCGCCGCTCGACCATCCGCGCCAGAACGCGCTGAAGACCTCGCCAGGCGGCGGAAAGATCAGCGGGTTGACGTCGGATGTCTGGATGTAAAGCTGCCAGCCGGCCAGCACCAGGCCCAACTGAATCGCTCGCCTCAGCGAGACCGGAAGACTGCGCCAGCCGCGCCGGCGAGGGACGAGCCTGGTTTCAATCACCAATGACATGGGATGCCTCCTGACCCATCAACCGAGCGACTTGTCGGCCTACTTCCAACGCCTCCTGCGACGTCGGATCGCTGACGCTGCGGGCGTCGACGATCGACGCTATACTTGAGGGCGTTCCATCGAGAATGATGATATCGTGACCGACCAGCGCCGCTTCGGCGATCGAATGGGTGACGAACAGGACGGTCGCTGCCGTGCGCTTCACCACTTCGATGACCTCGAGTTGAAGGCGCAGCCGCGTTTGCGGATCGAGCGCTCCGAACGGCTCGTCCATCAGCAGGACGGCGGGCTCCAGGGCCAACGCACGTGCGATCGCGACGCGTTGCTTCATTCCGCCGGATAATTGATGCGGAAATTTATGGGTAGCGGCTTCCAACCGCATGACGCCGAGCCAATGATCTGCGCGGTCCTGGGCCTCCGCCCGGGTTGCTTTCCCTGTAGCGCGCAAAGGGTAGGCGACGTTGTCGAGGACGGTCCGCCATGGAAACAACTGGTCGAATTCCTGGAAGACGACGGCACGATCGGGTCCCGGCTTGACGACCTTGCGATCGGCGACAGTGACGGTGCCCTGGAGCGGCTTGATGAATCCCGCCACGGATTTTAGGATCGTCGACTTGCCGCAGCCGGAGGGGCCGAGCAGGATCGCCGTCTCCCCGCGCCGGACCGAAAAATTGACGTCTCTGACCGCGACGGACATGCCCGCCGGTGTCTTGTAGCCTAACGACAGGCCAACGACATCCAGCATGGACGCAGCATGGCTGTGATCGATCGGCGCTTCGGCGGTCTGCATGCCGCTACGCTCCAATGTATGCGTGTTGCTCACGCGACGGCCACGATCGCTTCGATCTCGATCTTCGCGCCGAGATGCAATTCGGGGCATGGCACGACCGAGCGCGCCGGTTTGTGGTCACCGAAGAACGCGGCGTAGGCCTTGTTCGCTTCCCCCCACAGAGAGATGTCCGTGACGTAGATCGTCGCCTTCACGACGTCGGAGCGGGACGCCCCCACGGTGCGTGCGATGGCCTCTATGTTGCCGAGGGCGTATGTGACCTGATTCCCCACCGCGATGGACTCCGGAGAAGGCGTGTCCTTTGCGACTCCGAGCTGTCCGGAGACGTAGAGGGTGTCGCCGTGCAGGACGCCCTGCGCATAGTGTCCGAGCGGCGTCGGCGCCTGCGAATTGACGATGCGGGTCTGCCTGGGATGCGCGTTCATGATGGATCCTTCTACCAACCGTTGATCTTCGGCCACGTCCCGGCGAGCTCGCCGTCCATGACGATCCAGTATTTGTCGTAGGCTGCGCAGGTGAGGCAGGCGTGATTGGGCAGGACGCGCACAAGCCCGCCGATCGGCAGGCGGTCGAACCAGTCGGTCGACGGTACGGTGACGGTGCCGTGCTCCTGATGCACGATGTCGAGCGAAATTGCGCCCAATCGTTCGAGCGAGACGGGATCGCACACGTAGCCGTATTTGACGTCCGGCAGATTGGCGTTGGCGCCGAGATCCTTGGACAAGGCGAGCGCGCCGGCATCAATGATGACGCTCATGTTCGTTCGGTTGTGACCGATCACCGATGCCAGGACGGATACGGCGATATCTTCTTGCTGGCAGACGTTCCGCGAAAGCTGCGCCAGATCCCAGAACAGGTAGATGCCGCAGCGGACCTCCGTGACGCCTTCGAGGTGACGGGCGAACAGCACGGTCGGTGTCGATCCCACGCTGACGACCGGGCAATCCAAACCGGCCCCGCGCAGGATCTCGGCGGCATCGACAGCCGCGCGTCGTTCCGCTTCCGCGATCACTTCGACTACGTCGCGGTCCGCGGATGAATAGGAGTGGCCGGCGTGCGTCATCACACCTTCAAACGCCACGCCTGGCGAGTCCGAAAGGATTCGGGCGATGGGAACGATCTCATCGGCTTGCGGCGGGAGGCCGCTTCTATGCTCGCCGCAGTCGACTTCAATCAGGCAATGGACCTTCTGCCCGAATGAAGACGCACGACCCGCGACCATCGTTGCGGCTTCAATCGTGTCGACCACGATCAGAACTCGTGCCCCGGTCTCACGCTGTATCCTGTCGATATGCGCAAGCTTCGGCTCGGCGATTGCGATCGCGTACATGATGTCGCGGTAGCCACCTCGCGCGAAATACTCGGCTTCCTTGACGGTCGAGACGGTGATCGGACCGAACATGCCGGCCGTCGCGACTTCGGCGACGTTGAGGGACTTCGACGTTTTCAGATGCGGACGAAGCTGGACGCCGAGGTCAGCACACCGTTTCCGCATCGCGCCCGCGTTGTTCCGAAGGCGGTCGATGTCGAGTAGCAGGGCTGGCGTCTCAAGGCTTTGGAAGGTCTCGACGCCCATTATGCTGATTTCGGCCTGCATCGTGCGGCTCACACCAGATCCAGCAGCGGCCGAAGGGTGTCGGATACGATCATTGGACGCGCCTTGTCGGAGGTGAAGGTAAGTCCGGCCCGGTTGTGCCAGAACACCGGCATTCCGACGCCGGTTGCGCCCGGAACATCAGCGGAGGAGCCGGCCACGAACAGCGTGCGCGCAGGATCGGTACCGAGCTTCTTCAGGACGGCGAGATAGGGCTCGGGACGCGGCTTGTAGTAGCCGACTTCTTCCGCGCAAGAGACGGCGGCGAATTTGACGCCGACTGCCGAGACCGCGGCACCGGTCATGGCGATCGAGCAATTGGTAGCGATGCCCAGCGGCACTCTGCTGGCGAGTTCGCTGACCACTTCGCCGACGTCGTTCCATGGCTCCAGACCACTCCAGCGCGTGACAAGTGCTTCCGGAGCAGTTTGCGGCAGACCCGCGGCCTCCGCAGCGGCGCGGACGAGGTCTTCGTATGGCCGATAAGGCCCGCAATCGTAGGTGAGACCGAGATATGTCTTCCGCCAGCGCAATCCGGCGTCCTCCGAACCCGCTGCACTATTCCAAAGTTTCCAGGAATTGAGCAGGGCCGTGAGCAGATCGAAAACGACGGCGTCATAACGTTGGGATACGGGCAAAAGCAACTCCCAGCATGTTACATGTAAATAAGAGATTTACATGTAACATGAAAAAGGTTGGTGTCAATTGGCTGTCCCAGCAGGGGTTCAATGGGCGGAGAATGCTGGCAATGTCGGCGGGCACAGGAACGGGATCGCAGGGAGCATCAACGTTCCCAGTCCGGAGCATCTGCTCTTCTGGGCGATCCACGAGGGCGACCGACCCCTCTCGGCGCTTGGCGCGCATCGCCGGCCCGCTTGCGAGAGCTTGTAAAAAAACTATATAGCGATTTCAATTATATAAGTGTTCGCAGTTTTGTTCTGAGTGGCGCGCCAACTACCCCTAAATTCACTGTGGTTGCGAACACCGAACGCCGCCGATCTTGCGCTCTAAGCGGCAATCAAGGTGCGAGGCAGTTCCGATTTCGATCCGATGATACGAGCTTCCTTGTCCGCGACCTCGACGCGTTAACCGTCCTGCGTCGTGCTGATCGGTCTCATCTCATTCCGGCAGGCCGGCTGCGCGCAGCGCTTTGCCAAGCTTCTCGGCCAGCTCAGGCGCACAGGCGACTCCGGCGAACTGACGGCTGACGCGAAAGGTCGGCTGCAATTCCAGCACGCATGCGGCAGCTGTTCTCGCCTCGTCGAGCCGGCCGAGCGCGGCAAGGGATGCGGTGAGCTGCACCCACGTGATGCTGTGGGCTGGATGGGCGAGGTTGGATTTGTAGGCTGCGCTTGCGGCTTCGCCATAGCGGTCGCGACAGAAATGGCCGAGCGCCTGTGCATCGTAGGCAGCAAAGGCCCACGGATCGAATGGGCTCAGGCGAATGCCGCGCTCGCTCCAGTCGATGGCACGCTCCGCATCGCCGGCCCAGCCGGCGACGACGCTGCCGAGGATCCATGCCAGCGCTGTGGATGGACTGAGCGCGAGCGCCGCTTCGAACGCGGCAAAGGCGGCCGGCCGGTCATGTGCGTCCATTCCAAGTGAAAAGCCGGCAAAGGCCAGCGCCAGTGCATCGTCCCGCCCATGTTCAATAGCAAGACGCGCATGGCGCACTGACGCCGAGCGATCCTCTTCCTTCAGCCCCGCGCGTAGAAAGCGATTGTGATGGCCCATCGCGGCAAGGCCATGTGCGAGCGCGTAAGTCGGCTCAAGCATCAGCGCTCGCTGGAGTAGCCGCAGCGCAATCGCGGCACGCTCAGGCATGCCTGAGTCGATGTCTGGCTGGGCACGCAGAACGAGCTCGTAGGCGTCGAAACTGTCGGGACGCTTCCGGCGGATACGCTCGAACTCGGCACGGCGCAGACTCGGCTCGATGGCGCCCACCACGGCAAGCGCGATTTCGTCCTGCAAGGCAAACAGATCGCCCACGGTGCGGTCGTAGCGCTCGGCCCAGACATGTGTGCCGGTTGCGGCGTCCGCGAGTTGCGCATTGATACGGACCCGATCATCCGCGCGCCGCACGCTGCCCTGCAGGACATAGCGCACGCCGAGATCACGGCCGACTTGTTTCACGTCAACGACGCGGTCGCGCCAGACAAAGCTGGAATTGCGCGCAATCACGAACAGCCATCTGATGCGCGATAGCCCCGTGATGATATCGTCGACCATGCCTTCGGCCAGCCAGGCTGCTTCGCCAGAGTGCTCGAACGGCAGCACGGCGATCGAAGGCTTTTCCGGAACCAGCAACGCGGTCGCAAGCACGGCCTCGCTGGCATTTGTATCGACCTGTGTCACCGCCGGACCGACATACCGATAGCCGCGACGCGGGAGCGTTTCGATCCAGCGTCCGCCGCCGCCCTGTTCGAGCGCGCGGCGAAGTGCGGCGATCTGCACAGTGAGATTGCTTTCCTCGACAATGAGCCCCGGCCAGGCTGTCTCGATCAGCGCATCCTTGCTGACGGGAGATGCAGCGCGCTCCAGGAGGAGGCGGAGTAGTGCGGCACCGCGCTGGCCGAGTAAGGTCGGCGCATTGCCGCAAAGCAGTGCGCCCGTCTCGGCATCGAGGACGAAGGCGCCGAATTCGTAGGTGCGCGGTGGGAGCTGCTGGGCCATTTCGGCGACATTTTGCAACAATTTCGGAGTTGTTTCACGACCTTTAGACGACGGAAGGACAGAATGAGGCTCCCCGACTATTTTGGCTTGGAGAGCTGGACATGAGTGGAAAAGCGATCATCCGCAGACCGGGCGAAGGCAAGTCCGTCAAGCTTGCCGGCCATCCCATGGCCTTTCTGGTCACCGGCAGCGACACCCGACACACCTCGATGTTCGACTGGACGATTCCGCCGGGCTTCTCCACCGGATTGCACGTCCATCGCGTGCAGGAAGAGACGTTCTATGTGCTGGAGGGGGAATGCGACTGGCAGGTCGGCGATGAACGCGTACGTGCCACGCCCGGCACTTACCTGTTCCTCCCGCCGGGCGTGCCGCACAACATCGGCAACGCTTCAGACAAGGTCGCACGCGTGTTGATGACCGTGTCGCCGCCCGGTCACGAGCGTTATTTCGAGGAATTGGCCGAGACGGTGGCGCGCGGCGGCGCGGCTGACCCTGCGGCGATCGCCGAGCTGCGAGCCCGCTATGACACGGCGCAGCTGTCGGCGCTCAAAAGCTGACCGTCATGATCAAATAACGGATCTCATCCAGGCCGAGCACGACTCGATCGCCGCAGCCTGCGCGCTGCATCGAGACGACCTAGCAGCCATAGCCGGCAGGGAGGCGGCTGGCTTGCGCCGATAGGCAAATACCCCCTGATGTGCGGCATTGTGTTGGAGCAGCCTGTTCGCCTGCTGCGCGGGCCATCTGCAAAAGGAGGGCTTTAGAGGGCTATGGAGTAGACATAGTTCGCATCATCACCTGAGACAGCGCGCCAAATTACCACCAGTCAGAATAAAACTGCGAACGCCAACTACAGCTTTGGCGTGCACCCATCGCATTGCCGCGCTCCGCTGGAGTGCGATCAAGGTCTGCGTCGCTGCAGCAGTTTCCATCGTTTCGATGTTGATGGCAGTGACCCGCTCGAGCAACTCAATTACGCGGTGCTCGAAGCTATAGGGCGTCGATCGCTTTGCGTATGATCGCGCCGCGTAGCGTCTTCTATCTGTGTTGATCAAGGCCCCAGTGGATTCCCGAGCAGATAGTTCCAAGCTTGGGTCAGCCCGCCCTGCGTCGGTTCAGAGTCCGACATGATCGTTATCATTAGCTTTGTTCGACCGCAGACCGAGCTTCCGGTGAACTTCCGCGTGGCGGCTTCCCGGGTGGTGTCGGAAGCCGCGTGTCCAGGTCGTTGAAATAACCGGCGCGCAAAGAAACGACAACGGCCCGCTTGCAATGTTTAGTAAATCGTGATCAACTAAACAAATCGAGCTTTGCCGGTCCTTAGAATCCGGGTAAGCGCGAGGAAACGTCAGTTTAGTTATTCAGCTCGTCAAGGACTGTGTCGCTCTGCTCGAAGCATTCGAGCGGATAGGAAAGCCGTGCCACGTCGATGGCCGGCCCCACTGGAGGGAACGCGTAATGAAACAGACTATGAAGGCGCTTCTTGTTGCATGGGGAGCTCTTGCGTCCGCGCTCGGCGTCGGAGCGGGGACCACGCCCGCGCAGGCGCAGGGCAAGACCATCACGCTGTGCTGGGCCGCATGGGACCCTGCCAATGCACTGGTCGAACTGTCGAAGGACTTCACCGCCAAGACCGGGATCGGTATGAAGTTTGAATTCGTGCCGTGGACCAACTATGCTGATCGTTTCCTGAACGAACTCAATTCGCACGGCTCGTTGTGCGATCTTATCATCGGCGACTCGCAATGGATCGGCGGCGCCGCGGAGAACGGCCAGTACGTCAAGCTCAACGATTTCTTCAAGAAGGAAGGAATCAGCATGGACGACTACATGCCGGCGACAGTGGTCGGTTATTCCGAGTGGCCGAAGAACTCGCCGAACTATTGGGCGCTGCCCGCTATGGGTGACGCGGTGGGCTGGACCTATCGCAAGGACTGGTTTGCGCGGCCGGACGTGCAGAAGGACTTCAAGGCCAAGTACGGCCGCGATCTCGCTGTGCCGAAGACGCTCGATGAACTGCGCGACATCGCGAAGTTTTTCCAGGGCCGCGAGATCGACGGCAAGAAGGTCTATGGCGCTTCCATCTATACCGAGCGAGGCTCGGAAGGCATCACCATGGGCGTTTCGAACTATCTCTATGATTACGGCTTCAAATATCAGGATCCCAACAAGCCCTATGCGATGGACGGGTTCGTCAACTCGCCCGGAGCCGTCAAGGGCCTTGAGGCCTACAAGGAACTCTACAAGTGCTGCACGCCTCCCGGCGCTTCCAATTCCTACATGTCGGAAGGTCTCGATGCCTTCAAGTCGGGACAGGTGGCGCTGCAGATGAACTTCTTCGCCTTCTTCCCGGGCCTCTACAAGGATCCGAATGTCGGTGGTGACAAGATCGGCTTCTTCGTCAATCCTGCCGCCACGACGCAGGCGACACAGCTCGGCGGACAGGGGATCTCGGTTGTTTCCTATTCCAAGAACCAGGGCGAAGCGTTGCAATACATCAAGTGGTTCTCTGGCGGAGACGTGCAGAAGAAATGGTGGGCGCTGGGCGGCTATTCCTGCGCCAAGTCCGTGTTGAATGATCCGAGCTTCCCGAACAGCGCGCCCTTTGCGAAGGAGTTCCTGCAGTCCATGGGCATGGTCGTCGACTTCTGGGCTGAGCCTTCCTATGCACAGCTTCTGCAGGCCGAACAGAAGCGCGTGCACGACTACGTGGTCGCCGACAAGGGCACTGCGCAGGAAGCGCTCGATGGGTTGGTGAAGGACTGGAAAGCGATCTTCAAGGAAGAGGGCAAAAAGTTCTAGGTTAATCGCCTGGAGCGCGTTCGATAGCGCTCCAGGCGACCTTTTCAGCAATACCAACACTCCTTACCGCACTGACGATCACGGCACATCAGGATCAGCCGACGCCATGAATGATTTGAGTGCCTCATCGCGGATCATGTCTGAGGCTGTCCCCATCCAGCCAGGCGTGACGCGTCGTATCCGGGGCCTGTCGGACAAGGCGCTCGCATGGCTCTTCATCACGCCGACGATTGTGCTGCTGCTGGCAATCAATATCTTCCCGCTGGTTTGGACGATCTATCTGTCGTTCACCAACTACCGCGCCAACCGGGCGAACGCGCCGACGATATGGCTGGGGACCGATTGGTACCAGTCGATCCTGACCGATCCGGACATTTGGGCGGCGATGCAGGTGACGGCGCATTTCGTGATCTGGACCGTGCTGATCGAGACCGTGCTCGGATTCGGCCTTGCCTTCCTCATCGACAAGAAATTCCGCGGTCATGGCATATGGACCACGATCATCCTGCTACCGATGATGCTTTCGCCGGCCGTCGTCGGCAACTTCTGGACGTTTCTGTATCAGCCGCAGATCGGACTCTTCAACTATGTGGTCGCCTTCTTCACCGGCCGTTCCGCTTCGTCGTTCCAGATGCTGGGAGACGTGACGCTCAGTCCCTGGGCCATCGTCATCGTCGATGCCTGGATGTGGACGCCTTATGTGATGCTGATCTGCCTGGCCGGCTTGCGTTCGATTCCGGACTACATCTATGAGGCGGCGGAGGTCGACCGCGCGTCGAAATGGCGGCAGTTCTGGTCGGTCACATTGCCGATGGCGCTGCCGTTCATCATGCTTGCCGTGCTCTTCCGCGGCATCGAGAACTTCAAGATGTTCGACATGGTCAACCTGCTTACTGGCGGCGGACCGGGCTCGACCACGGAGGTCGCCTCGATCACGCTCAAGCGCGCGGCGTTCGAGAGCTGGCGGACAGGCTATTCCTCGGCCTTTGCGATCATCCTGTTCGTGACGGTGTTCGGCTTGGCCAACATCTACGTGAAGGCGCTGAACCGGGTGAAAAGTCGATGAGTACCGCCAATGCAGCCCATTCAGTCGTCGAACCGTCGGCGGGCACGCGGCGGTTCGCAGGCTCGCTTGTGATTCTCTATGCGGTGATCACAATGATTCCGCTGATCTGGATCGTGCTCACCTCATTCAAGTCACCGGACGACGCGATTTCCTATCCGCCCAAGGTCGTCTTCAGTCCGTCGCTTGAAGGTTTCTGCAATCTTTTCACCACTCGCTCGCGTCAGACGCCGGAATTCATCCAGACGCTGGGCCCGCCGCAGGGCCTTTGCGACAGCATCGCGCGCAGTCGCAATATGGTTGTCGCCGGCCCGTCGAACTATGTGCCGCGCTTCGTCAATTCGCTGATCATCGCTTTTGGTTCGACGGTGCTCGCCGTCGCGCTCGGTACGTTGTCGGCTTATGGCTTTTCGCGGTTCCGCGTGCCGCTGAAGGACGATCTGCTGTTCTTCATCCTGTCGACCAGGATGATGCCGCCGATCGCTGTCGCGATCCCGATCTACCTGATGTACCGCACCATCGGGCTGTCGGATACCAGGCTCGGGATGATCCTGCTCTACACGTCGGTCAACGTCTCGCTCCGCCGTTTGGCTTCTCAAGGGCTTCATCGACGAAATCCCGCGCGAGTACGAGGAGGCAGCGATGATCGATGGCTATACGCGCTTTCAGGCCTTCGTGAAGGTGGTGCTGCCGCAGGCGACGACCGGGATAGCGGCAACGGCAATCTTCTGTCTCATCTTTGCTTGGAACGAATACGCCTTTGCAGTGCTTCTGACCTCCGGCAACGCGCAGACGGCGCCGCCCTTCATTCCAATCATCATCGGCGAGGGCGGGCAGGACTGGCCCGCGGTCGCCGCCGGCACGACACTTTTCCTGGTGCCGATCGTCGTGTTCACGGTGCTTTTGCGCAAGCATCTGCTGCGCGGCATCACCTTTGGAGCCGTTCGCAAATGAGTCTCGAAGCGAACTCGATGCCGCGCCGCGGCTTCACGGAAAGGATTTTGCGTCGCGGTCCGCTGGAGGCCATCGCGACGACGATCATAGCCATAGGCGTCGTCATGCTGATGCAGCCGTTTTTCTTGACGCTCTATTCCTGGTCTTTCGCGACCACTTTGTTCGGTACGGTGATGTTCACCATCGTCTCGAAGGTCAGGGAGTAGGGCGCGATGGCACAGATCAGGGTCGAGGCGCTCGACAAATCCTTCGGGACGTTTCATGCGGTCAAGGCCGCCAGTTTCACGGTCGAGGACGGCCAGTTCCTCTGCCTGCTAGGGCCTTCCGGCTGCGGCAAGACGACGACATTGCGCATGATAGCAGGGCTGGAATTGCCGACGGCCGGCGTCATCAGGCTCGGTGGCGAGGACGTCACGATGAATCGCGCCTCGGCGCGCGATGTCGCCTTCGTGTTCCAGCTCTTTGCGCTCTATCCGCACATGAACGTCCGACGCAATATCGGCTTTCCCCTGAAATGCGAGGGCATCGGTGTGATCGAGCGCGAACGGCGGGTCGTCGAGGTCGCGCGTATCCTGCGTATCTCTCATCTCCTCGACAGCTCCGTGTCGGGCCTCGCCGGCGGCGACCGGCAGCGTGTCGCCCTTGGACGCGCGATCGTGCGCGAGCCGAAATGCTTTCTGATGGACGAGCCACTCGGCGCACTCGATACCGAAATGCGCGAGGCGATGATCCATGAATTGCGCGCGCTGCATGACCGGCTCGGTGCGACGACGGTCTACGTTACGCATGACCAGCTGGAAGCCATGGCGATGGCGGACATGATTGCGGTGATGAACGACGGCGTGGTCGAGCAGGTCGCAAGCCCGCGCGACATCTATGACCGGCCTGCTTCGCTCTTCGTCGCAGACTTCATTGGTTCGCCGCCGATGAATTTCCTGCCGTTTCGCGGCAGCCTGGAAGCCGGCGCGCAGACGATCCGGCTAGGCGAGCGCGAGGTTGCAGTTCCCGCTGCGCGCGAGGCGCTGGCGGAAAGCGATCTCGTGCTTGGAGTTCGGCCCGAGCATGTGCGTTTCGCCGATCGCGGCATGGTGCGGGGCGAGGTCTATGGGTCGGAATATCTCGGCACCACGCAGATCGTTACCGTGACGACGCGCTATGGCGCGCTCAAGGCCCGGTCGCCCGCCAGCATGTCCTTTCGAACCGGAGAGAGTGTCGGGCTCGACTTTCGGCCCGATACGCTGTCGATCTTCGACAAGGGGTCGGGTCGTGCGATCCGCACCGCGTTGTATGAAGGAGGCGCGCATGGCTGAAGTCGAGATCAGGGCGGTCTCCAAGGCGTTCGGCAAAGCGCAGGCGGTCAACGATCTGTCGCTGACCGTCGGAGACGGCGAATTCGTCGCGTTGCTCGGGCCGACGGGCGCCGGCAAGACCACGACGCTGCGTCTTGTTGCCGGACTGGAGACGCCAGACAGCGGTTCGATCCGGATCGGCGGCCGCGACGTGACCGGCGATGCGCCGGCCGATCGCGACGTTGCCTTCGTCTTCCAGCAATATTCGCTGTATCCGCATCTTACCGTGTTCGAGAACTTGGCCTTTGCGCTACGTGCGCCGATTCGGCGCGTACCCGAAGCCGACATTCGCGCGAAGGTGCAGGAGGTCGCGCGTCTTCTCCACATTGAAACCAAGCTGGGCAACAAGGCGACGCAGTTGTCGGGCGGGCAGATGCAGCGCGTGGCGATTGGCCGGGCCCTGGTGCGTTCGCCCTCGATCTATCTGATGGATGAACCGCTCTCCTCGCTGGACGCAAAGCTGCGCGGCGAAATGCGTCTCGAGCTCAAGCGCATCCAGACCGATCTCGGCGCGACGATCCTCTATGTCACCCACGATCAGACGGAAGCGATGACCATGGCTTCGCGCATCGGCGTGATCGAGGCCGGGCGGCTGATGCAGATAGGTACGCCGCGCGAGATCTACGAGAACCCGGTCAACGCTCATGTCGCCGCGCGGCTTGGCCAGCCGATGATCAACCTGCTGCCGGCGGCTCTATTTGCCGACGTTCCGCCCGGCGCCGCGACCGTCGGCGCGCGCACCGAGCACCTGGCGATCGCACGCGGCGGCGGAGACGTGTCGGCAACGGTCACGCGGATCGAACATCTCGGTGACCAGAGCCATCTCCACCTCGACCTCGGCGGACAACCGGTGGTGACGTTGGCGGACCCTGAGGCAAAGTTAGGCGCCGGGGACATCGTGTCGCTCCGCCTCAACAAGCCGCTTTTCTTCGATGCGGTCGGCGGGAGGGTCGCGGCATGAGTCTCGATCGGGCTGCCAGGGAAGAGCTGGTGCGAGCGCTTGCGGCGTCGGTGATCGAGCACGCCGACGAACTGACCAACCTCGACCAGGCGATTGGTGACGGCGATCACGGGCTGAACATGAAGCGCGGCTTCGAGGCTGTGATCGCGACACTGCCTGGCCTTGCGGACAAATCGCTGCCTGAAATGCTGAAGGTGATCGGAATGACGCTGGTCATGAAGGTCGGCGGCGCTTCCGGGCCGCTGGTCGGCACTTTCTTCATGGAGCTTGGCAAGGCGCTTCCGGAGCAGCCAGCGCGTGCCGATCTCGTCGCAGCGACGGACAAGGCGATCAATGCCGTCAAGGCACGCGGACGTTCGGAAGCGGGGCAGAAGACCTTGCTGGATGTCCTGGTGCCGGTGCAAGCCGTGTTGGCGGGGGGCGGCGATGCCAGGGCGATTGCGGCGGAGGCGGCGCAAGCGGCCGATCGCACGACGCCGATGCTCGCTATTCGCGGCCGGGCTTCCTTTCTCGGCGAACGTTCCATTGGTCACATGGACCCGGGTTCGCGCTCGGCATCCCTTTTGATCGGTGCGGCAGTCAAGGTACTGGAATTCGAGGCAAGTTCATGAACAGTTCAAATGCCCGCAATGTCGGGATCGTCATCGTTTCTCACTCCCCAAAGATCGCGGAAGGCGCGGCTGATATGGTGCGTCAGATGGTAGGCAACGCCGTGCCGCTCGCCTGGACGGGCGGTGATGTCGATGGCGGGCTCGGCACGAATGTTGCCGGAATCCTCGAGGCGATCGAGACGGCATGGTCGCCGGCAGGTGTGGCGGTGCTGGTTGATCTTGGTGGGGCGGAGACCAATTCCGAGATGGCGGTGGAGATGCTGCCCGAAGATCGACGGGCGCGCGTCGTTATCTGCAATGCCCCGGTGGTCGAGGGAGCCGTGATCGCGGCGACCGAGTCTTCGGGCGGCTCGCCGCTTGCCGCCGTCAAGCGCAGCGCGGAGGAATTCTATGCATGACGCCCACGCCAGCCGGGCAGGCGAAACGTCGGCGCCGTTGACGGCATCGGCGGTTCTTGTCAACCAAGTCGGACTTCATGCGCGGCCATCGGTCAAGCTCACGCAGTGTGCGAAGGGCTTTGCCGCGAAGATCGAACTCGCCCTCGCTGCGGACGGACCCTGGACGGACGCCAAGAGTCCAGTGAAGGTGATGCGCGTGAAGGCCCCGCAGGGCGCAACGTTGCATTTTCGCGTTGCCGGCGCCGACGGCGAGGCGGCGCTCGCGGCCATGCTGGCGCTGGTGCACGATGGATTTGGTGAGGCCTGACGGTGGCCGAGATCCATCTCACCGGCCGTGCCGCCTCGCCGGGCCTCGCCATCGGACCGGTCACCGTGCTGACGGCCGCTGTTGCGGGACGGACGGCGAGCGGCGATCCCGCACAGGAGACTGCCGCATTGAAGGCGGCAATCGAAGGTGCGGCGGCGGAAATTGTCAAACTGATCGGCACGCTTGAAGGCGAGGTGGCGGACATCCTGGAATTCCAGGTCGCGATGCTGGAAGACGATGCGCTGTCGGAGGGAGCCTACGACGCCATCTCGGCTGGTATTTCCGCTGACCGTGCCTGGCGTTCGGCACTCGACGCAGAGATCACGGGCTATCGCTCCGCGGACGATGAATATTTCCGTGCTCGCGCCGCGGATCTGGTCGATATCCGCGACCGCGTGCTCGCGCGTCTGAGCGGCGCGGACGCGGCCGCGAAGATTGCAGGGGGTTCGATCGTCGCCGGTGACGACATCTCGCCCTCCACCTTTCTCGCCGCCGACTGGACACGTGGTGGCGCCATCGCGCTGGCCGCCGGCTCACCTTCCTCGCACGTCGCCATGTTGGCGCGGGCGCGCGGGGCCCCCATGGTGGTCGGGCTCGGCCCGTTGTCGTGGATCGGACCGCCACCTTCATTGGCGCTCGTCGATGGCGATGCCGGCATCGTGGTCTTCGACCCCGAGCCGGAAACGCGCCGGCTTTTCGAGCGCCGCTTGGCGGCGGCGAATGCCGCGCAAGCCGCCGCCGATGTCGGCCGCCTCGAGCCTGCTTGCACGCCCGACGGGCGGCAGATCGCGGTCCTTCTCAACGTCGCCGCACCTGAAGACCTCGCGGATCTCGACCCCGCAATCTGCGACGGCGTCGGCCTCGTGCGCACCGAGTTTCTGTTCGAGGCGTCGCAAGGGCTGCCGGACGAGGACACTCAATATGAGGTCTATCGGCGCATTCTCGACTGGGCCAAGGGAAGGCCGGTGACAATCCGCACGCTCGATGCCGGCGGCGACAAGCCGATCCCCGGTTTGACCGTCGACGGCGAGAGCAATCCGTTTCTCGGTCTTCGCGGCATCCGTCTCTCGCTCGCGCGGCCGGAGGTGTTTCGCGTGCAATTGCGGGCAATGTCCCGTGCGGCTATACACGGGGCGTTGAAAGTGATGTTGCCGATGATCGCGGTCCCCTCGGAGCTCAACCGTGCGAGCGCCATGCTTGATGCGGAGGTCACGGCACTCCAGGCGGAAGGGATTGCCTGCGCCCGCCCACCGCTCGGTATCATGGTCGAGGTTCCTGCGGCAGCACTTCGCGCCGAGGATTTCCGCGCGGCGTTCTATTCCATCGGCTCGAACGACTTGACCCAGTATACGATGGCGGCGGCGCGCGACATCGGCGCCGTTGCGGACCTCAACGATACCGGCAATCCTGCGGTGCTGGCGCTGATCGCCCGCACCGTCGAAGCCGGACGAAAGCGTGGCGTCGAGGTCTCGCTCTGCGGCGACGCCGCGGCCGATACCCGCCTGACGACGGCGCTGCTCGCCACCGGGTTGACAACTCTCTCGGTGTCGCCGATTGCCGTCGCGCGGCTCAAGGCCGCAATCGCAAAGGTGGGTTCATGACGGACAAAGCAGGCGAGGGCATCTGCGCGCCTGGCGACAGCAATGTCTCGGAATACAAGGTCATCCTGCGGCGGGTACTCGACAATCGGCCCTCCGGGACGCGGCTGAAGCTTGCGGCGGCGCTGGGCAAGAATCGCTCCTTCGTGACCCAGATCACCAATCCGGCATATCTGGTGCCGATCCCGGCGAAGCATGTCGCGATCATTTTCGAAGTCTGCCATTTGTCCGGCGCCGAGCGCGCGGCATTTCTCGAAGCCTATGGACGCGCGCATCCTGGCCGGCTGCGCGCACCTCACCGCGAAGCGCGCACGCGCACCGTCTCGGTGATCGTACCTGACCTCGGCGACGACAAGAAGAACCGCGCGCTCGAACAGCTCATCGTGGATTTCGCCGCGCGACTCGCGCGCTATGCCGAAAGCGTGGGGTGAGCCATTTATTCGAACTGCAGACCCATGACGGGAGGATGTTCATGAAAAAGCTGATCAACAGCGCCGATACGGTACTCGAAGAAAGTCTTGACGGCCTCGCGGCAGCGCATACGGATATCCTGCTGCTCGGCGCCGAACGCAAATTCGTGCGCCGCCGCACCTTGAAACCGGGCAAGGTCGCGCTGATTTCGGGTGGCGGTTCGGGACATGAGCCGCTGCATGCGGGCTTTGTCGGCCTCGGCATGCTCGACGCGGCTTGCCCCGGCCAGGTCTTCACCTCGCCTACGCCGGACCAGATGATCGAGGCTGCGGAGGCCGTCGACACCGGTGCGGGCGTGCTCTTCATCGTCAAGAACTACGAAGGCGATGTGATGAATTTCACCATGGCCGCCGAAATGGCCGGGCGGGAAGTTACGAGCGTGGTGACCAACGACGACGTGGCGGTCGAGAAGTCGACCTACACGACCGGTCGTCGCGGTGTCGCGGGTACGTTGATCGTGGAAAAGATGGTCGGCGCCGCGGCCGAGACGGGAATGTCGCTTTCAGCTCTCAAGGCGCTCGGTGAAGAGGCCAACCGGCGCACCCGTTCGATGGGAGTGGCGCTGTTGCCATGCACTGTGCCGGCGGCGGGACGGCCAAATTTCACATTGGCCGACAATGAAATGGAAATGGGCGTCGGCATTCATGGCGAGCCCGGCCGCCGCAGGGTACCGTTGGCTTCCGCCGATGCGATTGCCGCCGAGCTGCTTGACGCGATTCTCAAGGATATTGCGCCCAGCAAGGGCAGTGAAGTGCTGCTTCTCGTCAACGGGTTCGGCGCGACGCCGCTGATCGAACTCTATCTGATGGTCAACAGCGCCAAGCGAATTCTGGACGGCGCGGGAATCACGGCGACGCGTTTCTTGACCGGTTCCTACGTCACATCCCTCGACATGGCCGGTGTCTCGATCACCGTATCGGTGCTCGATAGCCAGGCGACGAAATTGTGGGATGCGCCAGTGCACACCGCAGCGCTGCGCTGGGGTGCCTGATCTCATTTCGCCATCAAAGACCGAGGTGAAATTTTGGTCGAAAATTATATCGTAATTTCAATCGCATAGTCTTACTGCGTCATAAAGTTTTGTACTTTGCCAGGTTCCTGATCGGGGCGGCGCAGCAAGGACATCGCGGCAAGCTTTGCACGAGGGCGAGAACGATCCGTCGGCGCATGGTCGCAATCGAGTTTGGCATGTGCCGCTCGGGCCGCAGCGGTGGAGTTTCTGGGTCTGTAACCTTCGGGAATGGCAGGCGCTTGGAACATCGCGGTGGAACGAGGTGCTGAGGGGGGAATCGTCTCCCTTTCGGAGATCAGGAATCCGTAGGTCGCGATGCAGAGTGTGGCGTGATGGTGGAAGCCGCGCCATCCTCGCCCTTCGAAATGTCCGAGTCCGACCTCCTGCTTCAGCTCCTGATAATCGCGCTCGATGCGCCAGCGTAGCTTGGTGAGATCTACCAGGTTGCCGAAGGTGATATTTTGCGGAAGCGTCGAGAACCAATATTTTGTCGGCTCGGCCTCACCTTTCGGCCACTCGATCAGCAGCCATTCTTCCGGGCGGCTCTTGGTAAGATTGTAATCGCGATGGGCGACACGGATACGCAAACGGGCAAAGCGCGAGGACAGCTGTTCGGCCGAGCCTTCGCGCCACGCGATCTTGCGCCAGGCTTTTGCCGGCAAGCCCAAAGCAAGCTCCTTGACTGAGGTCGGCCGATGATTGCGATCACGCCGTATCAACTTCGGCGGCCGTCCGCGGCCCGACCAGGTTTTAGGATGCAACGGCGCCATGCCCGGCGCCCACACCGTGGTGTTCGGCAAGATGCCGGCCACATAGGTCAACCCCAGTGCGCTGATATTGGTGCGCAGGTCAGTGTTGCAGCCATACCCGGCGTCCATCAGCACCACACCGCGCGGCAGGCCGGCTGCACAGGCCGCGCGGATCTGCTCAAGCGCGATCTCGGGCTTGGTCCTGAAGCCGATATCCTCGGGCACGCCTGTCTTGCGCCGGCGTTCATCATCCGCCGCCCACTGTTCCGGCAAATACAGGCGATACGCCACCGGCAGGCTGGCGTGGCGATTGGCAATCGATAGCGACACCGCGACCTGACAATTGTCCTGTTTGCCGAGTTGACCACAATACTGCCGGGCCACCCCTACCGAATGCCGGCCCTGTTTGGGGAAACCCGTGTCGTCGATAATCCAGGCCTCGATCTGCCCATGGCGCACGATCTCCGGCAGGACCATCTCGCGCACCTTGGCCAAGACCCTCTCGTCCGACCAGCGCCCTTCGCCGACAAAATGCAGTAGTGATTGATGCTGCGCTGCCGTCCGCTCAGGTGCGGTCACCGCCGCCATAGGCTCTACGCTCTTGCGCTCGCACGGCATCATCAGGCCAACGCCGTAATCCCGCAGCGGCCGGGCACGGTCCGCATGGCCGATCACGCTCACAAGTCCCTCGACATATGCTTCAAATCGCGATGCACTGTCAGCCGCTATTGGGTGATCCATCTCAGCTCCTCTTGCCGAAAAACGAATCTCCCAAAATTATCAACGATCCCAAGCTCCCAAAATGCGACTTTCTGACTCAGTAAGACTAGACCGTGCGCTGGTAGAAGGGTTTCTCGCCGGCCGCGTGGTCAGTCGTGTCCACGATATCGACAATCTCCGGTGCCACCCTGCGCACCATGACCTCGAACCCCTGTCGCAAGGTTACGGAAGAGGCAGCGCAACCCTGGCAGCCTCCGCTCATCGCAATGAAGAGATTGCCGTGCCGAACGTCGACGATTGAGATCTTCCCGCCATGGCTTGCGATGGAACGATTCACTTCGCGGTCCAGGAGTTCCTGAACGCACGCACGAATCTCGCAGTCGGTTCGGCCCCGCGCGCCTGCGTTGGGAGGAGCCTCGAAGATCGCGGGCACACCTGTGAGCAGCTGCGTCCGGATGGCCGCGCCGATTGCCGATTTCAGCGCCGACCACTCAACACTCGGGTCCTTTCCAATCGTCACCACGGTCTCGGCCACGAGCACATGGGAAACGCCCGGCAGGGCGAAGAGTCGCTCGACGAGAGGCGAGCCGGATGCCCGATCCTTGCTGTCAAAAAAGAACGGGCCACCTGGATGCACCGTCCGGCTGACCGTGAACTTGCACGTGTCGGGGTCGGCCTGTGATGTCTCGGCGCGGATGGTGATCGTCGGGTCGACGGGTAGGACCTCAGACATCTTCCACGACCCTGGCTGCGCCGCGTTCACCGAAGGCCCGCAGGTGCTCGAACGAGTAGATCCCCGTGCTGTGACCGTCGTTCCAGCTGATGGTGATGGCGTAGTTGCCCACGCTGGTGATCGTGCGGGGGGTTACGTCCGGTCGCACGCTCTTTGGATCCAGGAGAGGGCGCCCGCTCATCTCTTCGACACAGACCGCGCATCGGCACGCCAATCGGAGGTCCCGGACGTCGAAGTCGTTCCGCTGGCCGTCCTCCCAGAGCACGGACAGCGTCCGAGTGTCGCGCAGGCGGAAACCAATTGCCGTCGTTCGCGAGCCAGATGGTCGGATGGCACTCTCGACCCAGGCAGGCTCGCCCTTGCCGGTTTCCCAGGTCCACGCGAACGGCTTCAGCCCCGTGGTTGGAAGTCCCTGGAGGCGGCCAGCCAATTCCGTGGCGATTGCCAGGTAAGCCATAGCAGCCACTGAGTTCGGCTTCTCCAGGACAATCGGGCGGCCTTTATCGCCGCCCATGACGATGTCTGCGTCCAAGGGTATTGCGCCCAGGAACGGAACGCCGAGCTCCCTGCTCATCCGCTCGCCGCCGCCACTGCGGAACACGTCTGTGCCCTTTCCGCAGTGAGGACACGTGAAGGTGCTCATGTTCTCAATGATGCCGAGTATGGGGACATGCACGGTCTCGAACATCCGCAAACCGCGACGGGCGATCTTTAGGCTCACGTCTTGCGGCGTCGTCACGATGATCGCACCCGACAAAGGGTAGCTCTGCGCCAGCGTCAGCTGGGTGTCGCCGGTCCCGGGCGGGAGGTCGAGAATCAAGCAGTCGAGGCGTCCCCACTGCACGTTGCCGATGAACATTTTCAGGTACTTGCCCACCATCGGTCCGCGCAAGATGGCCGGGTTGTCGTCCCTGGTCAGCATGCCCATCGACATCACTTTCAGGCTGTGGCAATCGGCGGGGACGATCTGACCGTCCGGGGTGGTCGTGGGCGTCTGACCGACCGGAAGCCCCAGCATGCCAGGGATGCTCGGGCCGAGGATGTCCGCATCCATGAGCCCGATCCAGCCCCCGATCTGTTGGAGCGCGACCGCGAGATTCACGCTGACCGTGGACTTGCCCACGCCGCCCTTGCCGCTACCCACCGCGATGACGTGGCGGATCCCAGGTAGCTTCTCAGGGCCGGCAGATGCCCGGGACGACGCGCCAGGCGCGTGCTGGTTGCCGTCGTGCGGGTCCGTCGTCTGCATTCCTCAGTTTCCTTCTCACCGTGCTCGGTGGCCGCTCCTACACCTCGACCTCGACGTCGGTTCCCGTCACGCGAACGCCGTATCGCACAGCGGCTCGCTGGGCCGGCGGACCTACGACCTCGCCCGTCCGAACGTCGAATGTGGAGCCGTGCCGGGGGCAGGTCACTTCGTGCCCCGACACCTCTCCATCGGCGAGAGGCCCGCCGCGGTGAGTGCAGGTGTTATCGAGCGCGAAGAACTGGCTGTCGACGTTGAACAGGGCAATCTGCTTGCCCTTCACCTCGACCAGACGCGCCTAACCCGGCCCGATCTCAGTTGTCCTCGCTGCCTTCACAAAGTCAGCCATCGATCTTTTCCTTCTATCACGTTCCTCCAACCAACGCACGCAGGAACACGTTCGAACGGCGGGTCCAATTGCGAGGTATGTCTCAGGAACACCAGCGGAGGCGCGACGCCGGGGGCCGCTACATCTTCACGGCGATTTCTCGGCCTGATGGAGCTGGTCGAGGATGTAACGGAAATCCATCGCAGCGATCCGGCCCACGCCGTCCAGTCTGCAGTCGGTTAGTGAAGATTGACCAACCACGCGGCCGGCGCAGTCGTGATCAGTCGGAAATCAAACTAGCTCACTGCCAGAATAAATTAGGCCACCGAGGTCGGAAACAGGTCAGCATCGGGAATCGGACTCCCAGCCGGGCTTCTCCCTCACGCCAGCCACTCGGATCAAAAGCAAAGATGGTGCACATGGAATCGGATACTGACACTGTTCAACTCGTCAGCGACCTGGCCGTCCAGCCCATGCTGGCGGCGTTGTTTCGGATGGTGTCAGCAAACTCTGACAATCCAGAGGGCCTGCTGATCGATACATCCAAGGCCTTAATGACGGCAAGGATGTTCCGCTGGCGGAATTTCCTCCCGGCGCGGTGAAGGAAATCCGAGTCTTTGCGCAGCAAATAATCAAAGGCGTGATGAAGAACGCCACTGCGCGAGCCGACGCTTAAGCGCCAGCCGATGATCTTGTTTCCGGCGGCCGTCTTCGGCGCCCCGCGCAACGATCAGCATCTGGTCGTCACGCAGGGCCGCCGCAGCGCGGCGGCTTCGTTACACGGCGCGCGCATCCAGACCTCATGCTCCTCTTCGAAGTTTTGGATTGCCATCAGAGCCAATGATGTAAGCGCGATGTGCTGGCATGAAGCCGCCCCTAAACAAGGCGGGAGCGTTACCGACCTTCAAGTCGCCGAATGTCGAAGACCGGTCGCTTAAGGGACCGTAGCGTCGTAGAACATATCCGACTTGATCTCCGACGGGTGCTTGCGTTGCGGATCGCTCCGACGCGCTCCGGCGAGAATTAGAGGCAGAGAATGTTCTCCTCAAACCCAAGCGCATTACGATCGATCGGTCGCAAATGCGTGGCATCAAGACAGCGGTAGCCACGATCCTCAAGGCGTTCGATGATCCGTCTGCCGTTAAGCGGCTCGGAGCGGTTCAGATCGGTAAGTATTTCGCACAGGATCGGAACTTTGCGGCCGGCTTTTGCCAGCACGCCTTCCATGCCATCGAACACCGCAGCCTCGAAGCCTTCGACGTCGATCTTGATTAGGCCGACGCGATCGAGATCGATTTTCTGCTCGCGCACATAATCGTCGAAGGCGATAACCTCGACGGTGATATTTTCCGTGAGCTCGCGGGCGTGGTCGAGGAAGCCGGCAGCAAGCGAACTCGACCCAATGCTGGTGTTGTAATTATCGAAGTTCTCCGCGCGGGGTCCGACGACGGCCATCGGCAAAGCGCCGGGCTGCGCGCCGCAGGCGACCTGGTTGGCGATGATCCGATAAGCAGGATTGAGTTCGGCGAGCCGTCGGACAAAGGCAAAATACTGCGGCACCGGCTCGAAGGCGTGCACCTCTCCGCTTTGACCCACGAGTGGCAAGGCATAGGCCGACCAGTAGCCGCAATTGGCGCCGATATCGACGAAGGTCTTACCAGCAGCGAGGTAGCGATTGAAGATGCGTTCAAGGAACATCTCGTGGGTGCGGAAGAAATATTTCTTCATTACGAGATGCAAGGACATGTCGATCTCGTAATGCACGCCCCTGAACCACATGGCCGTGAGGCCCGTCGGCGGCGTACTGAACTGCTCGATAGCGCGGCGGCGCACGATGTCGGCGAGCTTGAGCGGATCGCTCGACGCATATTTGAGGAGGAAGCGGGCGGTCTTCGGAGAAAGCATGGCTCGGCCTCGTAAGCGTGATGTGCTAAGCGCGCGGGCAGCCTGAGCCCGTGAGTTGACCAATCTGTGGCACCGTCGTTTGAGAGCCTGCGGCTTAGAGGCTGGCCACTATCCGATATCCGACCGCCGCCACACCCCAATGATTCGTCCAGTTCTTGGGTCATCATCTTCGCGCAAGATTTCGAAGGGCGGTGGAAGGCTAAATGGAGGTGCACACAGGTTTAGGTGGCGCACTTGACCATACTTGATGTCGGTATTTTGTTGCGCATTTGGATAGGTGGTGGCCAATAAATAGCGAATTGAGGACTGCCGAAACTGATTGATGACGATCCAGATGGCTTCGTCGGGAAAGTGAATCATCAAATCCCGCGCAAGCCATGCATCGATGTCTGGAAGACGATCGCGAAGAACGTCGAGCTCCAGGAACTCGATACTGGGGTATTTGCGGCGGTTCTCGATGATGAGATCGTGAACAATGTCGGCACCTATATATTTAAAGCTCGATGGCCAGTCGACATGTCTCATCCAGTGAAAGTCGCCACATGGCGCGTCAAGCAGCGAGCGGATGGAATGGCGGTGCGCAAAATATTTCAGCTCAGCCCTGACTGACACCGTCCTGTTCAGTTCTGCGCCCCAGCCGCTACGGCTCTCGGAGTTGTTCCACCAGTTTCTTCTGAAAATATTCGTGAAGACCTGTTTCGGGCTATCAGCGCCGAGACTGTCCACCGTCATTTTCTCGTTGATGATTGAACGCAGCCTATGTGGCGCGTTGTTTCGGATTGCCGCGTAAAGACGTGGCGTGCGCTTCTTGAGTAATAACGCGGTTTCTGTCACTGCTTTTGAAAGCCGCATGCCATAATCCCACTCAGCCAAGCGCGCCCGCATGCTGTCGACTTCGTAGCTGCGGGCGACTGTTTAAACGTATCCAGCGCCGTTACTCGTTGCGCATTCGGGATGCCGACAGGAAGACGACGTAACTGTGCAAGAACCGTTGTCACATTACTTATCTCGAGCCATTGCACGCCCACATATTGCTATGACACTCGTTCGAAGCTCCGTGAGTGACCGTACTTGGACAGTTCTGTTTGTTCTCAACTTGGCAAAACGGCGACGCGCGTATGACTCTTGCTGTCGTCCGGTTGTTCTCTGCGGCCGACACTTACCGTGTGGCGCAATGCTCAATCAGCGCGCCGGTCCGTTCGTGGAGCGATCGGGGTGCTTGGAGTTTTCGAAGGCTTGTGCGATCGCGTCCCAGAGGGGCTTTCGCTGTAGCCGGTCATCGTAAGGGAGAGGCCGGGGAAGCCGCGTGGTCATCGGGTTTTTCTGTCGCGCTATTCCTCTATAGAACGAATAGTTGTCGGCCAGCTCCCACGTGATAAGTGCCTTGACGGCGGGGTGCCGCAGCGTCGTCTCCAGGAATTGCTGCGCTGTCTTGGCGACAGCTTGGTCGCGGGCCTCGAGGTCATCCGGGAAGGTGTCATCGAGAACATCGAATTCGGTGATGTAGATATCGACGCCAAGACCAGCCAGTGCATGAAGAAATTCGTCGAATCGAGCCGGGTCGTGTGGATATTTCGGCTGCAAATGGCCTTGCAGGCCGACCACATCAATCTTCACGCCCGCATTTTTGAGATCGGCGACCAACTTCAGTAGCCCACGACGAACGGCCAGCCCGAGTTCGTCATCGCGTTCGGTCTGTGCCTCGTTCAATACGAATTTGGTAGTGGGGTCGATTCGCGCGGCGCGTTCGAACGCGCGCCGAATGTACTCGGGGCCGAAGGCGTCGTACCAGGGGCCAACGCGAAAGTCGCCGGGCGCGTGATGCCCAGGCCAGAATGGCTCGTTGACGATGTCCCACGACTGGAACCGTCCCGAATATCGGGCGATGACTTCGTCGATGTAGGAATCGAAAAAGATGCGTCGTTCGCTCACGGTCATGTTTTTTATCCATGGGGGAACCCATTCGTTCCATATGAGGCAATGGCCACGCAGGGGAATTTTGTGCAAATCGCAGAACGCTAGCAAGCGGTCGGCGCTTTCAAAATGTTTGGGGCCCGGTTGTGGCGCAACCCTTCCAACCTTCAGCGCAACATCGGTCGTGATGATGTTCGTTTGCGTGACGTAAAGGTCGCGATACGCTGCATCGGTATCGATCACCTCTGCCGCCGCTGCGCCAAATAAATAGCCATTCGCGGCAGCAATCGAGCCAAGACTCGGTGCTGGCGCACCCGCAGCAATTCGTCCGTTCGCCGCGGCGATACCGGCTGCGGCCATTTGCAAAAGGCGGCGGCGCGAAGTTGCGATCATTTGAGCTGCTCGCGTTCGTGAACGGGCCGCCAACGTTGCGTTGCAATATCGCGATTTTATGGCGGATGAATGCCGCAAATTTGTCTTGGGGCAGCTGCGAGGATATCGCTTGAACACGGTCGTTGTTCACGCCGCCAAACCCGCCAGTCGAAGCTTTCCCAGCTGATGTTTTTTGAGCCGCGCGATGATCGCCAGCGAAGGGTGAGGCAAAATGCTTCGTCAAATTCCAAAGGGGGTGTGGGCGCTTGGAATAGTGTCGATGCTCATGGACATCTCATCCGAGATGATACACGCGCTGCTGCCCTTGTATCTCGTCACTGTTCTCGGCACTTCGATGGTCACTGTCGGCGTGATTGAGGGGATCGCAGAAGCCACGGCGTCCATCACCAAGATTTTCTCGGGCGCGTTGTCGGATTGGATCGGCAAGCGGAAGCTACTGGCCGCGATCGGCTATGGTCTGGCCGCTTTCACTAAACCCGTGTTTCCGCTGGCCTCTACGATAGGCTGGCTTGTGGCCGCCCGGTTCGTCGATCGCGTAGGGAAGGGCGTCCCGGGGGGGGGGGGCTCCTCGCTCGGCAACTTGACGCCGAACGAGTTCGCACGACAAACTCAAGCAGCCCGAGAAATTGCCTAGCATCTGGACCACAAAACGGGGCAGCTCCACCATGGTCAAAACCATACTTCAGGGAGGACCACTTAGCGTAATCGCGGGTGGCGCACTCGACGTTTGAGCGGCAGCTCCCCAGACTGATCGTATCGAAGGATCGGTCTTTGCACCGCAAATGAAGGGGAGCTGCCATGACGAAGTATGCCGCACTTGATGTCTCGCAGGAAGTAACAGCTGTCTGCGTCGTCGATGAGACGGGACGGATCACGGCCGAGAAGAAGATCGCGACCTGCCCAGAGACAATCAGTTCCTGGTTGTCGAAGAACGCGCCCGATCTGGTTCGTGTCGGGATGGAGACTGGTCCGCTAGCTGTATGGCTATGGAATGAATTGCACGATCGAGGCATCCCAATCGTCTGCATGGATGCTCGGCACGCCCATGCTGCCTTGAAGATGCGGCCGAACAAGACCGACCGGAATGATGCCGCTGGGCTCGCCCAGATCGTTCGCACAGGCTGGTTCAAGCACGTCCGGATCAAGTCCCGAGATAGCTACGAGGTTCGATCGCTGTTGGCCGCTCGTGAGGTTCTCGTTCGGACCCGCGTCAAGCTGGAGAACGAAATCCGGGGGCTCTTGCGCACCTTCGGTGTGCTGTTTGGCAAAGCCAGCGGGGGCTTTGCCTTGCGGGCCAAAGAGATCGTCGCGGGTGAACTCGATGCTTCAGCGCCAATGCGCGTCATTGTCGAGACGCTCATGCAGGCTCGAATGGCAATCCTCGATCGCATCAAGGTTTTCGATCGCCAGGTACTGATGATTGCCAAGAAGAATCCGGCGGCACGCTTGTTTATGACAGCTCCGGGCGTCGGCGCGATCACAGCTCTCTCGGTTGCGTCGGTCTTCGATGATGCCGAGCGCTTCAAGCGATCGTCGAGCGCAGGCGCTTATCTCGGATTGACGCCGCGGCGCTACGAGTCAGGCGAAGTTAGCCGGAATGGGCGGATCTCCAAACACGGAAACCAGATGACGCGTAAGCATCTCTATGAGGCCGCCACGACGTTACTCACGAGAACCAAGGCCTTCTCGACCCTCAAGGCCTGGGGCCTCAAGCTCGCTAAGGTTGTCGGCTTCAAGAAAGCGCGCGTCGCTGTGGCACGGAAGCTCGCCGTCATTCTTCACGCAATGTGGAAGACAAACACTCCGTTCCATTGGAGCGCTGTGGCCGCATGATCAGATCCATGCTGCCCTGACAACGCTTCCAACGGCGCGTCCCCGCCGGGACGCATGGCGCGGATCAGGCCGTCCCTTTGAATGTGGCATCACCGCACCTTCCATGATGACCACGTGGACCACCGCACCTTCCATGATGACCACGTGGACCACTTCGGCCGATCCACCATCCGACGCCAACATGCGGCGATGCAGACCATCGACCGCGGAGAGAACTCTGAGCCCGGCGAGAACGCCCAGTCATGGAAGAAAAGCTATTGACGAGCGCGATTAGAGAACTTCAAAGGGGGCATATCAGTGCGCTTTTTCGGCCGGCACCGACGCTTTGATCGACACTTCCTGCTTGCCGCTTGCGGTGGCAGGTGCCTCGGCGGTCTGACAGCCAGCCAGACCCAATGCCGCCACGGCGGACAAAACCACAAGATCGCGCATGACATGAAGCTCCCCAGACCCGTAATCACTCAAAGCGCAACTTAGGCAAGGGGAACGTACCGCGTAACGGCCAGTCTCAAGTCGTGGTAAGGTCGAGGTAAGATGCCCGCGCGATCGGGACTGCTTTACAATGCTAAAAGTCAAATAACCTGATTTCGGGTTTCGGACCGGTCGTCTTAGGTGCACGGCCGGCGCCCCATCAACGTCGGTGTGAAATGCACGGAACAATAGGCCAGACGAACAAGGCGGCGGAGCGCGAATGCTCCGCCGCCTGCTGGCTCAAAATTGAGTGCTTACATAAATGTACTGGCCCCAGCGGGAAAAATCTAAATCGCGTAAAGTGCAGCGGGAAAGGAATAATGATGTTCCCCGCTGAGGAACATCATCCCTGTTGCGGCGCCGCCACAACGGATCGCCGACATAGGTACTTTGCCACCCCTGCCGATTCGGAAGCTCACGCCACGAAGACCTTGAGCGTGACTCGGAGAGGGTGAACGACTGTCGAATTGATCAAATCATCAGATTTTATCTAGGTTTTCTGCCCCTTGCCGTGCCATCCTCTGACTTTGAAGAGGACCACTGGTGCGCCCGAAGAACAACTTTACGAAGCGCAAAGGTTATGTCGCCGCCGGATACGGTCCCAATGGTTGGTTCTGCGTTTTCGACCGCAGCGAGGCCACGAAGGGTTGGCAGGCTGGTAGGCATCAGTGGCTCGTGAGGCTGATGCCGGATGGACCAGAAAGAACATTGCGAACCAAAGGCGAAGCGATCAAGCTGGCGGAAGCGAGCGCCGCGACTGCGATTGGTTGGGAAATGTGGTGGAAGCCGTCGAGTTCGCCAGATACGTCGGGATACTAGGGGGAAGTATGGAATACCGAGGACTACAGTTCGAAGTATCTAAAGATGAAGAAACGGGTATGGCTCGTTGGTCCGTCATGCTCAGCGTGAAATCCACAGCACAAGGACAGGCAAAAACGAAACAATCTGCTATAATCGCGGCATGGCGCACGATTGATAAGACAATTAAGAGCGGAAAAGAACGGCACTGAAGGGTACTCAGTCAGAAAGCTGCACGTTGGACCTTGTGTGTCGGCTGGCCACGGGACGATGACCGGCACCCGGTCGACGCGCTCAAATGGATTTTAAATGGCATCGATCGACCATTACGGTCACGCACTTCATGTGCAACTGTCGCAGGCGACGAAGCGTGGCGCGAAACATTTCACTATTACATCGACTGAGCTTCATAGCGCGCTTAATGGCCGATCAGAAGTTAACGATGAATGCTGGAACGCCATGGAGGCCGCGATGATGCCCGGCGATGTCATCATTGATAGAGTAACTGTTCGCTACGTTCTTCCGCGACCTTAAGCATAGGAACTTCAATGCGGCCCTTCACCGTCCAACAAGTATGCGCCGCTCGCGTTTTTTTGGGCTGGAGTAGGCTCGATTTGGGCGAAGCGTCCGGCTTGTCGATTAGTACGATCAACAATTTTGAAGCGAACGCGCACCCAACGTCAAATGAGTACCTTAGCGCAATCCGTAAGGCGTTTCAAAATGCCGGAGTCGAATTTCAGCGCGGGAATACAGTCGGCGTCATTGTTTCTGTACAAACTCAGCCTTGGAAAAAATTCGGATGATGGAGCCTCAATAATTAGATGGGCCGACGGAGACCAAGCTTGCTAATCTCCACCCACGGCAAATAGCCACGGAAAGCGCGATGATCCCCGACCGTCCTCTCCGCAGACGAATTCGCAGTCCTGAAACAATTGAGCATGTCCTTCGCGAGGGGCACCGTGCCATCGCGCATCAGTGACCCACTGAAACGTCTAGGCTACGCAAGCGAAATAATAGGTAATCTGATCATTACCGACAATGGCTCGGCGCGGTTGGCGACGGGGCAATGACGCCTCGCACGTTCCAGAAAAGGATACTCAATTGAAGTTTTTTCTATTGTTTTTATCCGTCCTTTTATACTCTCAGGCCGCTACAGCGGCATCCGAATGCACGGGCGTCACCGACGACAAAGCCAGATTAGCCTGTTTCGACAGAGCTAACCTGCCAGCAAAAAAGAAAAACGTTAAAGAGGATTTTTCGGATTCCGCTAGCCCATTTAGCAAAGAGGAAGCGGCAACGGCCGCGAAGTTGAAAGGCATTTGCCGCGGTTGCTAGGCTGCGCAGAGAAATTCTGATGACCGGTACAGAATCAAGACGTCTTCAAGTCGGTACTCGCGTCATATGGAGCGACAACAAAAAGGACGCGGGCACAGTCATTGAAACGAATTGGGCTGGCGTAAGGATCAAGTGGGATAATCGTGACGAACAATTGATCCTGCACAACGATATGACGGCGGTATCGGTGGTTTAAATGGAAAATCGCTGCCCACATCAAACACCGGGAAAGTTGGCGGTCGCGTTTCATCGACGTGCCTAGGTGACGCGGTCGGTTTATGCATCACGTCTCAGACGCGGTGTTCGACGAACCTCTGTAGATCCATCGGCGTCCATCATGGCGGCGCCAGACCTGGCCGCGAATGAGCCGTCCCGTTATCGAACTCCGCGGAAGGACGATTAGCCAAAGATGCCAGACCTGGGCCCAAGCCGATCGCGGCGTACTGAAACATAAGCTACGGAGACGCTGTCTTTGTGAAATCATTTGCACGCTCTCGGTGATGATTAGGGGGCGTGCTGCTGCGCGGAGCGCGCTTAACGCGTCGGCTGCGACTTCCGACAAGCTTCAAGCCGCCTTCGAAAAACATCACGACGAAACCGAGGCCCAAATTGACCGCCTCGAAAAAATATTCGAACTGCTGGGCAAAGCCGCGCGAGGCAAGAAATGCGATGCCATCGAAGGCCTTCTTGATGAAAGCAAAGAGATCATGGACGAGTACGCAGATACGCCCGCGCTGGACGCTGATTTGCTGGCAGCCGCCCAGGCAGAGGAGCACTACGAAATCTCGCGCTATGGCACGCTGAAAGCATGGGCTGCCACGCTCAATATGCCGCAAGCGTTCAAATTGCTTGATCAAACCCTGGCGCAAGAAAAGAAGACAGACGACACCTTGAGCAAGATCGCCGAGACGGCAGTCAACTACGAGGCAGCGGCCTGAACTCGGAAGTGACGTTTTGAGTTGGCACGGGGATCGCGGAATGGCGATCTCCGGGTCATCTGCCTCGGTTTACCAGCTTGGGCTTTTCCGGTTCCGCTGGCGCGCTTCGACTGAATTGGCCCCGCGACCGTATCCGGTCCAGAACCTCAGCAAGCGCTCCGTCAACCCGCCGAGCGCGAGGCCAGCGGCGACATCGCTGGTCCAATGAGCAAGCAACACGATCCGCGTCAGGACCAGCGCCACGCCGATCGACCAGACTAGATTGCGCTTCGCGGGGGGCAGGATGGTGGCAGCCGATGCCAGCGCACCGACATGCACGGCATGTCCGGATGGAAAGGCGTCGCGACTTTTCCCCGAAAAAGGCACGCCATGCAGATGACCGCGGACCGTCAAGCGATCGGGCCGCTCCTGATCGAAGATGGCTTTGAGCAGATGGGGAATGACGGATACTGCAACTGCCGTCAGCAGGAGATGATTGCTATCTACCCTGTCCCTTGCGCGGCCACCGCCGCAATAGAGCCACCAAGCGGCCGCCAAGGCACAGAGAACATGTTCGTCGGCGCCCCATGTCAGCGTCTCCGCGATGGCTTCGGTCGCGGGGCGGGTATGCTCCGAGATAGCGTTCGCGATTTCGACATCGGCCCGCGTAGGCCTCACTCGATAAAGCGCCATGTTCCGCTTCTACCAAATGACCTGACAAAAAGAACCCCAACCATTCGACCGAACCAATTGGCGGGGCAGGGTCAAGCGTCAGGGGGAAATGCCTGTCGGGAAACACGGGCTTAGATGAATCGTTCCCATAGCCGGGAACGATCGTGTTCTCGGCGTCGTTATAAGGAGGGTTTAGTCTTCGAGAACAGGATTCGGAAAACATGGCGGAGTTTGACATTCGAAAGGGGATGCCGCCCGTCAAGCTAGACCGAGAGGAATTCGAAACGCGCTACCGCAGCCGGTTTGCCGATCCGGTGTTTGAACCGCTGCAGCGCGAACTCGATGCTATCGTTGCTGCGGCATGGGATCCTATAGTCACTCTCGAAAAACACCGGTCACACGAAAGGCAGGCCCGGGTTACGCCGATCCCGAGTATGAAATCTCGGTTGATTGGCTCGCAGCGAGCGACGCTATTCGCGCCGCGCAGCGGCGCCACGACAATGAAGGTGAACCTGCGCGCATTCTCATCATCAACGGCTCCTCGCGCAGCGAACATACTTGTCCGGGCGAGATGTCCAAGACATGGCGCCTCGTCAAACTTGCTGAGCCGGTATTTGAAGCGATGGGATGTTCTGTGGACATCCTCAACCTGTCGCGGTTGACGTCGGAATTCGGCAAGCAAATTTACCCTTGCAAGTCCTGTGTCTCGACTTCCATGGCGCTCTGTCACTGGCCGTGCAGCTGCTATCCCAATTATTCGCTCGGCCAGAGCGACGACTGGATGAACGATATCTATCCGATGTGGGTCGCGGCGCACGGCATCATGATCATCGCGCCGGTAAATTGGTATCATGCACCGACGGCGATGAAGGCGATGATGGACCGGCTTGTCTGTGCCGACGGCGGTAACCCGGATCCATCTTCGACCCACGGCAAGGAGGTTGCGGAAGCCAAGGCGTTGGAGTTAAAGGGCTGGCCTTATCCACGGCACTTGGCTGGCCGGCATTTCGGAATTATCGCGCATGGCGACAGTGTGGGAGCGGAAACGCTGCGGCGCTCGCTAGCCGACTGGTTGACCGATATGTCGCTGATTTCGGCAGGAGGCATGGCAGAAGCCGACGGCTATGTCGGTTACATGGAACCCTATGCCACTTCGCATCAAGCCTTGGACGACGACACGGCCTTTCAGCAGCAGGTGCTCAACGTCGCCCAGGCGCTCGGTGCCGCCGTGACGCTTTCACGAGCCGGAAAACTCGAGAATCCTGGAAAGGACCTTGTCGAGCCCAATCCGAAATAATCAGACCTAACGCAACAATCTATGCAGCCGTCGAACCAAGACGATCAGGCTGTCTCGTCCGAAGCTCGATTTGATATTTCGCGGGTTTGGCCGGCGGGAAGTAACTATCGCTGGAGTCTTGGCCTGGTCGGCGATTGCCTTAGCGCATCGGGCAAAAATTTCTCGCCCGGGGAAGGAATCGCGCTCAGCGGTCGTTTGCGCCCGTTCGTGCGGTATCTGATTGTCGTTGAACCTTCGTCTCACACCGATGCCATCATGACAGCCCCTCGAAACTTGGGCTTCCGCGAACACACGGCGGTTTGGCCGACGGTTCCCCTTTCACGCGAGGAACCAGCGCTCTAGTTTTCGATTGACTCAAGGGATGAACGGACCGGGAGCCGAACATGAAGAATGATAGTACGATTAAAAAGGTATCGGAAAAATCCGCGCCGAAGGGGACCATGGGCCAGACTTATCTCGTATCGGGCAAGCGCGTTGCGATGCGGTTATGGGAAAACGAGCCGCCGCAGGCGAAGGGATCTGATCGCAGAGACTACGAAACCGTAGGCTACGTCATTGCCGGGCGCGCCGAACTGACCCTTGAAGGCCAGACAATCAGGCTGGAGGCAGGCGACTCCTGGTTGGTGCCCGCTCAAGCCGAGCACAGTTATCGTATTCTGGAATCTTTCACGGCGGTCGAGGCAACCGCGCCGCCGGCGCAGGTCCATGGCCGAGACGAGACGAGGTCCTAGTGAAAAACTCGGAGGAGATGTCGATGCTTGAGGAAAAACTCAAGGAGGTCATTGTTGATGAACTGAAACGAAAATCCAAAGATAAACCGCCATAGCTCAGAGTGAATAGCTCGGAAGATCTCATCGTCAACGGCAGGATCGACCTTTATGCGCTCGTGATGGTCATCGCGGGTTTGGTGTCCGGAGGTCCTTAGAGTGCCGATTTTACGCAAAACGGATCCGCGGACGGAACCGAGATCGGAGCGCAATGATGCCGACCAGCCGCTTCTCGCGACTCAGGACCGGGAGGCGCCTGACCTGGATATCACCCATGTTTTCGGTGACCTCGTCGAGGTCCTGATCCTCGAAGCAATATTTGACATCAGCGGTCATGACGTCGCCGACACGCGAATCCGGCCCGCGACCCATACCCACGCCGCGGATGGCAATATCGCGATCAGAGATCATTCCAGCCGCTCGTGATAGGTAGGCGCCAGACCGACGCCAAGCGCCGCCATCGCCTCGGCAGCATCCCTCAAGGTGTCATCAGTGCGGCTAACCGGTATCGTCGACGGGCGTTCCGAATCGATCCGAAAATTTTACTCGACGCCGGAAGGCACGAAACCTGTGACCAATGTGAATTTCTCGCTGTCGGTCGGCACCGTCGTTCCGAGGGAGGTGCATTTGCAGCGCGGCGCAGCCGTCCTCATCCAATGTCAGCGCGTGTTGGCCTGGTTGTTTGCGGGCTGATTTGGCGCCGCAGCATTGCTATTGGGATTTGCGTTGGTGGCGCTGTTGGCCGTTGGCTGGTTCTGATTAGTCGCCGGCGGAGTTGTGTTGTTTTTGCGCCTGCGAAGAAGAAGCCGGCTGTGGCGCGGACTGCGCCTGTGAGGGGGCCGTCGTCGCATTGCGGTCTGATCTCGATGGAGAGGGCGGGCTGGACTGTGCCTGCGAACGCTGTGCGTCGCCGTTGGCGTTCGGGTTCTGCGCCGACTGGCCGGTTGTGGTGTCCTGTCGATTGTTAGCCGGCGCCGACTGCGTGTTTTGGGTGGTCGATGTAGAACCGGCGGAAGAAGAGGACGCTGGCGCCTGCGATGCCGGCGAGTTTGCGTTGGGCTGACTCTGCGCCGCAGACGGCGCGGTCGACTTTTCATTCGGCGATTGCGCCAGGGCGCCGGTTCCAATCAAAACGGCGACGGCCGTCGTAACGAACAAGGATTGTTTCATGATATGTGCTCTTCGTTATATTTGCATCCTCGATGCTTGGGCTCGTTCCCCAGTTCATAATCCAACAGGTTGCGCCGTTCCAAAGCGATGAGAGCAGCAGGTCAAACGTCTGCCCGCCCAGTGAACTATCGATAGAAAGCGTTCAACGACGGTGATTTGTAAAAGAATGGAAATCGGGAACAAATGGCAACCGCCGAACTTCTGAGTCCACGGGCAGCATTCGGTTGAACGAGGAGGATCACATGAGGAAGTTCGCGATTGCGCTCCTGGCGAGCGCTGGAGCATTGTTTGTGGGCAGCGCAAATGCCTCTGACATCTATACGAGCAATGAGTATGCGAACGCGGATCTTGCCCAGCAGGTTCGGCTGATCTGCGACGAGGGCGGGCGTTGTTATCGGACCCGGGGCGGCCGCCGTATCATTGTGGAAGATTCCTACAATTATGCGCCGCGCGAAAGATACATCGAGCGCCGCGGCTATCGTGACTGGGATGATGGGCCGCGGGCCGGAGTCGGCTTCCGGGCTCCTGGCGTCAGTGTCGGCGTCGGGGTCGGTAGTGATCGCTGGTAATGCGATAAGTCTGAAAGGCGACAAATAGGACCGGGCTTGCGGCGAGCGAGCCCGCGTGGGCATGACTTGGTTATGTACCCTGCTTGCGACGTTGGATCGATTGTCACTTCAGAAGCCGAGCCAGCTTGAGGGCGTCGGCCGGTGCTGCGCTTTTCTGATCATTGTCGAAATAGACGTAGACGTCATAACCCCGCTTCTTCCAAGACTGGATACTCCGGCTCCAGTCAGTCAGCGCGTCTGGTCGATAATGTCCCTTGTAGCGACCATACGCTCCCACGAATTGTCAAATATCGGCCGGTAGATTTCGAATACCACTCGCTTCGGCGAACCCTGCCAGCACAACTTCCTCGCGCTTGCGTCGAAGATGCGTCCGCAAGATATGCGCGAGCCCGCTCGCGTCGCGTCGTTGCAGCGCGTTCAGAATTCCATCATGTTCCTGAACCGCCAGCGCCCAATGTTCAGAAGACATGGGCGTGATGAATCGTGCACGACGAATACGTGCCGCCACCGATTCATAAAATCCGGCGAGAACCGCATTATCGGCGGCCCGCACGATGCTTTCGTGGATCAGCCGGTTACAGCGATAGTACGACAACAGGTCGCGCGCCCGATAGTGTTCGACCATATTGGCTTGCAACGCACAGATTTCTCGCAGTTGCTCGTCTGAAATGCGCGGACATGCCAATTCGCCAGCCGTGGCCTCAAGCGCCTCGCAGACTTCGAAGAGTTCCTTGACGTCCTTTTGCGTGAGCTTCGCGGCGCGCGATCCGCGATTGGGCAACAACAATACCAGCCCCTCGGCGGCGAGGACTTTCAGCGCTTCGCGCAGCGGCGTGCGCGATATGCTCAGCGTAACGCATAGTTCGCGCTCAGGAATTCGCGCGCCAGGTGGAATTTCACCTTCCGTCAGAATGTGCCTGAGGCGCGAAACCACCTCATCATGCATCATTTTATCCTCTCCCCGAATTAGCCGTAGCTCATTTTGAATGCAAAATTGCCAAAAAACAACTAATAAAGAAATATTCTGTTGCGAAATGCTATTTTTGCATTCATAATTACGGAGCTCGACTTATTCGGCCCGCCGGTAAACCGCGTCTCCAAGCAGTCTGGAAGCAAATGAGCGACCCCATCACAGTCGATACCGACCTCCTTTACGAGGTCCATGACGGCATCGGCCGGGTCACCTTCAACAGACCGCAGGCAAGAAATTCACTGACGTTTAATATGTATGAGCGCCTTGCGGAGATCTGTGAGAACGCGAGCAAAGACGGTTCGCTCAAGGTACTGGTCCTGACCGGCGCAGGCGACAAGGCATTCGCTGCAGGTACCGACATCAATCAATTTCGCGCATTCAAAACCCCGCAGGACGCAATCGATTACGAGGCCAGGATTGATCGCGTGTTAGGCACGCTTGAGCAATGTCAAGTTCCGACCATCGCCGCGATCGCGGGGGCTTGTGTCGGCGGCGGCGCCGGAATCGCGGCGTGCTGTGATCTTCGCATCGGCACAAAGACTGCGAAATTCGGATTCCCGGTCGCGAGGACACTCGGCAACTGCCTGTCGATGCCCAGCATCAACCGGCTCTCGACGCTGATCGGGGCCGCGCGCCTCAAGGAGATCATTTTTACCGCGCGCCTCATCGAAGCAGAAGAAGCGGCCAAAATTGGTCTGCTGAATGACGTAGTGGAAGATCTTCCCACCCTGGAGCAGCGAGCCCATGAGCTGGCCCGCCTGGTCGCAAGCCACGCTCCGTTGACGCTGCGCACCACGAAGCAGGCTTTGTATCGCATGAGAGCAAAGGTCCTCGAAGACGACGAGGATCTGATCCTCAAATGTTACCAAAGTCGGGATTTCGCCGAAGGTAGGGATGCCTTTCTTAATAAGCGCCAGCCGCAATGGACCGGCGAATAGTCGCGCCCCCCCCCAATAACAATATCGCGGGAGAAACAATGGGCCCATTGACCGGATTGAAGGTTATCGACCTGACCCACGTTATGGCGGGACCGACCTGCACGCTGATGCTCGCCGACATGGGCGCCGAAGTCATTAAGGTCGAGAAGATTCCCGCCGGCGACGACACTCGCTACATGCTTCCGCCCAAGATCGGCGACGAGGCGGCGTCGTTCCTGATGATGAATCGCAATAAGAACGGTATCGCTCTCGATCTGAAAACGCCGGGCGGAGCGACGGTCCTGCGGCGTCTCGTCAGCTCGGCGGATGTGTTGGTGGAAAACTTCGGACCCGGCGTCATGGAGCGTCTTGGCTTCGGCTACGCGGAACTCAGCAAGGAAAATCCCAGTCTGATTTACTGCTCGCTGTCCGGCTTTGGCCGCACAGGCCCCTATAAACATCGCCGTGGTTTCGATCTCGTGGCGCAGGCCATGAGCGGGATCATGAGTTTTACGGGTGAAAATCCCGATGGTCCGCCGGTCAAATGCGGAGCGCCGTTGTCCGATATCACCGCGGGTCTTCTCGCTGCCATGGGCATTCTCGCCGCCTATACGCACCGCTTAAAGACCGGGCAGGGGCAATGGGTCGAAACATCCTTGTTTGAAGCCGCGCTTGTGCAGACGTACTGGCAGGCCGCCATCGCACTCGCGACCGGCGTAGCGCCGAAAGCGATGGGCTCGGCCCACCCGCTCAATGCGCCCTATCAGGCTTTCGAGACATCTGATGACTGGATCGTCGTTGGGGGCGCCAATCAGAAAAACTGGCTGCGCACGCTCGACGTTCTGGGCGCTCCGGAGCTCGCACACGATCCACGCTTCACAAAAGGCTCCGACCGCATGGCCCATCTGAAGGAGCTGGAAGCCGAACTTGCCCCCCGCTTTCGCACCAGGCCGGCTGCATACTGGCTGACTGCACTTGATGACATGGGAGTGCCATGCGGGCCGGTTTACGACATGCTGCAGGCACTCGCAGATCCGCAGACGATTGCTCGCGAGATGGTAGTCGAAGTCGAGCATTCGACACTCGGAACGGTCAAGACGCTCGGACTACCGATCAAATTCTCGCAGACGCCAGGCAAAGTGCGCACCGGTGCCCCACTTTTCGGTGAGCACACTCTTAAAGTTTTGAGTGCGTACGGGTTCGGCGCCGATGAAATTGCCGCACTTCAGAAAGAAGGCGCCGTGGCCGCAGCAAGTTTTCTGCCGGACGAGGTCACCTGACGCACAAGCGAAGATCAAACTTCAAAAACAAAAAAATAGAATCTAAATCCAATGGGAGAGCGCAATGAGTCAAATGCCGAAATGCGTTGTGATCGCCGCCTTTGGTCTTGCGGTATGTATGCCGGGGTTGGCGGATGCGGCCTGGCAGCCCGTTAAGCCGATTGAATTCATCGCGACGGCCGGCCCGGGAGGTGGCACAGACAATTTTGCACGCGCAGTTCAGGGCATCATCACAAAACATAAGCTTATTGAGCAGCCCATCGTCGTGGTGAACAAGGCCGGAGGCAGCGGCGCTGAAGGCTTTACATACCTCAAGGCGATGGCGGGCGATCCCTATAAAGTCGTGTTCGGGACGTCGAACGCCTGGACTCAGCCGATGGTATCAAAGGTCGCTTTTAAGCATACCGACCTGACGCCGATCGCCGCGATGGTGCAGGACGAATTTCTGCTGTGGGTAAAGCAGGATGCCGCATACCAAAATGTGTCGGATTACCTCAAAGCTGTCGCGGCGAAACCCGGGGATTTCAAGATGGGCGGCGCGCAGTCAAAGGACACCGATGAAGTCCTCACGCGCATGATCGACAAGGCTGCAAAGGTGAAATTCACCTACATCCCCTTCAAGAGCGGTGCTGAGGCGGCTGTACAATTGGCCGGCGGCCATATCGACTCTCATGTGAATAATCCGAGTGAAAGTATCGGCCATTGGAAGGGTAATACGCAGCGACCACTTTGCGTATTCAGCCCGCATCGTCTTCCTGATGGCCCAAAGGTCACTCAAACGCAGAACTGGCACGACATCCCGACCTGCGTTGAATCCGGACTCGACATCCCGCAGTTCCAACAGCCACGCACGGTCTGGCTGCCCGGAAAAGTCACGGCGGATCAGGCTGCGTTTTATGTCGATCTGGTGAAGAAGGTTCAGAACACGCCGGAATGGAAGGAATATATCGACCGAACTTCGCAGACCGATACTTTCCTGACCGGCAATACGCTCAGCAAGTTTATCGAGGAAGACGTCAAGCGCACCCATGAAGTCGCCGCCCAAGAAGGCTGGCTGCTCTCCCATTAGGACCCCAATCATGGTCTCGCGGCGTAGTCTGGAAACGGCGACGGCACTCCTGACCGGAGTCTTCGGTGCGTCGGTCGCTATTTCCAGTGTGGACAACGGTATCGGATGGTCCAGCGCTGGCGTCGATGCCGGCACCTTCCCCTTCATCGTAGGAGTCATTATCTGCGGCGGCAGCATTTTCAATCTTGTGAAAGGGTGGCCGCGGAATGACTACGTCGTGATCCGGCCGAGCCAGCTCAAGCGATTGGGAATGCTTTTTGTGCCTGCCATCGTGTATGTCGGGGTCATCCCGCTGATCGGGATGTACCTTGCCTCAGCGGTCTATACGTTTGGGGCGATCGCTTGGCACAAACGAGGCGCGTTTCTTTTCTCGGCTATCGCCGCAGTAAGCACCGCCCTCGCGCTCTATTTGATATTTGAGCGCACATTCCAGATATCGCTGCCGCGCGGAGTGCTCGGCGACGCACTCGGATTTTGAGGGGGATTCGTTGGAAAATCTCGAATCTCTCCTTCATGGCTTCGCCATCGCCCTTTCCGGGAATCATATCGTTCTTATGGTGATCGGCGTCCTGCTTGGAATCCTGGTCGGTGTATTGCCAGGCCTTGGCGCGCCCAACGGAGTTTCGCTGCTGTTGCCCCTTACGTTCGGCATGCAACCGGTGTCGGCAATTATTCTGCTCTCGTGCATGTATTGGGGGGCGTTGTTTGGCGGGTCCGTGACTTCGATTCTCTTCAATATTCCGGGCGAACCTTCGTCCGTTGCGACCACCTTCGATGGCTATCCAATGGCGCGCGATGGCAGGCCGACAACGGCATTGGCGACCGCCTTCGGGTCAGCCGCCTTTGGTGCGATGGTGGGCGTCATCCTCATTACCCTGCTGGCTTCCTGGGTAGCGCAAGTGGCGCTGGCTTTTGGTCCTCCAGAATATTTTGCCGTCTATCTTCTCGCTTTTGCAAGCTTCGTTGGCATGGGTGGCTCGCCGCCAGTCAAGACGCTGGTATCGCTCGCCATTGGCTTCGCCCTGGCCGCTATCGGGATCGATACCGTCTCCGGCAGTGTTCGACTGACGATGGGGATTGATGAACTGGTAAAAGGTGTCAATTTCGTCGTTGCGGTAATGGGTCTGTTCGGCATTGGCGAGTTGTTGATCGCGGTGGAAGAGGAGTTCCACGTCAAGGTGATTTCTTCAAAGGTGGAGTGGCGTGAAGTCTTCCGCACGCTCATTCATCTTCCGCGATATGGCTGGGTGCTGCTGCGAAGTGCTGCGATCGGTTGCTGGATGGGAATTACGCCAGGCGGTCCTACCGCAGCATCCTTCATGAGCTACGGCATCGCTAAACGCCTCTCACCCCGGCACAAGAATTTTGGCAATGGGGAGCCCGAAGGCATCATCGCTCCGGAAACAGCGGATCACGCAGCTGGAACGAGCGCGCTTCTTCCCATGCTGTCCCTTGGCATTCCCGGGTCAGCTACCGCTGCGGTCATGATGGGCGGCCTGATGATCTGGGGACTGAATCCTGGACCGATGTTATTCGTCGAGCAAAAGGACTTTGTCTGGGGACTTATCGCCTCAATGTATCTCGGTAACGTCGTTGCGGTCATCCTTGTGTTGCTCACCGTGCCTATGTTCGCTGCCTTGATGCGAGTTCCGTTTTTTATTATCGCGCCGCTGATCGTCATCATCTGTACAGTCGGCGCCTATTCAGTTTCGAATTCTTATCTTGATGTCGTGTTGATGATGGGCTTCGGCGTGTTTGGATACTTGTTCAAGAAGCTTCATTATCCGTTGGCACCGCTGGTGCTCGCCATCGTCATCGGCGACAAGGCGGAAGATGCATTTCGGCAATCCATGTTGATGTCCAAAGGTTCGCTTGGGATATTTTTCAGCAGTATGCTCGTTACAACACTGGTCTTCCTGGGCGTGGCGCTGCTTGTACTGCCGGTGATCTTCCAGACAATCGGGAAAATGAGAGCGCGACCATCGTTAAAACCTTGACGATCGAGGACGCATAGGCAGGAGATTTACATTGACCGCAGAACGGCACGACACGAACAAAAAAAGACCGAATATCGCGCTTGCCATGGGTGATCCGGCCGGCATCAGCCCTGAATTAACCGCCAGGCTTCTTGCGCTTGATGATGTGACCGCGAAGGTCCGGCTCGTCGTCATCGGAGACCGCCGCGTTCTCGATGATGGAGCGCGAATTGCTGCAGTTGAGCTTGACATAAAAGTTATTGCGCCCGGCACCGATTTTTCGAACGAAGAAGAAAAGCCTGTCTTCATCGATCTCGGCCATCTTGACCCTGCGTCGATCCAGCGAGGTATCGCCGTTGTCGAAGGTGGCCGATTTTCACTGGCAAACTATCGGCATGCCTTAACGCTCGCGCGCGACGGTCGAGCCGATGCGGTCTGCTTTACGCCGTTCAATAAGCACGCGATGCGCCTCGCTCGTCCTTCCTACGACGACGAGATCAGCTTTTCGGCAGATGTGGTGGGACTCGATGGCCCAGCGAGCGAATTCAATGTGCTGGATGGGCTTTGGAACGCGCGCGTCACATCACATATCTCTCTTGCTGAGGTTGCGGCACGTATCACCAAGGACCGTGTGCTTAGCGCGCTCGAGCTCACCGACCGGTCGATGCGGGGGGCCGGATTCGACCGTCCGCGTATCGCAGTCGCCGGTCTTAATCCGCACGCTGGTGATGGCGGAAATTTCGGCCGCGAGGAAATTGACTCGATCAGGCCAGCCGTCGAGGAGGCACGAGCTAAAGGCGTGGTGACCGAAGGACCGTTTCCGGCGGACACCGTCTTCCTTCGCGCGAAGAATGGCGCATTCGACGCGGTGCTGACGATGTATCACGATCAGGGCCAGATCGCGATGAAGCTGATAGGATTTGATCGCGGAGTAACGCTGCTGGGAGGGTTTAGGTTTCCGATCTGCACGCCTGCGCACGGAACCGCTTACGACATCGCCGGCAAGGGGATCGCTGGCATCGGTGCAACGCGCGCGGCAGTCTTGCTCGCAGCCGAAATGGCGAGTGGCAACAGTTGAGATACCGGTTGGAAACGTTGGGCTAAAGATGGGAACACCTGGCTAAGGTTTGTCCTTAAAGAAAATCTCGGACCAGCCGCTCCTTTCTGGATCTACGATCCCATTCACCACGTCGGTGTCGGCGCGTCTTGCGCCGATACCGACGCCTAGCGGTTGTTGCACGGCCCATTTTGGGCATGTCTGATGTCACCTCTCGTTGCCCGCAATGGAAAGCGCGACCGGAGCGTCGCTCGCAACGCGGTGCTCGATCCAATCGGCCAAGGCCGGCGTCAGCCCTTCTGTACGCTTTGGCCCAGGCCGAGCGAAGCGGCCCGCGCGGGCAGCGCGCGGCTTCAGCCGGGCCAGCGTCTGCGCTTGGCTCACTGCTGCGGCGAGCGGGTCGATAAGCGGCACAGAGACACGATCGGCGACGCGCCCCGCGAGCCCGGTCAGCGGCGCTCCAGCAAGGATGATAACGTCGGCGCCGTCCTTCTTCACCGTGCGCTCGGCGAGCGCGATGAGCTCGTTCTCCAATTCGTGCTGAACGGTCGCAACCGACTGGAAGCTGACATCAGGCACACGGATGCCCCCGCATCGTGCCTCAAGGCCGCACAGCGCGACGGCGTCCTCGTACCAGGCCACGAGCGCCCTGGAAAAGGTCAGGATGGCAAAGCGTTTGCCCAGCATGCAGGCTGTCAGAATGGCGGATTCCGCCATGGCAGTGATCGGCACCTCGAACAGTTCGCGCGCCGCGATCAGACCTGGATCGCCGAAGGCCGCAATCACCACCGCATCGGTGCCACGATGATGCTCGGCAAGCATCTCCAGCGTGATCGTGCCCGCGATCACGGCCTCGGCGCGGCTGGCGATGTAGGGCATGCCGCGCGTCGCCGTTATCGCCATCAGTTCGACATCGGGGGCGAGCACATCCGCCGCCGCCCTGACCATGCGCTCCGTCATGTCGGTGGATGTATTAGGATTGATCAGAAGAATTTTCATGGAGCGAGTTTCCCGGTCAAGAGCCCGGCCCGAGTGAAGTGGATTCCGCAGGAATTTGCCGGCGGGTGGAGTATTCGCAGCACATCATCCTCCACGGACCCGCTCCCATAGCGACCGGATCGCCAGATCCGCCTCGCGCCGGACCGTTTCCGCATCCACCCTCGTCGGCTGGCCGTCCGCGACCACGATGTCGCCGTCGACCACGACCATCTCGACGTCGCGCCCCTGTGCGACGTGCACGATATTGCCAAGCGGATTGATGTTGGGGGTCAGATGCGGGCGGCGGAAATCGAATGCGACCAGGTCGGCACGTTTACCGATTTCGATGCTGCCGATTTCGTCTTCCAGTCCCATGGCGCGTGCACCGGCGATGGTCGCCATTTGGAAAACGGTCGCAGGCTGCCAGTCTTCGGTGACCGAGCCTTCCTGTATCCGTCCTACCGCCAGCGCCCAGCGCATGACCTCCACCATGTCGGCGTGCATGTTGTCGGTACCGAGCGTCAGGTGCGCGCCCGCGGCGCGCAGTTTCGAAGTAGGCGCGATGGTCGCGCCCGTCGCATTGCCTTTGGCGATGTGTGCGACGTTAATGCCGGCCCGGCCGATGCGGGCGATGTCGCTCTCGCTGACATGGATGCAGTGAGCAGCAAGTAGCGTGGTGGTCAGAAGCCCGACATCTTCGAGCAGTTCCGGCGGGCTCATGCCGTCGCGTTCGCGGATGCGAGCCAGTTCCACCTTGCTTTGGGAGAGATGGGTCGTAACCCGCAGGCCATGTGCCTGCGCGGCTTCGCCGATGCGTTTCAGGAAAGGTGTCGAGCAGGTGTCGGGCGCATGGGCGGCTAGTTGCACGCCGATGCGGCCATTGCTCTTGCCGTGATAGCGCTCTGCGAGATCGAGAGCCGCGTGAAGCGTCTCGTCGCCGATCTTGTCCTTGTGCTCCCACCTCCCGGTCGACACGCCGCGGAAATCGACATCGTGGATGCGTCCGCAAGACCAGACACGCAGGCCGACCTCGGCCATCGCGGGAGTAATGATGTCGGCATGCACGAAGGTGTCGTTGATCAGCGTGGAGCCGAACAGCAAGGCCTCCAGCGCGCCGAGGCGCGAGATCGCATAGGCTTCGTCCGGAGTTACCATGTGACCTTGCGGAATGCCTGGGGTGTAGGCCGGAGCGAAGCCCAGGTCTTCGGCCACCCCGCGCACCATGGTGAGGATGGCATGGGTGTGGATGTTGACGAAGCCGGGCGTGATCACGCGCCCTTCGAGATGGACGACGCGCCGTGCCTGAGGCAGTGGCTTGTCGAAGGAAGCCGCTTCGAGCAGCACGAAACGGCCATTCGAAACACCAACCAGGGCATTCTCGATCAATGGATTTCGTGGATCGGCGGTCAGAAGCGTGGCGCCAGTCAGAAGTAGATCAAGGGGCGGAGCAGACGACATCACGATCACCGATTGAGGACATGGGTCAGGAAGCGCTTGGTCTTTTCCTCGCGCGGAGCCGAGAAGATATCCTCAGGCGGCCCTTCTTCGACGATGTTGCCGTCGGCCATGAAGATCAGCCGGTCGGCAACCTGCCGGGCAAAGCTCATTTCATGCGTCACCACGATCATGGTCATGCCTTCGCGGGCGAGGGCACCCATAACATCGAGCACTTCGTGGACAAGCTCGGGATCGAGCGCCGATGTCGGCTCATCGAACAGGATCAGACGCGGCTCCATGGCCAGCGCACGGGCGATGGCGACGCGCTGCTGCTGCCCGCCCGACAATTGCGACGGAAGCTTATCCATGTGGTCAGCCAGACTGACGCGCGCGAGTTGTTCGGCTGCCCTGGCCTCGGCCGCGGCATTCGACAAGCCGAGCACCTTGCGGGGGCCGATGACGACGTTCTGCAATGCCGTCAGATGTGGAAAGAGATTGAAGCGCTGGAACACGAAGCCGAATTTCCGGCGTTGCAAAGCGAGCTTTGCCTCGCTCATCGGCTCCCAGCGCGCGGCCTCGCCGACATAGCTGCCGCCGACGGTGTCGCCGGCCAGCGTGATCTCGCCGCCGGACGGGGTTTCAAGATGGTTGAGGCAGCGCAGGACCGTGGTCTTGCCTGATCCCGACGGGCCGATGAGCACCAGGGTCTCACCCGCCATAAGGTCGAAGGAAATGCCCTTGAGGATTTCGCGATCCCCATAGCTCTTGCGCAGATCGCGGACCGAAAGCAGCGGCTTGCCGGACGCCGTTATGGGTTTACTCATGGCGATCACCATGCCGGCACGCGGCGCTCGATGAGCCGCGAGATGTAAGACAGCGCCGAGATGATGACGTAGTAGTAGATCGCAAGCAACGCGAAGATTTCCAGCGGCACGAAGTGCGATGCGATGATCGCCTGGCCCGAGCGAGTCAGCTCATAGACGGAAATCACTGACAGCAGCGAAGTGTTCTTGACCAGCGTGATCAGATCATTGGTCAGCGCCGGCATCATCGGCCGGATCGACTGCGGGAGCAGCACGTAAAGCAGGATCTTGCCGCGCGTCATGCCGATCGACTTCGCGGCTTCTGTCTGGCCTTTCTCGACGGACCCGACCGTGCCGCGGACGATCTCTGCGATATAGCCCGCGGAGTTCAGCGACAGGGCGATCACGCCCGCCCAGAATTCGCCGAGCCGAAATCCCGTCATGGGCAAGCCGAAGAACACGATGAAGATCTGGATCAGTAGCGGCGTGCCGCGGATGAAATCCACATAGGCCCGCACCGCCCAGCGCGCCCAGGTCCAGCCCCCCAGCGAGATCAAGCCGAGCGCAATACCGCCGAGAAGACCGAAGATCGCGGCAAGAGCCGAAATCCTCAGGGTCATGACGGTACCTTCCGCCAGTAGCGGGATGGCCATTTCGACGATGGCCCAGTCGATGCTCATTGGAGGCTATACTCGACGGAGAGATGAGGGAATGCGGGGCGCTTGTCCCGCATTCTGATCACGAGAAGGTCGGAACCTTGTCGGCCAGTTGCATACGCACGCCGAACCACTTTTCCTGCAGGGCGTAGATTTCGCCGCTTGCCTTCAGGGCGGCGATGCGCTCGTTCAGGAACGAGATAATCTCGGCGTCCTCCTTGCGGGTGCCGATGCCGGCCCAGTTACGCGGACCGATATTGCGGACGATGGCGTATTTGCCGGGCGCGTCCTTCACCACCTGGGTGAGCGTGGCTAGTGAATTGATGACGCCATCTACGGAGCCCTGCGCCAGCGCGAGATAGGCAGCTGGATGATCGTCGTAAGTCTTCACCTCCGCGAAGCCCTTGCCCGTGGCTGACTTGAGCGCCTCCTGGAGCTGCGTCTTCATGGTGTCGCCAGCGGAGCCCAGCTTCACGCCGAGAATCTTGTTGGCCATTTCGTTCAAGCCCTTGATCGTCTCGGCGTCGGAAGCGCGGACCAGCATTTCCTGCGTCGCTTCGGTGTAGGGGATCGTGTAGCCCACCTTCTCGACGCGCTCCTTGGTATAGGTGAGCGACGTCATGATGAGATCGAAGTTGCCGGCATAGAGCGCGGGGATCACGCCGGCCCAGGCTGTATCGACCATCTCGACCTTCACGCCCAGTGGAGCGAACAGGAGGGAGGCGAGCTCAATGTCGTAACCGACAATCTTGTTGCCCTCGCGAAAAGCGAAGGGACGATAGGCCGCCTCGCAGCCCACGCGGACGACGCCAGCCTTCTTGATGTTCTCAACGGTCGTCGCGGCCATCGCGTTCTTTGTCAGGACGGTGAGGATCGACGGAACAGCCAGAGCCAACGCGGCGGCGGTGGCCGAAGTCTTCAGGAATTGGCGGCGGGTCGCACCGGAGCCGAGATGCTTTAAGCCCATGACGGTTTCTCTTTCAGTCTGCTGTTGTCGGATACAACGCACCATCCCTTCAAATTGCATGCCATCAATAATATATGTTTATATTCAATAAGTTAGATGTTTTGATGCCTTGCGCACCTGACCACTATCTACGCAATGTCCGCCCAAATGGACGCCACTTGACCAATTGTCGTCCCGAAAGCACGAGCGACTTCCATGCGCGATTAAGCCTTCGCGAGTCCACCACGCGTCATGCTTTGCTTTTTCGGCAGGTCGGCGGCGCCCACGCGCGCCGGCATATGGCAGTGACGTTAGCGGCCTGATCATGATTTCAGGCGACAGGGGCTGGTTCTTGCACCGCAGCCGAACTTCCCACCTCACTCTTCAGCACACCGCATACCGTTTCGCCCGTCCGTAGCAGATGCCGACGCCAGACAAGCCTTGCCCGTTCCGGGTCACGAGCATGGAACGCCGCCATCACCGCCTCATGCTCCTCGACGGACTCCTGCCAACGGAAGGGATCGAGGATCGCCATATATCGCCCGCGACGCGCCCTGAGCATCAGGCTGGCGTGGGTCGCGACCAGTACAGGATTGCCGGAGAATCTCACGATCGTGTCATGAATCGAGCTGTTCAGCTCGAAATAGAGATCCTTCTCTCGGCGCTCATAATGCGCGCACATCCGCTCATGCATCTCATCCAGCGCGGCGAGATCGGTGGCGCCGATCCGTGTAACGGCGAACTCCGCGGCGAGGCTCTCGAGGCCCGCGATGACCTCGAACAGGTTCTGCGCTTCCGCTTGTGTGAACGACATGATGCGAGCCCCCCTATTCTGTGAGATCTCGATGAGACCTTCTGCTTCCAGGAGCTTGAGTGCCTCACGGAGCGGGGTCCGCGACACCTTGATCTGCTCGCATAATGCCCGCTCGATGATGCGTCCGCCGGGCGGCATCTCGCCGCGGATGATCATGTCTCGCAGTCTATTGGCAACCTGACTGGCGAAAGGTATCCGGCGGGACAGCGTGGTCCGCTGACGCGGAGAGCACGCTGCTGCCGGCTTGGGCTCAGCGACCTGCTCCATGATCCCTCCACTTCAGCACACCAAACATTCGCGCAACCTAGCGTGACGGCCAATGCATTGCAAAGAAAGGCCTTTGTGCCCGCCTGGCTGTCCGTCAACGGAACAATCTTTGGCTGCAACTAATTCAGTTTGAGCTGCTGCCGGTTTGATGGACACCAAGTTTGGGTGTTTGCCGGTTTAGTGGACGCGATCTTAAGCTAATCCCACCTTTCGTTCGAACTCAATGGGGCTGAGGTATCCGATCGTCGAATGACGTCGGGGGCATTGTAGAATCGCTCGATGTAGTCGAACACATCTGCCCTTGCCTCGTTTCTTGTTCGATAGATTTTGCGAGCGGTGCGCTCGGTCTTCAGCGACGAGAAGAAGCTCTCCATCGCCGCGTTGTCCCAGACATTGCCGGATCGGCTCATGCTGCAAACAATGCCGCTGTCGGCCATCAGCCGCTGGAACTGCTCGCTGGTGTACTGGCTGCCCTGATCGACCAGCTTGCGGAAGGCCTCCGCCGCCTCGGCCTTGCCGTCCTCGGTCTGTAGGCTCTCGTAGAGTGTCGAAATCCGCTAGTGGTAGATCTCCGCCATGTTCGGATGCAGAAGGGGCGGCGGCTCCTCGGCGTTAGCGCGCTGGGAGTTGACCTATGTGGCCGGCATCTTGCCGAACACCACGGTGTGGGCGCCGGACATGGCGTCGCTGCTGTTAGGCCCCGCCCACACTTCAGCAGTTGCGTGTGTTCGACGCTCCCAACCGTGCCCGGACAGATGCGTTCAGCGCCCAAGGCCGCGACGACCTTTCTGGCAAATCCTATCGCCCCGATTGCGATTGGCTATCGAGTGTCGTCAGCGAGCGGCGCTAATTTTGCATGATGGCTTATCCGGTCGCCTCCGCAGTTGCGGGGTGGTTCGGACAAGTATTCTGAGGCCTGCTAACAGGCGTTGATTCTCCAGGTGAGACAGGCATGCTCTATTACATAGGTCGCCGTCTGCTGATTTTACCGCCGGTGATGCTCACGGTTGCGCTGATCGTTTTCTGTCTGCTTTACATCACGCCCGGTGATCCCGCGGCCATGATTGCCGGCGATCAGGCTACTCCGGAAGATATCGATCGCATTCGCGTCTCCATGGGCCTGGACAAGCCGTTTCTCATTCGCTTCGCGACCTGGGCATGGCAGCTGGCTAACGGCGATCTGGGCATGTCGATCTTCGCAAATCAGCCGGTCACGCAAATGATCGGCCAGCGTATCGGGCCGACGTTCTCGCTTCTGGCGATGAGCCTGGTGATCTCAGTCGTTATCGCGATTCCGCTCGGCGTGTTCGCGGCCTGGAAGAGGGGCAAGACCGCCGATCGCGTGTTTATGGGCGTGACCGTGCTGTCGTTTTCCTTTCCGGTGTTTGTCGTCGGATACCTCTTGGCGTTTTCGTTTTCGACGACACTGAAGTGGCTGCCGGTGCAGGGCTACACACCGTTGGCGGAGGGTGTGGCTCCGTTTCTGAAGCATCTCATTTTGCCGGCTCTCACGCTCGGCGTTTCCTATGCGGCGATCCTTGCCCGCACCACCCGTTCCTCGATGCTCGACGTGTTGTCGCAGGAGTATATCCGAACGGCCGTCGCGAAGGGTGCCGGACCTCGAATTCTCCTGTTCAGGCATGCGTTGAAGAACGCGGCGATCCCGATCATCACCGTGATCGGTCTGGGCCTGGCGACTTTGATTGGCGGGTCCGTCATCACCGAAAGCGTGTTCGCTATTCCAGGCATTGGCCGGCTCACGCTCGATGCGATCCTGCATCGCGACTATCCGGTGATTCAGGGAGTCGTACTGCTGTTCAGTGCAGGTTACGTCGCGATCAATCTCCTGATCGATGTGATTTACACACTCGTTGACCCAAGGATCAGGTATTGAACCGCCCGCTTCCACCGACAGACATGAGCATGATGGACGCTGGCGCCATTGCCGTTCCGCTAAAAATTTCGTCGCGCGAGTGGAAAACGATCCGCTTGCTGCGGCGACATCCGCAAATTGCCGCTGGCGCGCTGATTCTGCTGGTGATGGCGCTGCTCGCTATCTTCGCGCCGTTGCTTGGCACGATCGATCCTCGCGCCATTTCGCTGGGCAAGCGGCTGCGGCCGCCATCGGCGGAGTTCTGGTTCGGCACCGACGCGCTGGGGCGGGACCTGTACTCCCGGGTCATCTACGGCGCACGCATTTCGGTTCTGGTGGCCGTCAGCTGCGCGCTGCTGTCCTGCATCGGTGGTGTCGTGATCGGCATGATTTCGGCATCAGGGAAATGGCTGGATTCGATCTTCATGCGATTGATGGACGGCCTGATGTCGATCCCCTCGATGCTGCTGGCCATCGCGCTGATGGCGGTCACCCGCGGCTCCGTTGGCACAGTGATCATAGCGATCACGATCGTTGAAGTTCCGCGCGTGGCGCGCATGATCCGCGGTGTGGTGTTTTCGCTTCGGGAGCAGCCGTTCGTCGAAGCCGCGGTCGCCGCCGGCTCGACGATGCCGAAGATCATCTGGCGACACCTGTTGCCGGCCGTCGTCTCGCCGCTCACAGTCCAGGCGACCTTCGTCGGCTCGGCTGCCATCGTCATTGAAGCCAGCCTGTCGTTCATCGGCGCGGGAACGCCGCCGACCATTCCGTCATGGGGCAATATCATGTCTGACGGCAAGGCCCTGTGGCAGATCAAACCCTACCTCGTCTTCATGCCGGCGGTCTTTCTCACGCTCACGGTGCTGGGCGTCAATCTGCTCGGCGACGGCCTGCGCGATGCGCTGGATCCGCGTCTGTCGGAGCGTGCGTGATGGCGCTGCTTGAGGTCAAAGATTTGCAAATCGCATTCGCGACATCGCGTGGGCTTCTGCCGGCAGTGCATGGCATTTCCTTTTCGGTCGACGCCGGCGAGACCGTCGCGATCGTCGGGGAGTCGGGCTCCGGAAAATCCATCACGGCTATGTCGCTGCTGCGTCTGCTGAAAGAGCCGGAGACGCTTATCCGCGGTGAGATCGTCTTCAAGGGCAGCGATCTGCTGAAAGTATCCGAACCGGGGATGCGCGCCATCAGGGGCGACGAGATCAGCATGATCTTCCAGGAGCCGATGAGCGCGCTGAATCCGGTCATGACGGTCGGTCAGCAGATCGCCGAAGTTATCAGCCTGCACAAGAACGTCTCCGCGGCGGATGCCGGGGCCCATGCGCTGCGGATGCTGATCCAGGTCGGTATCCCCGCGCCTGAGCGGCGAATGCGGGAATATCCGCATCAGCTGTCCGGTGGCATGCGTCAACGGGTGATGACGGCGATGGCGCTCGCCTGCGAGCCGGCGCTGCTGATCGCGGACGAGCCGACGACGGCGCTTGACGTTACGGTGCAGGCGCAAATTCTCGACTTGATGCGCGGGCTGAAGTCGCGCCTGGGTTCGGCGATTATCCTGATCACCCATGACATGGGTGTGGTCGCTGAATTGGCCCAGCGCGTGATCATCATGTATGCCGGCCGCAAGGTCGAGGAAGCCAGCACGGAAGATATTTTCGCGCGGCCGGCGCATCCCTATACGATTGGCCTGCTCGGTGCGATCCCGCGTCTCGGCTCGTCATCGGGCCCCGACGCAGGCAAGCCGCTGACCGAGATACCAGGCGTGGTCCCGAGCCTGCGAGAGGCGAGGGCGGGGTGCGCTTTTGCGGCGCGGTGCGCTTTTGCGACTTCGGTGTGTTTCGAGGTCACGCCGGTGCTGGAGGCCGTCGCCTCCGGCCACACGGTGGCCTGTCATCATATCCAGCTCCCGTTAGCCGCATGAAGCAGTCGGCGCTCCTCGAAGTCATCTCGCTGAAGAAGCATTTCCCCAGGCCGCGCGCCGGTTTCGGGCGGCGCGAGGTCGTGCAGGCGGTGGACGATGTCTCGTTCACAGTGGCGCGCGGCGAAACCCTGTCCATCGTCGGCGAGAGCGGCTGCGGCAAGTCGACCTTGGGGCGGACGGTGCTCGGGCTGATGCCGCCGACCGAAGGGGCGGTGTGGTTCGACGGCTGGCGGCTCGATGGACTGGCCAGGCCGCAGCTGCGCAAGGTCCGCCGGCATTTCCAGGTCGTGTTTCAGGACCCGATGTCGAGCCTCAGCCCGCGCATGCGGGTGCGGGACATCATTGCGGAGCCGCTGCGCAATTTCGGGCTCGCGACGAGCCGAAGCGAGATCGATGATCGCGTCGCCGAACTGCTCGACATGGTTTCGCTGCCGCGCGACGCTATGGGGCGGTTTGCGCACGAATTCTCCGGCGGACAACGGCAGCGGATCTGCATTGCGCGCGCGCTGGCGCCCAGCCCCAGCCTGATCGTCTGCGACGAGGCGGTGTCGGCGCTCGATGTCTCGGTCAAGGCGCAGATCGTCAACCTGCTTTCCGAGCTGCAGAAGAAGCTCAACATGTCGTTGCTGTTTATCAGCCACGATCTGGCGATCGTCGAACACCTGGCCCATCGCGTCGCGGTAATGTATCTCGGCGTGATCGTCGAAATCGGCGATCGGGATCTCATTTTTTCGCAGCCGAAGCATCCCTATACCCGCGCTCTGATTTCCTCGGTGCCGGTTGCCAGTCCCGGGATCAAGAGCAACAGGATTCTCCTGAGCGGCGATGTGCCGAGCCCGATCAATCCGCCAAAGGGATGCAAGTTTCACACGCGTTGCCCGAAGGTCTTTGACCGATGCAAGGTCGAGGAGCCTAAATTACGGTCAATCGGCAGCGATCGCCGCATGGTCGCGTGCCATCTTGAGCAGATCGCGGAGATCCAGTGAGGTTTCAATCCGATAACGGCAATTGGGGACCGGTCGGGGCGATCATGTCGATGGCATAGTCCTTGCTGGATGAAGCACAGCCATGTCGCATGGGGAACCGTCTTGTCGACGTCGGACGAACGCGAACGCGCATCTGGGTTGAGCCTGAGCCAGATCGAAACCTTTCTCGCACTTGTCGAGGAAGGCAGCATGCCGCGCGCATCTCGAAGATTGGGGCTGGGGCGCTCTACACTCAGCGCTCACATCAAATCGCTCGGCGATGAATTCAACCAAAGATTGTTTGTCCGAATCCACGGCGGGCTGGCGATTACGCCGGCCGGCCTTGAAGCTTACCGTCAATTGAGGCCGCTGATGGCGCGCGCCGGATATTGCATGGCCTATTTTCACGATGCCTATGCCAGCACACCGCCGAAGATCATCAAGGTCGCGATGCCGGCCGGATTTTCCGGAGCGCTGATTGATCAGGCGATCGGGGTCGTCGGCAAAAGCGTGATCGGGCGATCTCCCGCAACCTGGGTCATGCCTGCCTACGGCACGGAGCGGGACGACGGGGGAGCGCTTGTGTTGAATTTCGGCGGCCTGAAATCGACCGTCTCGGCTGGCCAATCCTCAACGCGCATAAGCGACCGATGGATCGTCGTTCGGTCGAGCCCAAATGTTGGTTGGTCGAACGAACCCGTACGGTTGTCAGACCTCGCGGATCTGACCATTACTGTGCCCAAACTCCCGGACGCGCAGCTTAGTTTGTTGCTGGCGGTCGCCGAGAAGGCGCAGGCGCGGATCAACTTCACCAGCCTCGAACTGCACGAGATATTTGCCGAGGCGACGCTGAATCAGAATTTCTGCTTCATGATGCCGGCAGCTCTGCTCAATCCATCGCTGGCGTCGCAGCAATTCGAGTGCGCTGTTCTGGAGCGCAGTGAACTCGATCCGGGCATCGGGATTAACGGTAGCGACGGCGAACAGATTGGCGCTGCGCTTGCGGTTCAGTTTTCAGAAATGGTCGATGGTTTGCTGGCGGGTGCCGGTCTCATCGAGGCGCCGGAACCCGAGCGGCTTTCGCTAAAGTATTGCCGCTCATTCCTTGCCTTGTTCGAAGAACGTAATGTTCGCCGCGCCGCGCAACGGTTGTGCATCGTGCAGCCGGCTCTCACCGTACAGTTGCATGGTCTGGAAGACTTGCTGGGTACCCCTTTGTTTGTTCGGTCGCATCGCGGCCTCCAACCGAACGAGCGTGCGGAGGCTCTCAATTCGTTGCTGGCGCCGTTGATGGCGCAATTCAGCGCCGTCAGCCGGTCGCTTCGCGCCCCGCTCGGTGGCCGTTCGCGGCGGCTGCGTCTGGGGCTCATTCCCGCGCTCGATGCGGAAAGCGAAACGGCGGAATATTTCGCCGACGCACTGGATCGCTGGTCCGGGAAACATCCCGAAATCGTCGTCCAGGTTCTGGAAGCCTATTCAGGCAAGCTGCTGCAGTGGTTATCATCCGGGCGCATCGATTTTGCGCTGATCGATCGCATCGTTCCTAATCCCGACATGGTCTTCGAACTCATCGCAGAAGACAGGATGGCTGTCGTTGTCGATCGCGCCGCCGATATGCTTCAGCCCGGCCCGGTGACACTGGAAAACGTCGCCAAGCTGCCGCTGGTCTTGCCTTCCAGCCGTCACGGCCTGCGATCGATTCTGTTGCCGCAATTGCGCAAGGCCGGCCTCGATCTGAGCCCGCGCATCGAGGTGGATTCGATGGCCGCTGCGATCAGTCTGGTCAAGATGGGGCGCTATGCGACGATCCTGCCGGTCGGCGCAATCTACAAGAGCAGGGACCGGCGGCGGCTCTCCATTCACGAGATTTGTGAACCGCAGATTCTGCGCAGCATTTGTCTAGCACAGCTCAAGAACGAACTGTCGGACGGCGCGGCACAGGATTTTATCGCCGAACTTCGGCTGGCATTCTCCCATGCCGGCGAATTCAACGACGAAACTGCGGACCGGGCGGATGAAGATCTGGCCCAGCGCGTGAGAACGACAAACCTGCTGTCCACTGCAAGCCATTGACCGCTGCAGCGACGCCGGGCGATTGCATCGATCGGCCCCGTATCCTGTCCGGCGTTTATTATCGTGCCGTTCATCAGATTGAATGGCTGAGTCCGAAGTGCTCGTGGTTAGCTTGATCAACTCAATCAGCTAGCCGCGTGGGGCGCAGGAGTCGGACATGAGAAAATTTCACCTGGGATGGTTTTTAGGTCCCGGCATTACCGTCCAAGGTTGGAATAGCCCGAACTATGCGCCGAGCTACGATTGGACCCAGCCCGATATTTTTCAGGACGGCGCCCGGGCGCTGGAGCGGGGCTGTTTCGACTTCATCATCCTGGAAGACACCAGCGCGGTCCCGTCTGCTTACCAGGGCAGCATGGATTTCTATCTCAAGAACGCAACGATGACGCCGAAGCTCGATCCGGCGGTGCTGACGCCCTATTTGCTGATGGCGACCAAGCGCCTTGGTGTGGCTACGACGCTGACCACGACGTTCTACCCGCCGTGGATGCTGGCGCGGCAGATGTCGACGCTCGACCATTATTCCAAGGGACGCATGGGCTGGAACATCGTCACCGCGACCAGCGACGCGGCGGCGCAGAACTACGGCTACGACAAGCAGTTCGAACATGACCAGCGCTACGACATGGCTGATGAATACATCGACCTCGTCAAGCAGCTGTGGGAATCCTGGGACGCCGACGCTGTCGTGATGGACCCGGAGGGCGGCACCTTCATAGATCCCGCGAAGGTAAAGGCCGTTAATTTCGAAGGAAAATACTACAAGGTGCGCGGACCTCTCAATGTCCCCCGCTCGCCGCAGACCAAGCCGCTTTACATCGCGCCGGGTGGTTCGCCACGCGGTCGCAAGTTCAGCGGCCGCAATGCCGAAGTCGTGCTTGCCGGCGGTGAAACGCTTGCGGACATGAAGGAATATCGCGACGAAGTCCGTACCCACGCTGTGGTCTACGGCCGCGATCCCGACAAGGTTAAGACGATGTTCATCTGCGGCGCCTTCGTCGCGCGAGACAAGGCGATGGCGGAGGAATTCAGGGTCAACCTGCCAAAGATGCGCGCGAAGCGCCTCGAAGTCACGCTGGCATCGATGTCGTTCCTGTCGGGCATCGATTTCTCGAAATTCGATCTCGACACACCGCTTCCGGAGATCAAGACCAACGGCATGCAGACCATGCTGAAGATGTTCAAGGACGCCGGTCCGACCGCGACGCTGCGCGATATCGCCATGCGCCCGCCGGGCTGGGAAGTGATCGGGACGCCCGATGAATGCGCGTCGATCATGCAGGAGGCGATGGAGGAGATCGGCGGCGATGGCTTCCTGATCACCGGGCCGCTGGTTCCCCGCTACGTCAACTCCGTTGTCGATGAACTGGTACCGGTGCTGCAGAAGCGCGGCCTGGTCCGCACCGAATACACGCACGAGCATCTGCGCGATAACGTGATGGAATTCTAACTCCATCTCTAACCGGCGCAGGATTGCCCGGCACGCAGGTTTTCCTAGCCGGCTCGCAGGGTGATCGGGCAGCGGTCGCGCATATCAGGAGGCTTCGGATTGGGAAAGCATAGCAACATCGCGCTGGTAAGCGGCGTTCTCTTCAAGTCGCTGATGCGCAATATTGCCTCCAGCGTTGCCGTGATCACGACCAATCAGGGGGGCAAGCATCACGGCATGACAGCGACCGCGATGTGCAGCGTCAGCGCCGATCCGGCCACCATCCTGATCGTGGTCAATCGATCGACCCGCAGCCATCCGATCATCTCCGCGGCCAAGAGCTTTACGGTCAATATCCTGGCCGAGCATCAGCACGCCATCAGTGGGCGCTTCGCATCGAAACACGACGATCCGTTCGACGGCATCGAGCACCGCGTCGGTGCGAATGGAAGCCCGATCATCAAGGATGTGGCGGCTTATATCGAATGCACGACGGTGTCCGAGATCGATGTCGGCACCCACACCATCTTCATCGGCAATGTGATTGGCGGCGACGTCTCGCAGGCGCATCCGCTTGTCTATCATGAGGGCGAATACAAATCGTTGTCGCCGCGCTCCACAGACCGTGACGTCGCGGCGATGTTTCTCGATCGTTGGTCGCCGCGCGCTTTCGCGGCCAGCGAGATCAATGACGAATTGCTGATGTCGTTTTTCGAAGCGGCACGATGGGCGCCATCATCGATGAATGCGCAGCCCTGGCGCTTCGTCTACGTGAAGCGCGGGGAGCCGGGCTGGCAGCCGTTCCTCGACGCCTTGTCGAACACCAACCGTTCATGGGCGTCGCAGGCCTCCGCTCTCATCGCCTTCGTTTCCAAGGAGACGATGGAGTATGGCGGCAAAGAGGTCGCGTCTCCCACGCACAGTTTCGATACCGGTGCCGCGTGGATGAGCTTTGCGCTTCAAGCCAGCCTGTCCGGCTGGCACACCCATGGCATGGCCGGATTCAGCGGCGAAAAGCTCCGGGAAGCTTTGGCGGTGCCCGCGAGCTTCACCATCAATGCGGTCGCGGCGATCGGCAAGCTCGGCGATGGCGCGAGCCTGCCGGAGCATTTGAAGGTGAGGGAGATTCCCAGCGAACGGAATTCACTGGCGGAGCTGGTTTTCAACGGGACATTCGGGGCCGAATGAGCGCGTACTCCACCATCGCACCCGGCGCCCTGGCAAAGCTGAAGCTTCCGCCGATTGGTTTGGGCACCCGGCTGCTTGTGGCGGAAGAATGCTCGGCTGTCGTCGAGCAGGCGATATCGATCGGCTATCGCTATATCGATACGGCCCCGATTTACGGCAATGAAGCCGCGATCGGAGAGGGCATCCGGCGTTCCGCGATGCCGCGCGAAGAGATCTTTGTCACAACAAAGGTGGAGCGCGACAATCTCCGCGCCGGGCCTTTGCAGAAATCCGTCGAGAACAGCCTGACAGCGCTGAAGTCAGACTATATCGATTTGCTGCTGATCCACTGGCCAAACCAGGAGATCCCGCTGTCCGAGACGATCGCGGCGATGTACGCGCTCAGGAAGCGCGGCTTGTTGAAGCATATCGGCGTCGCCAACTTCCCAATCGCCATGCTGGATCAGGCGATTGAGCTGGCGTGCCAGAATGGCGCGGACATCGCCGCCAACCAGGTCGAAATCCATCCGTCCCTGTATCCCTCGAAATTAATCGAGGCCTGCCGGCAGCGCGGCGTCGCGACGATCGCTTACTCTCCCATGGGGCGCGATGACCTCAAGCATCCCGTTGTGCTGGAGATCGCGTCGCGGCTGGGTCGAGGCCCCTCGCAAATCATCCTGCGATGGCATGCCCAGCAGGGCGTGTTGCCGATACCCATTCCGGATACAGCAACCCACGATCAGATCGCGCAGCAATACGACATCTTCGACTTTGCGCTGTCCACGGCCGATCTGAATCGTCTTTCCAGCCTCACCCCGCAAACACGCTATTTCAATCCGGCATGGTCCCCCGTGTGGGACCCGCTGGTTTGACCGTTCAGGCCCCTTCAGCAAGACCACACGGAGTAAAGTCCATGCACCGACGCGATTTTTTGAAGGCCCTGGCCGTCACCACGCTTCCGATGCCGGCCATCGCCCAGAGCGCGAAGCCGAAGACGCTTCGCATCATCAAGAATCAGAATCTCGGAAGCATCGATCCCATCTGGACGACGGCGGCCGCGACGCAGGATTTCAGCTTCATGGTGTTCGACGTCATCGTTGGCGTCGATTCGAATTTCGTTCCGAAGCCGCAAATGGCGGAGAGCTGGTCCATCGAGGATGGCGGCAAGACTTATATCTTCAAGCTGCGTCCGGGCCTGAAGTTTCACGATGGCGAGCCGGTGCGTGCCATCGACTGCATCGAGTCGATCCGAAGATGGTCCGCGCGCGACGTGGCCGGACAATCGGTGGCCGCTGTCACCGAGTCCATGGATGCGATGGACGACAAGACCTTTCGCATTCGGCTGAAGTCGCCGTTTCCCTTGCTTCTCGATGCCCTGGGCAAGCTCAGCCCGGCAAGCTGCATCATCATGCCGGAGCGTCTGGCGAAGGTCGATCCCTTCAAGCAGATCCCGGAGGCCATCGGCAGCGGCCCCTTCATGTTCCTCAAGAGCGAGTGGGTGCCGGGTCACCGGGCGTCCTTTGCCAAATTCAACGACTACGTGCCGCGGCCCGAGCCATCCAGCGGACTGGCCGGGGGGCATGTGGTCAAGGTCGACCGGGTCGAATGGTCGTTCATTAGCGATGCCGCGACTGCGGCGGCTGCCATGCAATCCGGCGAGCAGGATTACTGGGATGGCGTGCCGCCCGATCTGGTTCCACTGCTCAAGGAGAGCCCGAATCTGAATGTCGGACCGCGCAATACCGGCGGCGTTTACTACAACTTCGTGATGAACCACCTGCAGCCGCCCTTCAACAATCCGGCGATCCGTCAGGCGCTGGCGATGGGCGTCAACCAGTCGGACTATCTGATCGCCGCGACCGGCGGCCTGCCCGAGAATGGCGGCACCTGCACCAGCTTCTACACCTGCACGTCGCCGAATGTGAGCGACGAGGGGGCCGCCGTTCTCAAGGAACGGAATATCGAAAAGGCGCGCGCCGCGCTCAAGGCGGCGGGCTATGCGGGCGAGAAGGTGGTCTTCATCGGCGCGACGGATCCGCCAGCGGTTGCGGCGATCGCGCAGGTCTCCGATGATCTGTTGCGGCGCATTGGATTCAATGTCGAGTTCGTCACTACCGACTTCGCCGGCATGATCCAGCGGCGCGTCAACAAGGATACCGTCGACAAGGGCGGATGGAGCGCTTTCAACAGCACCTATGGCGGCGTCGATATGCGCAACCCCTCGGTCAACACGCTGTTGCGCGGCGCTGGCGCAGGCAGCTGGTTCGGCTGGCCGACCAATCCGAAGTTGGAGGAGTTGCGAAACCAGTGGTTCGTTCTGACGGACGATGCGGAGCGCATCCGCGTCGCCCACGAAATCCAGGCCGAAGCCTTCAAGACGCTGCCCTATATTCCGCTTTGCTATTCGTTTCCCGCAACGGCCTACAGCAAGAAGCTGACTGGCGTCACGCGGGGGCCGATCACATCGTTCTGGGATATTGCAAAGGCGGATTGATCCGGCGAAGGCACTTCAATCCGCGCGTTCGAAAAATGGCTGACGATCCAGCGATGCGCTTCGCCACGCGACTTGATCATCAGCCTGCAGGGATGGCCGACATTTCATCGACAACGAGCAACTGTTCGACGTCTTCGTGAATTCGCACTGAACTGGACCTGCCATGAGTAGCTTGAGATGAGTAACTTGACATGAGTGATTTTGATCTGGTCGTCACCGGCCGCGTGGTGCTCACCGACCGCGTCCTCCAAGACGGCTATGTCGCTGTTCGCGGCGGCATCGTCGAGCGCGTCGGCAACGGCGCGGCGCCGCAGGCGGCGGAGCGCCAGGACTTTGGCTCATCTTACGTGCTGCCCGGCGCCATCGATGCCCAGGTGCACTCTAAATCGCAGCTGAACCAGGAGGATTTCATCTGGTCGACCCGGGCTGCGGCGGCCGGCGGCGTCACCACCATCGTCGACATGCCCTATGACGCCGGCTTCCTGGTCTGCACCGGCGACCGCGTCCGGCAGAAGATCGAAGAGGCCGGCGCGCAGGCGCGGGTCGATTTTGCGCTCTATGGCACCATCGCGCCGGAAGACGGGCCGAAGCACATCGCCGATATGGTGGAAGCCGGCGTCGCCGCGTTCAAGTTCTCCACCTTCAACACCGATCCAAAGCGTTTTCCGCGGATCGCGCCGCAGGTGCTGTATGAATGCTTCACCGAGATCGGCAAGCATGGCCTCGCCGCCGGCGTGCACAACGAGAATGACGAGATGGTGCGCGCCGCCATCGCGGCGGTGGAAGCCTCGGGGATATCAGACTATCGCGCCCACGGCCTGTCGCGGCCGCCGGTGACCGAGACCCTGGCGATGGCCGAGGTCTATGAGATCGGTGCCCAGGCCGGCTGCTCTGCGCATGTGGTGCATTGCTCGGTGGGTCGCGGCTACGAGCTCTGCGAATCCTATCGCCGCCAGGGCTTTGACGCCACGGTGGAGGCGTGCATCCACTATCTCATCCTCGACGAGGAGCACGACGTCTCGCGGCTGGTCGGCAAGGCGAAGATCAATCCGCCGATCCGGCCGCGTCATGAAGTCGAGGCGCTGTGGCGGCATCTCGCCGCCGGCCATGTCACCGTGGTCTCCACCGATCACGTCTCCTGGTCGGAGAACCGCAAGAACGATCCGGACATGTTGAAGAACTCTTCCGGTGTGCCGGGACTGGAAGTTCTGTACGCTCTGCTGGTGAAGGGCCTCACCGAACGCCATCTCGACATCAGCCACGCCGCGCGACTGCTCGCCGCCAATCCGGCGCGGCTGTTTCGCATCGGCCGTCGCAAGGGCGCCATCGAGCCCGGCCGCGATGCCGATCTGGTGGTCATGGCGCACGCGCCGCATCGCTACGATCCGGCCGCGTCAGGCCAAAACTTCGTGACCTGGAGCCCCTATGCCGGCATCGAGCTGCCGTATCGCCCGGTCGCCACCTATCTGCGCGGCAAGGCCATCTATGACGGCACCAACGTCACAGCCGAAGCCGGTAACGGCCGCTTCGTCCGGCCGCCGCTGTTGTCCAACTTGTGATAACGCGGCTGTAGTTATTGTCCGGGGTCAACAACGAGCAGACCGACATGCTCAGCCCGTTGGTCTGTCACCGGCGTGGGTGAATCATTTGCCCAGCATCAACATGCGCATCATATTGATCCGCGGTAAGCAGGCCGAGCGCAATCGCAGCTTCGCGTGGTGTGATGTTGCGGCTCATGGCTTCTGATGTGATCTGGGCGACCTTGTCGTAACCCAGGATGGGATTGAGGGCAGTGGCGAGCAGTAGGGCATTTGCGACGTTGGCGTTCAGTTGTTCGCAATTGATGTCGACATCATGGATGAGTCTTTCAGCAAATACTCTCACGGAATCGGCGATGATGCGGATCGACTGAAGCAAATTATAGATTATGACGGGCTTCGCGACGTTTAGCTCGAAGTTCCCAGATGCACCGGCCGCCGAGATCGTGGCATGGTTGCCCATCACCTGAAATGCCGCCTGCGCCACCACTTCAGCCACGGTCGGATTGCGCTTGCCGGGCATGATCGACGACGTCAGTCCGTCATGGGGGATGACTAGCTCGCCCAAGCCGCAGCGCGGTCCAGAGCCCAGAAATCGGATATCGTTCGCGATCTTCAGGAGCGAGACCGCGATTACATTCAACGCGCCGGACACTTCGACAAGTGTGTCGTGAGCCGCCATGCCCTCGAATTTGCTCGGGTTAGGCTTGAACGTGATCCCGCTCAGTATCGTGATCTCCTCGCAGAATGCTTTGTCGAAATCTGCGGGCGCATTGAGGCCGGTGCCAATCGCAGTCCCGCCTTGTGCCAGGACGTGAAGACGCGGCAACGTATCTGTAATCCGCGCGATGCCATTGCCGATTTGTCGCCTGAAGGCGTCGAAGGTTTGACCCATCGTCATCGGCACCGCGTCCATAAGATGGGTCCGACCGATCTTGATCGCATCGGCAAATGAGACAGCCTTGGCTTCGAGCTCGGCTTGCAATTCCGACAAAGTCGGAAGTAACCGGTCACGCAACTCCAAAGCCGTCGCCAGGTGCATGACGGTCGGGAAGCTGTCATTCGACGATTGCGAGCAGTTGACATGGTCGTTTGGGTGGACCGGCGCCCTGGTGCCGAGCGGTTGCCCCAGGACCTCGTTGGCGCGGTTGGCGATCACTTCGTTGGCGTTCATGTTGGTCTGGGTGCCAGATCCTGTCTGCCAGATCACCAATGGAAAATGCTCATCGAATCGACCTTCATGCAGCTCCCTGGCTGCAGCCTCGATTGCATTTGCCAGCGCCTCGTCCAGTGTGCCAAGGCGACAGTTAGCCCGTGCCGCTGCGAGTTTTTGGAGGCCGAAGGCGCGGATCAGGCAGATCGGAAAATGCTCCTCGCTGACGTCAAAGACGCCAAGCGCGCGTTGCGTCTGTGCGCCCCAGTAGCGATCAGCCGGGATCTCGACGGCGCCGAAGGCGTCGTGCTCGACGCGGAATTGAAGCGGCATGAAACATAACCTCGATTAGTGACCTGGAAGCCGAGCCTACTCTTGGTGACGACCTGTCAAATCGACTGCTCGAGTGCTCCGGCGCCGTTCATGGCCGTCTCGTCAAACTCACCGGCCAGCTTTGCGACAACGACCGTTGCGACTGCGTTGCCGATGACGTTGCAGGTGGAAAGCGCAATCGACAGGAAGCGATATACACCAAAGATCAGCGCCAGTCCTTCGACTGGAAGAATGCCCGAAGCCGTCACGGTTGCGGCGAAAACAACGAATGACCCGCCAGACACGGTCGCCGCGCCTTTGGATGTCAGGAGCATGATAGCAAGAATGCCGAGCTCCTGTTCCCAACTGAGTGTGACGCCGTAAGCATTGGCAAGGAAGATAACGCCCATCGACATGAACAGCGAGGTGCCGTCGAGGTTGAAGGCGTATCCCGTGGGAAGCACCAGGCCAACGGTTTGCTTCGAGGCGCCATAAGCGGGCAGTTTTTCCAAAAGGCGCGGCAGAACGCTTTCCGAGGAAGCCGTGCCGAGCATGATGAAGATTTCGTCGCGGATATATCTCAAGAGATGAAAAAGATTGATTCGGAAAAGAGCGCACACAGCGCCAAGAACGACGACGATGAACAGAATAATGAGCACGTAGAAGGTAAGGACGAAGTAAGCCAGAGAGACCAGCACGGCTGTCCCATTCGAGCCGACGGCGTAGGCCACGGCGCCGAAGGTGCCGATTGGCGCCAGGCTCATGATAATGTGAATGAACTCGAAGAATGCCGTCGAGATGGTGTTGAGGCCGTTCTCGATCGGAATGCGCTTCTCCGGTTTGAGCGCCATCAAGCCGAAGCCGAAAATGATCGCAATCACCAGCACCTGGAGCAACTCGCCCCGGGCGAAGGCTCCGATAAAATTGTCGGGAAAGACGTTGAGCAGGAACTGATCGAAGGTGGTGTGGGAGGATGCTGCGGTCTTCGCAGCCGCCTCGGCGGCCTTGGCCGCCGCTGCCGAGGCGGTGACGTGACCCATGCCTTTTCCCACACCGACGAGGTTGCCGAATACGAGCCCGAGCGCGAGCGCGATCGTCGACAGGATCTCGAAATAGATCATCGCAATGAGACCGACCTTGCCGACTCTCTTGACGTCACCGGCGGCAACGATACCGACGGCAACAGTCAGAAAAACGAGCGGCGCGACAGCGGTCTTGATCAAGCGCAGAAAGATGTCGCCGAGAATCTTGAGGGAAGTGGCGAAGTCCGGCCAAACCAACCCGACGATTATCCCCAGCACCATGCTGACCACAATCTGGAACCCGAGGTTCTTCCAAAGCGGTCTTTTGCCGGCTGTAGCCGGATGAACTTCTGCAAAATCCGGCTGCGTGGCTGCTGTCGTGGTCATCTTATGTCCTCCCGAGATACTCGATTGCTTCGAAATGTCGCTCTTTCGGCGTTTTGCGGCTTGCAATTAGTCAGTTGAAGGTCAGGCCGGCGGTCTCTCCGGAACTGGAAACGCAAGCATGCGGTCGACCATCTGGCCTGCAAGCCCGAGATAATTTGCGGGGTCACAATGATGGTGGATTGCTTTCAAGCCGCCGAGCGCTTCGACAATTTCCGGAATCTCGGACAGGATGTCGGCGAGCTGACCGCCGCCCTCGATCGCTTTGCGGCAGGCTTCGTAGACGACGTCATGGGCATGCTGACGCCCGAGCTTTGGAGCCGCCGCCATCATCACGGATTCCGCGACAATGAGGCCGTGCGTCAAGTCGAGATTGTCGCGCATGCGCTGCTCGTGAACCACGAGGCCGGCGAGCATGAATCTGGCGTTCGAAAGTGCGGACGCCGTCAAAAGGAAGCTTTCTGGAATCGAAATCCATTCCAGATGCCATGGGCCAGTTGCCCGCTCGAAATCGTGGATCATGCTGTCGAGAATAGCGGCGACGTGCTGGCGCACGGCTTTGGCCGCGGCGAGCATCAATTCGCTGGAGATCGGATTGCGCTTCTGCGGCATCGTCGAGGAGGCACCCCGGCCCGGCACGAACGGCTCGGATACTTCACCAAATTCAGTGGCCGACATCATCATGACGTCGGTCGCTATCTTGCCTAGCGTTCCGGTAATGAGACCGAGCAGCGTCACCGCTTCGGCGAGGCCATCGCGCGCAACGTGCCAGGTGATCGAAGGCTGATGGAGGCCAAGTTCTTCACAGAACAGCCTCTGCATTTCCAATCCGCCATCGCCAATCGATGCGAGTGTGCCTGCCGCACCGGCAAACTCACCGACAAGCACACGGGGAAGCGCCTGACGGACGCGCTCGATATGACGATCAATCGAAGATAGCCAAACGGCGGCCTTGTAGCCGAAGGTAACGGGCAAGGCTTGCTGGAGGTGGGTCCGGCCAGCCATTGGCGTGTCGCGGTATTTCCGCGCCATATCAGCCAGGATATCGCGAACATCGTGAAGGTCGCGGAGCACGATCTCCAGGGCGGCCCGGATTTGCAGGACGTTGGCCGTGTCCATGATGTCCTGGGTCGTCGCGCCCCAATGGACGTACCGCCCGGCATCGCCGGCGGCTTCCGACAACTGATGGACAAGGGGCAGAATGGGATAGCCGACGATTTCGGTCTCCCGCCGCAGTTTTTCGAAGTCGATCTTGATGGTTCGCGACGCCGCATCGATTGCCTTGGCGGCCTCAGCGGGCACAACCCCGACACGGGCCTGAGCGCGGGCGAGGGCGGCTTCCGCCTCCAGGTAACGCCCGACAAGCGCTGTATCGGCGAATATCTCGCGCATTTCGGATGTACCAAACATGTCGCGAAAAAGGGCCGAATCGAAGACGGTACTGGCCAAGGCGGTTCCTCCGTTTATGTTCGTACATAATCTATTGTAGGAACATACTGGAAGAGTCAATATAGGTTTATGGGGTGTGATCGAGCCTCCGTTGTGACAGGGAACATTTGGTGGAAACGCGTTACGCTTATGTGGCTCGAGCTCTGGCTGAAGCAATCGCCGACGGTCGTCATCCGGTAGGTGCTATTTTGCCGACCGAATTTGAGTTGGCGGAACAGTTCGCCGTGAGCAGGTCGACCGTGCGCGCCGCGCTCAGCGAACTGCAAGCGTCCGGCCTTGTCAGCCGCAAGAAAAGCGCTGGCACGCGCGTCGAGGCGTCATCGCCCTTGCGGCGGACCGAGGGATTTACCCACGCGTTAGGTTCGATCGAGGCAGTTCAGCAATTCGGCATCGAGACGGAGCGGCAGATTCAGAACGTCACCGAAATAGTTGCTGACGATGAGTTGGCTGGCACAATGGGGTGCCGAGCCGGCCGGCGCTGGCTGCGCATATCCAGTCTTCGCCTGATCCCGGGAGACGTGTCGAAAACGCCGATCTGCTGGTCCGACGTTTACATCGATGATCTCTTCGCGGCGGAAGTGAAGCGGAAGATGAAGCGCCATCAGGCGATCTTCGGCACGCTGGTGGAAGAAATATCGGGTCGTCGGATCATCGAGATCCGACAGGACATCAGGGCCGCCGGCGTTCCGCAACACCTGGCGAAGGCCTTGAAGGCAGAGCAGGGAACGCACGCTCTGGCCATCCGACGTCAGTACATCCTAAGCCCGAACGATATGGCGGTCGTGTCCGTCAGTATTCATCCAGCAGACCGGTACAGCTATAGCACCCAGTTGATGCGACAGGGACCGTCTTGATTTCCCCCCGGATTGTTCGTTAGGTCTCAGGCCCGTACTCGACGAACTTCTTGTAGATCCACCGGCGCCCATCATGGCGGCGCCACACCTGCCCGCGAACGAGATGTCCCGCTATCGATCGCCGCGGAAGGACAACTCGCCAAAGGTGCCAGATCTGGGCCCAAGCTGGCCGCGGTTGCGCGCTGAAGCCTAAGCGACGGAGATGCTGTCTCTGTGAAATCATTTGCGTGCTCCCGATGGCGAAAGGGTTCGTGCGGCTGCGTCCGGAGCGCGCCTGGCCCGCTGTTCAGTTATACGTCCTTCGTCTCGAAACCGCTGCAACTCGTCCAGGCGCTGCTTGAATGTCGCGCTGGAGGTTCGGAGTTGTTCCAACGAGTCCTCTGAACTTGGTGATTTGCGCGAGTTCATTTGTGAAACCAGCAATGATTGGCAGTTCAAATAGCCCGACGGTCTCGCCGCGCTCCAGATGGGCAATATCCGGCCGAGCTGAGGCTACCGATCTGCCGCTCCGCTGCAACGAAACTCCGTTGTTAAGATTGATGCCCGCTGATTGGGTTAAATCTGGAACAGCAGCTTCCGTGAGCGTCGCAAATCTGCTCGAGTGAACTACCGATGCGCGATAGTCTATGTCCGAAATCGTGCCAATGTTAGCTAGACCTTGCGGCCCGCCACGCCGAAAGCCCCATTCGAGAGCCGCTCTAATCTCAAGTGCCAGTGTAATGCCCTCCGCGCGCCGTCGTTAGCGAGCGGCGGGAGAGGGTGCCAGAAGCAAGGCTCGTTGTTGGACGGAAAACTGTCCGGGCAAAACTGAGTTCGTAAAATTGACGGACATGCTTGCCGAGAGAGCAGATCGATCACGGGAGATAGCGAATGAAAAAGTTTTTGAAATGCGCCGCAGCCTTGATCGCTCTTGTAACGACCGCAGAGCTCGTCGGGGCCAGTCTGGCCCTCGCTCGTGGCGGCGCCTCGAATATCATGAACTCGCCTGGCTATCAGCGGCGCTTGCAGGAGTCTCGGGGCTACGTCACCAATCAATCAGGCTCAATCTTCGCGACGCAACCTGTACCTGGGCCCAACGACAATAAGTGGCGCCGTCGCCATCGGCACTGAACCTATCGTGGCCTCGCTTGGCTGCGGTAGGTTTTGCGATCGCACCGTTTCGTTGCGCTTTCAGACGCGCGGGTAGCGCGGTGAGGGGAGCGCCGCGAGGCGCCATAGTCGCGGCAAAATTGTATGCGACGCGTATCGCCGCACTGCTGCGACCGAAACCCCGGGCGCTGCCATTTCAATGTCCCTAGGTCGGCAAGCGCTCGGGTGTAGGCGGCGGCTTTGCCATCAGTTCAAGCGTCTTCGAGACCGTCCGTCGGCCCCCATCAACTGCGCGAGAGTGTATGCAAAGTAATTTCTGCAGGACAGTTCAGGCGCACCGGCAGTAAGCTTGTACCGACACCAACGGATGTATATCCAGTCATGCCCGCGTGCTTCCATGGCCCAGCGCCCATTGCTCGGGGCAGCGCTGCTTCCAGTTTTATTGGGATTCCCCCTGGGAGGCAGAGTTGGCCACCATGCGTATGCCCGCTCAGTATGAGGTCAAAGCCCTCGCTCGCCGCTTGGGCATATGTCTCCGGGGTGTGGGACAACAGAATCGAGAAGGCACCTTTTGGAATCGACGATGCGGCTTTCTTGATATCGTCAGCCCTGTAAAAGTGGGGGTCATCGACGCCGGCCAAATAAATTTCCTGGTCGCCACGCGTAATCGTTTCGCACTCGTTGAACAACATGCGAATGCCCATCGCTTCGAGCCGTGGGGTCATGCGGATGCTGTCGTGGTTCCCGAGCACTCCGCAAATCGGTCCCCTGAGCCGCGCGCGCAGTTGTTCTACGCCATCGAGGCTTCGATCGAATGAGCCGAACGTCTTGCCGCGGTAATCGCCGGTCAGGACGCAAATGTCGTAGTCGAGATTCTCCACGATGCTTAATAAGTGCCTCATGGCGCCTTCACTGATGTCTACGTGCAGATCACTGATGTGGAGAATGGTGAAATTCTCAAATGCATGAGGCAGGCTGGCGAAAGCGATGGCGTTCCGACGGACGACGACACGATCCGCATTGCGGCGAGCACGGCGATACAGCCCTGCCAACGTAAGTGCACCTCTGATTATCCAAGGGGCGGTGAGCCAATTTTCGAGGTTGAAGAAGATCAGTCCTTGACCAAAAAGCTGAGCCTCGTGCTCCGTTTCGATCTTCAATCGGCGCCGCACATGCTCCACGCCAATTCTATTCATCAGTCTTTGCAAGGCCGCTCCGGTCATGGAGTTTGCTTCCATATCAAGGGTGCGGCCCCTTATGGCGGATGCCGACGATGTGATCTCTCTCTCTCTCTCTCTCTCTCTCTCTCTCTCTCTCTCTCTCTCTCTCTCTCTCTCTCTCTCTCTCTCGTAGCCTTTCGCGACCAGCTCTCTCCTAATCCATCTTTTGAGGAGATCGTTCATCGCGGTTACAGTTTCAAGTCGATGCCCAGGCGCGAGAAGGAGAGGGGGCCGGCAAAATCCGGTCCGGATATCCCTTTTAACAGATGAGCGGCAGTAGATCGGATGTCTCGAGCGACAGCGTCGCTCACCAGTTTATTGTCGCGCTTGTTCAGGCCTGCCATGATTTTGGTGTGCTCGACTGCCGTCCACGGGGTGTTGGCAGAGCCCAGCGAGAAATAAAGCGTTGGGCCGCATTGCAGCCACAGTGACTCGATGAGAGGCATCAATACTTCAGACTGGGCTGCGCGGTATAGTGTGAAATGAAACCGTTGGTTGGCATCCAGCGTTTCGTGGAATGCCCTGGCCTGGATGGCCGCCACCAGTTCGCGATTGACTTGCTTGAGGGACTGGATCAGGGCCGGCGTGGCATTGTCACAGGCCCGGCGCGCGGCCATGCACTCGATGGCCTCGCGAACCGCAAACAGTTCCTGAAGCCGCGAAGATGACAGAACGGGCACGCGGACAGAACGGTTTGGCAGTTCCTCGAGGGCGTTGGCGGCAAGAAGTTGCGAAAGCGCGTCGCGCACTGGCATCGGACTCGTGCCGACCAGCGCAGCGAGTCGACGGATGCTGATCACCTGCCCCGGAATAAACGCGCCCACCATCAGACCTCGCCGCAGTTTGGCAAGGACACCGTCCTGAACCGCCCCCCGCTTTGGACGCTCGGACGCGACCGGTTCCTGACTTTTGGCTCGTTGCATTCAGTACCTTGCTTCGTGCGAGACGCGTATTGCCCGCTTTCATATCTGAATACGGGATAGCAGATGGCAGGCCAACCAAATTCAAACCGCGACAATCCCGATCCACAGCATCGATCAGGCAGCACCCCTTAACAGTGAGATATCACATGTGATCACAATATTCCATGCGTCCAGACTTTTATGAACGCAACACCCCAAGGTCAGGAGCAGACCAAGTTCATTTGAATGCTTAAATAGCGCTAAAATGCTCAATTCGATTGCGGTCTGCAGCCATTATCAGCAAACCGTGGAATGAAGAAAGATTGACAGTTTCCATCTGTGATCACAAAGTGTGGTCACTATTTGGAGTGTAGCCTTGCCTGACATTCGAACCATCGAGACTTTCGTCGTCCAGCTGCCCACACGCCGGGTCCACCAGTGGACGGGTCTCACCGAGCCGATCGGCCGCTACCTGCTCGTCAAGATGACGGACGACGCGGGGCGCGTCGGCTGGGGCGAGGCTCCGGCGTTGAAGGATTGGGGTGGCGAGTTCGGCCGTTACTTCGGCGAAAGCGTCGCGATCGCCAACCTTATCATCTCCAGCTACCTGCTTCCGGCGGTGGCGGGGCTGGAACTGGGCAATGTCGTCGATCTGCACGCGAAGATGGACGCCTGTATCAAGGGCTACCCCTATTCAAAGGCGGCGGTCGAATTCGCGTATCTGGATCTCACCGGCAAATGGATGGGTGTGCCGGTGCACACGCTTCTCGGCGGCAAGCTGCGTGATCGCGTGCTGGTGACCCATTCGATCGGCCTGATCTCCATTGAGGAAGCTGCGACCGAAGCCGCCAAGGTGGCGAGCGAGGGCATCAAGACCATCAAGGTCAAGATCGGGATCGATCCGGATCGTGACGTGAAGATCGTCGGCGAGGTGCGTGCCGCTGCCGGCGCGGGCGTCGAAATCTGCGTCGACGCCAATGAAGGATACAAGACCCCCGGCGAAGCCATCCAGGTGATCCGTCGGATGGAAAAGTACGGCCTGAAATATGTGGAGCAGCCCGTGATGGGCATCGAGCGGATCGCGGAGGTTGCCTGCGCCATCGACGCGCCGGTGATGGCCGACGAATCGGCGTGGAATGCGCACGATGTCATTCAGATCATCGAGAAACGCGCGGCCCAGATCGTCTCGATCTACACCACCAAGCCCGGTGGCCTGTACCGGGCCATGGAAGTTGCCGCGGTGTGCCGGGCCGCCGGCATCATCTGCAACGTCAACGGCTCGGTTGAGACCGGAGTCGGCAACCTCGCCAATGTTCATCTCGCGGCATCCGCCGCCGCGGTGACTCTGTCCAATGTGGTGCCGGTATCGACCCCAGCCTCTCAGCAGAACGGCCAGGTCGGCGGAATCTACTATCGCGACGATCTGCTGACCGAGGGGCTATCGCTGGTCGATGGCGCAATCCAGGTCCCGACCGGCCCGGGCATGGGCATTGCGATCGATGAGGCGAAACTCGAGAAGTACAGGGTAGCGACATGAAGATGGAATCAAAGGCGAAGGGAATGCGAACGGAAATCCTCGGGCGTCAGGCGCGCGCGATGCAGGAGAACAATATCGACGCCATCGTGTCGTGTTCGCCGGAAAATTTCGCCTACGCCGCAGGCTTCGTGATCCCCTCGCAGCCCATGCTGCGGCATCGACACGCGATGGCCATCGTTAAGGCCGATGCAACCCTGTCGCTGTTTGCGGTGGACATGGAGGTGACCACGGTCGCGCGCGAGGCACCTGGTGTGCCGCTCGCTATCTGGAAGGAATTTTCCGAAGATCCGATGACCGTGCTGGCAGATGCGCTCCGCCAGGCCGGGCTGACGGCGGGCCGTATCGGCATCGAGCTGGAATATCTGCCGGCCGGCGATTTCGCGCGCCTGACAGCCGGCATGCCGGGCGCAACATTCGTCGCTGCCGACAAGATCCTGTCGCGCCTTCGGCAGTTGAAGACGTCCGACGAGATCGCCTTGCTGCGGCGGCTTTCGCGGATCGCCGATCAGGCGATCGGGGACGCCCTAGCGAGCGTCAAGGTCGGCAGCACAGAACTGGATATCGCCGCCCATCTCACCAAGAACGTCTATGAACTGGGCGCCGAGAATTTCAAGCTGCTGATCACCGCGACGGGTCCGCGCAGCCAGCTTCCCAATGTCGGCCCCACCGACCGTCGCCTTGAACGCGGCGACATCTGTCGCGTGGAAATCTTCTCGGTGATCGGGGGCTACCAAGCCGGCGTCTGTCGGACCGCCTATGTCGAAGAGCCGCCGGCGATGGCGGAAGAAATCTGGCAGCTGATGGTCGACTGCAAGTACCGGATTCTCGAACTTGCCAAGCCCGGCGCCGACTGCCTTGCCATCTATCAGGATTTTGTTGGCCGGCTGACGGCCAAGAATCTGCCGCCGATCTCCTTTGTCGGTCACGGTATTGGGCTTCATCTGCATGAAGACCCCTATATCGGCGCTACGCCGCTGCTGGGGCAGCCCGGGAAGTCTGCAGTGCTCGAAGAAAACATGGTGCTTGGCTTCGAGCCGCTCTGCTACCGCACGGGCTACGGGTTCGGCGTACAAAACAAGGACATGATGCTGATCACCGCGATGGGATCGGAGCTGCTGTCGGACGTGACCGATACCGACAAACTGATCCGGATCGGCTGAGCCCATGTCCAGCGCGCCTGCCATCAGCATCGAGGACCTTTCGGTCAGCTTCAAGAGCAAGACCGGCATTGTCACGGCGCTGGACAATGTCTCGTTCAAGATTCCGTCGCGCTCCTTCCTCAGCGTCGTCGGGCCGTCCGGCTGCGGCAAGACGACGTTGCTCAAGGTCCTGTCCGGCGTTCTGCAGCCGTCCGGCGGGCGGGTGCTGTTCGACGGCGAGGCGATCAACAAAGGCAAGGTGCAGGGCCAGGTCGGCTACGTCTTCCAGCGCGCGCTGTTGCTGCCGTGGCGGTCGGCACTAGACAATGTAATGCTGACGCTCGAAGTGGCACGGCGCGGCATGGGCAAGGCCGAGCGCGAGGAACAGGCGCGGCGCTGGCTCAGGATTGCCGGCCTCGAAGGCTTCGAGCATCGCATGCCGCACGAATTGTCCGGCGGCATGCAGCAGCGCGTCTCGATCTGCCGCGCGCTGGCCTTCCAGCCCAAGATCCTGCTGATGGATGAACCGTTTGCGGCGCTTGACGAAATCACCCGCGAGACGCTGCAGGGCGAACTTCTGCAGCTCTGGGCGCAGACCGAAACAACGGTTGTCTTCATCACCCATTCGATTCCCGAGGCGATCCTGTTGTCCGAGCAAATCATTGTCATGTCCGCACGCCCCGGAAGGGTACTTGAGCGGATCGACGTGCCGTTTGCGCGACCGCGCCGCGAGGAGATGCGCGAACTGCCGAAGTTTACGCAGCTGGCCGGTCACGTCCGTAGCCTGCTCAGACAGCCCGTCGCCAAGCGGCCCGAGATGGTAGGCGCCTGAACATGTATCGCGCCTCCGTCATTGTAGGTCAGATCATGGTGTTCGTGGTGTTCTTCGCCGTCTGGGAAGCGCTTGTTCACGTGCTGCATATCAAGCCCGTGATTCTTCCGCCTCCGACGCGCGTCGCGGAGGTCGCCTATGAAAATCGCGCTCTCCTGCTGAAAAACACCTGGCCGACCTTTGTCGCGATATCGCTGGGCTTTCTGAGCGCGGTCGTCACCGGCTTTATCATCGCGGTAGGCATCGCTTATTCGAAAATCGTGCGCGACCTGACCTACCCGTTCCTGGTCGCAGCGCAAATTCTCCCCAAGATCGCATTTGCTCCGCTGTTCCTGATCTGGTTCGGGTTTGGCCTCACGCCGAAGGTGGTCATTGCGGCGATGATCGCGTTCTTCCCGATCGTGATCAACACCGCGAAGGGCCTGACCTCCGTCGACGCCGAGCTGCTGCAATATATGGACTCGCTGGGCGCCAATGCCTGGGAGAAGTTCGCCAAGATCAGTCTGCCCTGGGCAATGCCGTATTTTTTCGCAGCCCTGAAGATCTCGATCACGCTGGCGATCGTCGGCGCTGTCGTAGGTGAATTCGTCGCGGCCGGAGAAGGTCTGGGATACGTCATCAACGCATCCAACATATCGCTCGATACCGAGCTGATGTTCGCGGCCATCATCTGCATGAGCGTCCTTGGCATCGCCCTTTTTCTCGTAATCGTCCTGCTGGAGCGGCTCTTTCTTCCGCAGGGACCGGATGACTCCGGCGTTCAGGCAACAATGTGAACAGTTATTCGCAGCAATGGGCCAAGTGCCCTCAATCGAAGGAGTTGATCGTGAACACTTTCAAGAAGTTGGTTCTGGGCGCCGCGATTTTCCAGGGGCTTGTGCTATCGGCCAGCGCCGTGGAGGCCGCCGACAAGGTCAAGCTCCGTCTCGATTGGGTCTACGGTTCGGAGCACGCCCCAATCTTCCTCGGCATAGAGAAGGGGTATTTCAAGGACGAAAACATCGAGATCGAACTGATGCCGGGTGAAGGATCTTCCGTCACCGTCAAGCTGGTGGGAAACCGCGATACCGATTTCGGCTATGCGACGGCTGACCAGGTGTTGATCGCCGCGCAGCGCGGACTGCCGCTGGTCGCGACCGCGGTCGTGCTGCAGCAAAATCCGACCGCCCTGATCTTCAAGACTTCTCAAAACATCAAGGACGCCAAGAAGGATCTCTACGGCAAGACCATCGGCGTGCAGCTCAAGAGCAATACCGCCAAACAATGGGAGGCCCTGAAGAAGGATCTCAAGCTGGACGCGAGCAAGTTCAAGGAAGTCCCTGCTGACGGCGCGCTGGTACCGTTGATGGCGTCGGACCGCATCGACGTCGGCGTCGGATTCTATTTCAACGATGCGCTCAAGCTCCGCGCGACTGGTGAGAAGGTGGACTGGATCCTGCTCGAGGATCTCGGCATGAAGATGTACGGCACCTCGCTGGTGACGAATGCGGATCTGATCAAGGAGAAGCCCGAATTGGTGAAGCGTTTCACCCGCGCTTTCATGAAGGGATGGAGCAGTGCGATCGCCAATCCGAAGGACGCCTACGACGCCTTCGTCAAGGCCAATCCATCGACCGACAAGGTGTATGCCGAAATGAAGCTGCCGGAGGTCTTGAAGCTCACTGCATCGAGCGACGCCAAGGCCAATGGCCTCGGCCATTCGACCAAAGCGGCATGGGAAGAACTGCAGACACAGCTGGTCAGCATGGAAATGATGAAGGAGAAGACGGACGTGTCGAAGGTCTTCACCAACGACTTCCTGAAGTAAACGCAACCTAATCGAAAGGCTTGGAATGAAGCGCAGCGATATCCTCGTGATCGGGGTCGGCGTTCTGGCAGCGATTGCAATCGGAGATATCGCTGCCCGAGGCAGAGGGGCGGAGCGGGAGGCCGATCGCAGGGACCGTGACCGGTCGAAGCCTGCGATCGACATTGGTATTGGCGTCGCCGGATGAGCAAGAGCGCGTCTTCGCTGCCTCGGACGCCCTCCTTCAGGGTGGACGGCCGCCGTGCGCTTGTCACCGGTGCCGGTCGCGGCATCGGACGTGCTGCCGCGGCGGCATTGGCAGAGGCCGGCGCGGAAGTAACGTTGTGCGCGCGCACGGCTGACGATCTCGAGGAGACCGCGAGCTCCATCAGAGCTGCGGGCTTCTTCGCAAGCACGCTCGTTCTGGATATCACCGACCTCGATCTGGTTAAGCGAGCACTCGAAGCTGGTACGCCCTACGATATTCTCGTCAACAATGCAGGCACCAACCGTCCAAAACCGATTCAACTTGTGGAAATGGAAGATTTCGATGCGGTATTCGAGCTCAACGTGCGTGCGACATTCTTTCTGTCCAAGGAAGTGGCGGTTCGCCTGATGGGACTCGGACGTCCCGGTTCTATCATCAATATGTCGTCCCAACTCGGACACGTCGGGGCTCCGAACCGTTCGCTCTATGTCGCGTCGAAGTTCGCGATCGAGGGGCTGACAAAGGCGCTGGCGGTGGAACTGGGCCATGCAGGCATACGTGTGAACGCCATTGCGCCGACCTTCATCGATACGCCACTGACGAGATCCTACGGGCTCGACGAAGCCGCTCTGGATTCGGTCAGGTCAAAGATCAAGCTCGGACGTATCGGTAGGGTCGAGGATCTGATGGGCGCCGTTATTTATCTCGCTTCGGATGCGTCGGCCCTGGTGACCGGAACGTCATTGCTGGTCGATGGCGGGTGGACGGCGGAATGAGCGGCAGGCCCAGATCGCGCGGTCGATACATCTCGCTGCAACTTGCGCCGGCTGATCGCGCTGAAAAATAGCAGAGCCCTTCGCGACGGGCGCCACGTCAAGGCCAAAGAACGATGAAGATAGTCATTATTGGAGCAGGCGCCGGCGGCGCGGCGGCAGTGGCGGAGCTTTCGCTCGCGGGCCACGAGGTGACGCTGTGGAATCGGTCCGCAGAGACACTGGCGCCGTTCCAGAATATGGGTGTGGCCTATCAGGGCGTGCTGGGCGAGGGCGTTTTTCGTCCGGCCATCACCGCCGATCTGGGCCGCGCCATTGCCGGCGCGGATGTCGCGGTCGTTGTGCTGCCGACGCTCTCCCATGGCCCGGTCGCCATGCTGCTGGCGCAGGCAGGCTGGGGATCGACCCGGCCCGTTGTGCTCAATCCGGGCCACACCGGCGGCGCGCTGGCCTTTCGCCATGCCTTTGCCGCCGTCGCCAGCCCGCCGCCGATCGCCGAATTTTCAACGTTGACCTACGTCGCCCGGAAATCCCGGCCGCACGAGGTCAACGTCACGGGGCGCGCCAAGCGGGTCCGATGCGCAGGTCTGCCCGGCGGGCAGGTGGCGGTCGCCGCCGCCCAAGCGCTGTTTCCCGGCGTGGTCGAAGCCGGCAGCGTACTCGTCTGCGATCTGTCGAATGTCAACATGGTGCTGCATCCACCCGGCGCAGTGCTGGCGGCCGCGTGGGTCGAGGCGCGTGCGGGCGACTTCACTTTCTATGTCGATGCAATGACGCCGGGCGTGACGCGGGTGATGAAAGGTCTTGACGACGAACGCCGCGCGGTCGCCACCGCCTTCGGTATCGAATTGCCCTCCGTCATCGAGGAGATGCGCGCCATCGGCACTGTCTCGCCGGACGCCCCTGCCGACGACTTTGCTGTAGCGATATCCGCCGGTGAAGCCAACCGGCGAATCAAGGGTCCGGACACGCTGCGGCACCGCTATTTTATGGAAGATTTTGGCTACGGGCTGACACCATTTCTGGCGCTGGCCGGTATCGCGGGCGTAGCGGTGCCGGTCGCTGCATCGCTGTCGCGCCTCGGCGACATCGCCTGTGATGTCGCGCCGGGCGAAGGTCGCACGGCGCGAAGCATGGGCATCGACGGAATGACGCGGGATGCCCTCCTCGAAGCAGTGAGCGGATAGACGATGCGTTCCGGAAAGCTCGCGGATCTCTTGACGATCGATGACATGCGCGCGCAGGCGCGGCGGACGCTGCCGCGGATGCTGTTCGATTTTGTCGATGGCGCCGCTGGCGACGAGGCAACCGCTTTTCGGAACTTGGCTCCCTACCAAACCCACGCCTTGATAGGAAGTGCCCTGACGGGAAGCAGCGTGCGGGATCAGAGCCGGATGCTTTTCGGACAGACGATCAGAAGTCCCGTCATGGTGGCACAGACAGGATCTTCCGGTTTGCTATGGCCGCGCGGCGAAGCCGAGGTGGCGCGGGCATGCGCGGCGGCGGGCACGATCATGAGTGCGGGCGCCACGCTCTCGATTGAAGAAGTCGGCAACGAAATGGTTGCAGATATTCATCTACCGGGATCGCGCCATCACGAAGGCCTTTGCCGAGGGCGCCAAAGCCGCCGGCTACGAAGCCCTGGTCTTGACGATCGACTGTCCGGTGCTGGGGCGGCGGGAACGGGATCTGCGCAATGGGTTTAAGATCAATCCGAGGTTGCGCGTCGGCAACTTGCTGGATGCCGCAATCCATCCGGGCCGGTGGTCGCGGATGATGCAAACGCCGAAAGTGACGTTTCGAAACTTCGAGGCCTATGGCGGCGGCAATGTAGTCGACATGGCGCGCTACATTGCCACGCTGATTGATCCCGGCGTGTCGTGGGCGGAGGTCGAATGGCTGCGTTCCATATGGGACGGTCCGCTGATCCTCAAGGGAATCATGCGCGGCGAGGATGTCCGCCGCGGTCTGGAGATCGGATGCGACGGCATGCAGGTGTCCAACCATGGAGGCCGGCAGCTTGATCAAACCCTCGGCACGTTCGAGGCGCTGGCGGAGGTGGTCGAAGCGGTCGGCGGCCGCGTGCCCTTGCTGCTCGACGGCGGCATTCGCCGTGGCACCGATGTCCTGAAAGCCGTCGCGCTCGGCGCGCAGGCGGTTCTAATCGGCCGCAGCCATCTGTGGGGACTAGCGATCGCCGGCGAAGCCGGGGTCCGGCACGCACTGGATATTCTGACCGCCGAAATCGATCTCGCCATGGCGATCGGAGGCTGGCGCAGCCTCGACGAAATATCGACCAGTTCGGTGCGGTCGGTCAATGCGCTGTCAAACCTCAAAAGCCTGCGAGCAGAATGAGAACAATCGACATGACGATACAACAGAGGTTGCTGTCCCTGGGCATCGAGCTGCCGAAGCCGTCGATCCCTTCCGCGAACTATGTGCCTGCCCGCCGCATCGGCTCGCTGGTCTTCATTGCCGGCCAGGTGCCGAACTGGGAGGGAAAGGACCGCTTCACGGGGAAGCTGGGTGACACGATATCGATCGAGGAAGGCCAGGCGGCGGCCCGGCTTTGCGCCGTCAACGTCCTGGCTCAGGTTTCCGCGATCCTCGACGGTGATCTCGAACGCGTGGCTTCGGTGGTTCGCCTCGGTGGATTTGTCAACGCGGTCCCCGACTTCCGCGATCATCCGGCTGTCGTCAACGGGGCGTCGGACTTGATGGTCGCGGTGTTCGGCGATGCCGGCCGCCACGTCCGTGTGGCCGTTGGATCGTCCTCCTTGCCCCGAAATGTCCCGGTTGAGATTGAAGCGATGTTCGAACTCAAGTGACGAAGCTGCGCTGACGGATGCAATGATTGAAGATCGGGGAACGAGATGGCAAACGAGAAAATCAGGACTGTCGCGGTGCTCGGCGCCGGTCACGGCGGATGTGCTGCGGCTGCAGATCTGACGGCGCGGGGATACACCGTCCATCTGCACGCGCGGCGGGAAGCGGTGCTGGAGCCGCTGCGCCAGGCCGGCGGCCTTCACGTGCGAGGCGTGCAGCAGGGGCTGTATCCGATCGCTAAGATGACGACCGACGTGGCTGAGGCCATCGACGGCGTTGATTTGATCATGCTGGTCGTCCCTTCCAGCGCGCATGCCTATTACGCGGCCGCGCTCGCCGGATTGATCGACGGCTCGGTGCCGATCTTTCTCAATCCAGGCCATACCGGGGGCGGACTTCACTTCCTGAATGAATTGCGGGAGGCAGGCTATCACGGGACGGTAAGGATCGGCGAAACGGTCTCGCTCACTTACGTGACCCGAATGGAGGGACCTGCGACGGTCGGGATCTACTCTTATATGCGCAAGCAGCGGTTTGCGGCCCTGCCGGGTCGCCATGCCGATGAGATGTTCGGTCTGATCCATTCGATCTATCCCGAGACGATCAAGGCTTCGAGTGTCATCGAGACGGCACTGACGAATATGAACGCCGTCTTTCACCCGCCCGGCATGATTTTGAACGCCGGGTGGATCCAGCGCACTGACGGCAATTTCCTGTTCTACAAAGAGGGCATTACCGACGCCGTGGGCCGTGCCTGCGAGGCGATCGACCGCGAGCGACTGGCGGTGGCCAGAGCGCTCGACGTTCCGGCGCTGCCTTTCCTCGACAATTTTCTTGCAGCGGGACTGACCACCAAGGAAGCCCGCGACAGCGGCTCGATTTCACGGGCCTGCGAAGAAAGCGAGCCCAACAAGACCATCAAGTCGCCCTCATCACTCGATCATCGGTACGTGCATGAGGACATCGGCTACGGCCTCGTACCCTTTGCCGCGTTTGGCCGCCTGGCCGGCGTCCCAACGCCGGCGATCGAAGCCATGATCACAATGGCCTCCATCGCGACAGGCATTGACTACGCCGTGCAGGGCCTCACTCTGGCCAGGATGGGTCTTGGCGGCATGAACGTGACGCAGCTGAAGCATTTCGTTGAAGCCGGCGAGCGAGCCTAGCTGCGATGGCAAAGATTTCACCCGAGAATTACAGCGTGGGCTGGGAGACAACATGATGGATGTACGATTCGGCGTTAGCTTCGACGGCTTCGAGGATACGACGACCGCTTTGGCCACGGCGCGGCAGGTCGTCGCCGCCGGCGCCGAAAGCCTGTGGATGGCCGAACATATGGGCTACCGCGAAGCCCTCGTGACCAGCATGGGGTTTCGGATGAATGACCCGAACGCGGTTGTCGTTCCCACAGCGGTCAGCCCCTACCTCTGGCATCCGAGCCCAACGGCGATGTCGCTCGCGACGCTCGCGGAGGTCGGTGCCGCGCCGGTGGGCATCGCGGTCGGGGTTGGCAATCCACTGTTTCTCGCCGAGTCCGGAAAGGCCGTAGAAAAGCCGGTCCGCGCGGTGCGGGAGTTTGTCGAGTGCATGCGGGCCCTGTGGACCGGCGAAGCGGTACAGTATCAGGGAGACATGTTTCAACTTGCCGGCGCGCGGCTGGGATTTCGCCCGCCGCAGTCGTTGCTCGTCTACATTGCAGCGATGGGTGAGCAGATGCTGGCTCTTGCCGGGCGTATCGCCGACGGCGTTGCGCTGTCGGCGGGGCTTTCCGCCGCCTACTGCAAAACTTCCCTGCAGCATGTCAACGCAAACGCGCGCGCAGCGGGGCGCGATCCCGCGACACTGCGCCGAGCTTCCTATCTGTTTTTCGCCGTCTCTGAAGACGGCCGGAAGGCGGTCGACCTGGTGCGCCCAAAGCTTGCCTTCCTGCTGCGCAACAGGGCGCTGAAGGAAAATATCGCGGTGACCGGCGTACCGGTGGATCAGGACCGCATCATCGACGCCATCTCCCGCCGCGACATGGAGGAAGCCGCGCGTTTGGTTTCGGACGATGCCGTCGAGGCGTTCTCGATCTGTGGTACAACCCGATCATGCAGCGATCGGCTCGCGGCTTTCATCGACAGCGGCATCAATGAGCCTGTACTGATGGTGATGGGGGAGAGGCCCGAACGCGATCTTGCTCTCAAATTTCTACGAGAGCACACGGGGAGAGACCCGCAGTAGAATTAAGCCGATGTTAGATTTTGTCGCTTGTGTCGGCTAACGAGCAATTTCAACCGAGGTTTCGGCGCTCTCCATTCGCCTCGCCTCGGCGAAGACCACGGCCAGGATGCACCAAATACAAACAAAGGCCCCGCACTCGGATAAGCGCGGGGCCTTCTCGTCCGAGTTTAGTTGAGCGAGACTTCCTTCAGAATCTTCACCTTCTTGTCAGCCACGCCCTCGATCAGCACGACCTTGCCGCCCTGGTTGTGGTCGTCGAACGTGACCTTGGCGCCCATCACATTGGTGAACTCGATCTTCTTGAGCGCATCCCGGATCGCGGTCGGATCGGTGGAACTTGCTTCTTTGATAGCCTTCAGCAGGAGCCGCATGGCGTCATAGCCGGCCCAGGTCTGCAGCACCGGCGTCGTCTTGTGGCGCTTTTCGACTTCGGCGGCGAACGCCTTGTTCAACGGAGTATCGACCAGATAGCTGTAGGTCCACGCGGTGATCGAGCCTTCCATACCGCCGGCCTGGATGATCTGCAGGTTGTTGCCGCCGGGGTCGAAGCGACCGATGTACGGGATCTTGACGCCGAGCTGCATCGCGTTGCGCAGGAAGTTGAGCTGGTCGCCTGCGAGCTGAAAGATCGCGATGGCGTCCGGCTTGCTCTGCTGGATGCGGGTCAGCAGCGAGGTGAAGTCCGGATAGCTCTGCGGATGGAAGTCGGTGGAGATCACTTCCAGGCCGTTCTTCTTGGCCACCGCCGCAAAAGCTGCTGCGCCTCCGCGGCCGAAATCGGTGTCCTCGCCGAGGATCGCAACGCGCTTGATCTTCGATCCGCCCTGGCCGAGATACAGGCCAAGCGCGTTCATCATATCGTCGTCGGACGGGTTGATGCGGAACGTCCACTCATTGCCGCCGACGCCGGACTGTTCCGTGATCTTCGGACTCGAGGCGATGGCGTCGACCATCGGGATTTTTGCCGCCGCGATCAGCGGCATGGTGGCCAGCGTCGCCGAGCTGCAATGCGCGCCGAGGATGGCGACGACCTTGGCTTCGATCAGCTTGTTGGCGACGTTGACGGCCTCCGAAGGGTTGCAACGGTTGTCGTAGCCGATCATCTCGACCTTCTTGCCGAGCACGCCGCCGGCGGCGTTGGCTTCGTCGAGTGCCAGCTGGTAGCCCCAGCGCTGCCACATCGCGGGCGCCGCCGCGGGACCGGTGTCGGGCACGCTGGCGCCGATCACGATGTTCTGCGCATTTGCCGCCATCGGCAGCGCGAGCGAAAGCCCGACCGCCGCCACCAGTGTTCCAATCAACATCGTCACGCCTTTCTGAAATGATTTATAGGTTCTTCAACGCAAGATATGTGCCGCCACCGCGGAACATGATTCAGAAGACGGCTTCGCGTACCGTCGCGACAAAGGACCGCACCGCCTCGGCTTCGGTGGCGAAGGACGTGACGAGGCGAATGAACACCTCGCCCGGTCCCGGCGATTGCGTTGCATCGAGGCCACGCGATCCCCAGTCATAGTAACGGGCGCCGGCACGCTTCAAGGCTTCGTCGGCCGCGCGCGGGATGATCGCGAACAGCTGGCTTGCCGGTGCATCCCACGCCAGACGCACGCCCGGAAGATCCTTCAATCCCTGAGCGAGTATCTGCGTGTGCGCATTTGCGGTTCGCGCCAGGCCGATCCAGTGATCGTTTTCCAGATAGGCCACCATCTGCGCGCCGAGCAGGCGGCCCTTGGACAGCGTGTGGCCACCGCGCTTGCATTGATAGGCGAAGTTCTTGGCCTTCTCGAAATCGAAGAAGATGATCGCCTCGCAGGCGAAGGTGCCGTTCTTGGTAGCGCCGAACGACAGGACGTCGATGCCGGCCTTGCAGCTCATCTCGGCGGGCGTGCATCCCAGCGCGACCAGCGCGTTGGCGAAGCGCGCGCCATCCATGTGGACGCCGATGCCGGCGGCATGGGCGATCTCGCTCAGCGTCGCGATCTCGTCGCAAGTATATATCGTGCCGCATTCAGTGGCTTGCGAAAGCGACAGCGCGCCGGGCTGCACCTGACGGACGATCCCGCTCGGAAAATCCGTCAGTGTCTTGCGAAATGCATCGGGCGAAATCTTTGCAGTCGGGCCGTCGATGCCGACCAGCTTAGCGCCTGTCGTAAACATTTCCGGCGCGCCGCATTCGTCGTTGGCGATATGGGCATGGTGATGACAAAACACAGCGCCCCACGGCGGGCACAGCGCAGCGAGCGCCAGCGCATTTGCGGCCGTGCCTGTAGTGACGAAGAAGCACGTGACCTCGCGCTCGAACACCTCTCCGAGCATGGCTTTCGCGCGCGCGCTGTAGGGATCGGCGCCGTAGGCCGGCGCGGCGCCACGGTTTGCGGCGAGCAAGGCATCGAGCACCAGCGGGCTGGCCCCGAAGGCATTGTCACTGGCGAAATCCATCAAGGTCTCTTTTGCTCGCCGTCGCCGTGAGGCGTTCCGTTTATAGAAACGTCGTTCCGGGAAAGATTAGAGAAAAATCCGGCTGTTCTGTCAAGCAAGCGTCTGCTTACAATTGCGGCCACGCTGCACAGATTGCAGCTCATGCCGCGTCCTCCGATGGCGGCGCGGCAGGGCTACCGTTGACATCGTGAGCGCGGGCCGGATAGCTATAGCTAAAGGCGAACGCCGTTCCTCTTATCGGAATGTATTACATGGGTGCGGAAAGCCAGTCGGTCGCGCGGGCGGTCGATATCCTCGAATTGCTGGCGGAAAATGGTTCGCTTGGGGTTCGCGACATCGCGCGCCGCATGGAGCTGTCGCCGACGATCGTCCATCGGCTACTCAGCACGCTGGCCTCCACGGGCTTTGCCGAACAGGCCCCGGACACGCAAAAGTACCGCATCGGCTACCGCGCCTTCCGGATCGGTTGTTCGTTCTTGTCGCAGAACGATCTCGACCGCGCCAGCACGCCGGAGCTGGTGGCGCTGGCGGAGCAGCACCAGGTCAACAGCTTCCTCGGCGTGCTGCGCGATCGCGCCATGGTCTATCTCAAGGTGGTCAAGAGCAATGGCCCGATCGTCATAAACAACGCTGCGGGATCGAGGGCACTGCCGCATTCCACCGCGTTCGGCAAGATCATGCTCGCCGCACTCCCCGACAAGCAGGTTGCCGAGGTGATGGGCCGCGAGCCCTACAAGAAGCTGACCAAGAAGACGAAGGTCACGCTGCGTTCGCTGCTGACCGAGCTGCGCGAGATTCGCGAGACGGGCATCGCGATCTCCGACGAGGAGAATCTCGCCAACGTCTATTCCGTCGGCGCCGCCGTGCGCGACGCGTCGGGTGCCGTGGTCGCCTCCCTGAGTGGCGCGGTGCCGCGGCAGGGCCTGACCAAGCGCGACATCGACAATCTCTGCGGCTGGGTCAGGGACGCCGCCGACAGCGTCTCGCGCAAGATGGGCGCGCCGCAGGCATCGCTGGCGCCGCGGGGCGCTAGACCAGCTTCAACGTATCGAACACCTTCTGCAAATGCACGGGATGGCTGAGCCCGGAGGCGACGATCTCGTCGATGCCGACATCTTCATAGGCTGCAAACGCGGCCCGGACTTGGTCCGGCGTGCCGCTGGCGCTGTGGCGCATCACCACGTCGTCGGTGACCAGCGCGTTGACGGCGTCCCAGTCTTCGCGCGTATAAGCGGCGACGAGCGCCTTCTGGTCCAGCGTAGTGCCGGCCATCTCCAGGTTGCGGGCATGGTGCTGGCCGCGCAGGATGAAGCCGAGGGGGCGTCGCAGCCGATCGCGGGCAACTGTCTCATCATCGTCGGCCGAGACATAGACCAGCGCCGTCTTGTTGATCTTGCGCCCGGCGGTTTCCTCTCCCTTGCGCACCAGGTCAAGCGTCCAGCGCACAAAGGCTGGCGAGGTCGCGGCGCTGATCAGCACGCCATCGGCGGCGGCGCCGGCGAGTTCCAGCATCTGCGGACCAGAGGCCGCCAGGAATATCGGAATGTCGCGCGCGCCATTGGCCAGCCGCCGTCCGGAGACCTGAAAGCGCTCACCCTTGAAGTCGATGGTCTCGCCGCCTAGCAGCGCGCGGGCGACGCCGATGGCCTCGCGCATGGTGCCGATCGGGTGTTCCGCTTTTAACCCTGCGGCATCCAGATCGCGCGGCGCGCCGACGCCGAAGCACAGCTTGACGCGGCCCGGGAAATATTCGTCGAGCGTGGCCGCGGCCATGGTGGCGTAAAGCGGATGCACCGAATAGGGGCTCATCGCCATCAGTGCGATGCTTATGTTCTGGCTGCCGGCCAGGGTCAGCGCGGCGGTTGCAATCGGTTCGCGCTGGAACAGGTGCGAGGCCAGCCAGGCGGTGGCGGCGCCGCCGTCGTCGGCGGCCTTGACCATCGCGCGCAGTGCAGCCGGCGTTTCGCTGCCGTCAAAGGAAATTCCGAACCTGCTAAGCATGATGGGCCTCTATCGAAGCGGAAGTCGTGTCGCGCTAGACGACCCGCGGCGTGATCTCTTCGGCAAAAAACTGCATCTGATCGAGCAGTTCCTGGACGTCGTTGGCCGCGAAATATAGCCCGAGCAGATGGGTGACGCCGGCGTCCTTGAGCTTGTGCACCTTCTCGACGATGGCATCGGGGCTGCCGATCAGGTTGATGTCCTCCATCTTCAGGCCGGCCTCGTCCTTCAGCGTCGACTTCGACAGCGACAGCAGGTGCTTGTGCATCTGGCTTTGCTTGTAGCGCGCCACGGCTTGCTCGTGGTTGTGCCCGGCATGGACGATGTATTGTGGCGCTACCTGGATCTGCGACGGATCGCGACCGGCCTTCACCGTCATCTCCATCATCCGCCCTACCATGGATTTGAGTTTTTCCGCCGGCATGCCCGCGGGAATCCAGCCATCGGCGCCCTCGACGACACGGCGGATGTGGTTCTTGTTGTTGCCGCCGAAATAGATCGGCAGCTTTTCCTGCTTCGGCTTCGGGAACAGCTCGACGTCCTTGTAGCTGTAATACTTTCCTTCGAACGTCGCGCTGCGTTCCTTGAAAAGAAGCTGCAACGCCTTGACGCCTTCCTCGACCATGTCGCCGCGATGGGCGCCGCCCTCGGGACGCAGCGCATCGAATTCCTCCTTGTAGGCGCCGACGCCGACGCCGATCTCCAGCCGGCCGCCGCTGAAATGATCCAGCGTCGCGATCTGCTTGGCGAGCACGACGAGGTCGCGCCGCATCGGCAGCACCAGGACGCCGGTGCCGAAGCGCAATGTTGTGGTGGCAGCGGCGATGAAGGCATAGGTCATCAGCGGCTCCCAAAACCGCGGCGGCACCGGAAATTCCTCGCGCACATAATGCTGGGTGGTCATGTGATCGTTGCCCCATACCGAGTGATAGCCCAGTCTCTCGGCATGCTGGGCGATCTTGATCAAGGTTTCCGGGCTGGAAAACGGGATCGGATAGGTGAGGCCTTCCATTCCGGTCGGCAGGCCCGCGCTCACGATCAGACTCATGGTTCACTCCTGTCGGGCACCGCGTGCCGCGTGTGGGTTATCGTGAAATTTCAGGCGCGGCGGCTGCGCCGCGCTGCAGTGGTGGCCTCGTGATCGACGCTGTTGTCATCGCGCAGCACGACGCCATAGTCGTTCGACGCGGCCGCCAGCGATACCATGCCGAGATGAACGTCGTCGGCTACAGCGGCGGGATCGCGATCGAGGGGATCGCCGAGGCCGCCGCCGCCGGGCATCTCGATGAGCACCGACTCATGCTTGGCGATGGTCTGCTGACCTTTGCTCTTCAGCGTGGCGCCGGAGCCGAGCGACAACCTGCCGGCCATTCCGTCGCCGCCTCCGTTGCGGCCGCGGGGGGGATAGAGCACGCGGTCGTAATTGGCGCTGATGGCGAAGGCGGCGTCGTCGAGGGTGATCACCTCCATCACCTGGCCGAGGCCGCCGCGATATTGGCCGGCGCCGCCGGAATCGATCCGGTATTCCTTGCGCCGGATCAACAGCGGCGACATTGCTTCGGTCACCTCGACCGGCACGTTTCGCACGCCGCTCGGAAAGGCGGTGGCGGACAGGCCGTCCTTGCCCGGCCGCGCGCCTGTACCGCCGGAATGGAACGACATGATGTTGAAGACGCGGGCCTTCATCATCTCGGTGGAGTCCGCATCAATCTGGCTGGAGCCGCCGAACGCGAACAGATTCCACAAGCACGAGGTGCCTTCCGCCGGTACCTGATTGTCTAGCGCCTGGTTCAGGCAGCCGATCACCAGGTCGGGCAGCATCTGGCCGACGATGTGGCGCGTCGCCACCGGCAGCGGGTGCTGGGCGTTGAGGATGCAGTCGTCCGGAGCGTGCATGCGCAGCGGTGCCAGCGAGCCCTCATTGTTCGGGATCTTCGGCGCGATGATGCATTTCACGCCGAACGAGGCATAGGCCTCGGTGTAGCAGAACGGCACGTTAATGCCGAAGGAGGAGGGTGGCGAGGTTCCGGTGAAATCGACATCGATGCCATCGTTGCTGATGGTCATGGTGGCGACCAGGTCGAGCGGCTTGTCATAGCCGTCGACGCGCATGCTGTTGCGGAAGGTGCCCTTCGGCAATTTGCCGATCGCTTCCAGCGTGGCGACGCGGGAGCGTTCGAGGATGTGCGCGCCCAGGAGATCGAGCGTCTCGATGCCGAACTCGGCCATCATGGCGAGCAGCTGCCGGCTGCCGACGTCGTTACAGCCCGCCAGCGAATAGATGTCGCCAATCACCTGCACGGGTTCGCGGACATTGCCCTTGACGATCTCGAGCAGCGTTTCATTGGTGCCGGCGGCGCTGGCGAATCGCATGATCGGCACGTAAAGGCCTTCTTCGTAGATCTGTCGCGCGTCGGGGCCCATGCCACGGCCACCGATGTCGATGACGTGGCAGGTGCTCGCGAACAGCGCCACCATCGTCTCGCCGCGGAACACCGGCGTGACCACTGTGAAATCATGCAGATGCCCGGTGCCCTTCCAGGGATCGTTGGTGATGAAGATGTCGCCGGGCTTCATGGTGGCGGCCGGAAACTTATCGAGGAAGTGCACCACCGCGCGCGCCATTGAATTGACGTGGCCGGGCGTGCCGGTGATCGCCTGCGCCAGCATGTGACCCGCGATGTTGAACACCCCGGCGGAGACGTCGCCGGCCTCTCGCGTGGAGGTGCTGAAGCCGATCCGGATCAGGGTCTGCGCCTGTTCCTCGACCACCGAGATCAGGCGGTCCCACATGATCTGCTGGTGGATCCCGAACATTGGATCCTCGGTATGGGTCAGGTTTCCGTCCATGGTTATGTCCTGGTCATCACGACGCTGCCGAGCGCGTCGATGCGCGCGGTGAAACTCTTCGTCACCAAGGTCGTCGTCTCATCCTCGACTATCAAGGCGGGGCCGGCAATGGTTGATCCCGGCGTCAGCGCGCTGCGATTGTACAGCGCGATGCGTTCCAGCTTGCCGGCGGGTGGGTCGATGACGTCGACGTGGTCGGCCGGCGTTGCCGCATGGTCCGCAGGCGCCGGCGGGCAAAGCGCAATCGGCGCGCCGATCGTGGCCAGCCGTAACGACCAGCTCAGCACCTCGACATCGAGGTTGGGAATGCGGCGGCCGAATTGCTGCTCGTAATCTGCGATGAAGAGCTGCTCCAGCTCGGCGACCGAGCTTCCGGTGAGCTCGCCAACAGAGAGCGTCACCGTCAATTCATGGCCCTGGCCGCGGTAGCGCATATTGGCGGTCCAGCTCTCGGTCAGCGGCGCCGTCGGCGCGCCGAGCCGAACCACAGCCTCTGCCTCGGCTCGCATCTCGTTGCGCAGCATGTTGAGGCCGGCGAAATCGAACGTGGCATCGAGATGGACGTAACGCGTGCGCACCACCTCATAGGCAATCGGCGCCAGCAGGAAGCCGAATGCCGAGCCGACGCCGGCGCCGGCCGGAACGATGACCGTGGAAATATCCAGCTTCTCGGCCAGTCGCGTGGCATGGATCGGCGCGGCACCGCCGAAGGCGATCATGATCCGGTTCGACAGTTCACGGCCGCGCTCCACGGCGTGGACCCGCGCAGCGTTGGCCATGTTTTCTTCCACCACTTCGGTGACGCCAAGTGCCGCTGTCGTGGCGTCGAGCTGCAACTTCTGGCCGACGGAGGTGGCAATCGCCGCCGCAGACGCATTCGGATCGAGCTGCATCTTGCCGCCGGCAAAGCGGTCGACCTGGATGCGGCCGAGCAGTACGTTGGCATCGGTCACCGTGCCGTTGAGGCCGCCGCGGCCATAACAAGCCGGCCCTGGCTCCGATCCCGCGCTGGCGGGGCCGACCTGAATCCGGGCGAGATTGTCGACATGGGCGATCGAGCCGCCGCCGGCGCCGATCTCCACCATCTCGATGACGGGAATCCGGATCGGAATGCCGCTGCCCTTGAGGAAGCGATATTGACGCGCCACTTCGAACGAGCGCGAGAAGTGCGGCTGGCCATCGTCGATCAGGCAGATTTTGGCAGTCGTGCCGCCCATGTCAAACGAGACGATGTGATCGTGGCCGCGCTCCTGCGCGATATGGGTGGCGAGGATGGCGCCGCCGGCCGGGCCGGATTCGACCAAGCGGATCGGAAAGCGCCGCGCGATCTCGACGGTGGTGAGGCCGCCGGCCGAGGTGATCAGGAAGATCGGGCAGGTAAATCCGCGCTCGGTCAGCGTGTCCTCGAGCAGCTTCAGGTAGCGGTCCATCACCGGCTGCACATAGGCATTGGCGCAGGCGGTGGACCAGCGCTCATATTCGCGCATCTCCGGACAGACTTCGCTCGACATGGTCACAGCAATGTCGGGCGCGAGCTGTCTCAGGATGTCGCGGCTACGGATCTCATGCACCGGGTTGGCGTAGGAATGCAGATAGCCTAGCGCGACGCTGGTGACGCCTTCGGCGCGCAGCACCGGCACCAGATCGGCCAGCGCCTGCTCGTCGAGCGGCTCATGGATGCGGCCGGTGGCGTCGATCCGTTCCTGCACCGAGAGCCGGAGATGGCGCGGCACCAGCGGCGCCGGCTTGTCCATGAAGATGTCGTATTGCTCGAAGCGATGCTCATAGGCTATCTCGATGGAATCGCGAAAGCCACGCGTTGCCAGCAGCGCCGTCTTGGCGCCCTTGCGCTCGATGATGGCGTTGGTGGCCAAGGTGGTGCCGTGAATGATCAGGCCGAGATCAGACGGGCGCAGCGCGGCGTCGGCGAGAATCATCTCGATGCCGGCGAGCACGCCCTGTTCGGGCGCGGACGGCGTCGTCAGGACTTTCCGGCTGAACCGCTTGGCGCCGACTTCCAGCGCGAAATCCGTAAATGTGCCGCCGATATCGACAGCGAGGCGAGCGGACGTCATTACGCAATGGTCTCCTTGATATTGCCGCCGAGATAGGCCTCGCGGATCCGCGGATCCATGCGGACCTCCGCGGCCGGGCCTTCGAGAAATTTCTTGCCGAGCTCCATCACGATCGCGGTGTCGGACACCAGCAATGCGCCGTGGACGTTCTGCTCGACGACGAGCACGGTGACGCCGGCCGCGGCGATCTGCTGGGCGACGGCGAACACCTCGGCCTGCATTTTTGGCGAGAGGCCGAGCGAGGGCTCGTCGAGCAACAGCAATTGCGGGCTGCTGAGCAATACCATTGCGGTCTCCAGCACCTGCTGTTCGCCGCCCGAAAGATTGCCCGCCAGCTCCGACCACTTTCGCGTCAGCATCGGAAACTGCGCGATGACGCGCGCGATCGCGGCGCGGTGGGTGCGGCCGGGCAGGGTGTAGCAGCCCATCTTGAGATTTTCGGCGACGCTCATCTGTGGAAAGTTGCAGCGGCCCTGCGGCACGAAGCCGATGCCGCGCTGCAGACGCTCCGACGGGCCGAGATGTTCGATCGCCTCGCCATTGAAGATGATCTGGCCGGAGAACCAGCGGTTGGTGCCGAAGATCGCGCGCAGCAGCGTCGATTTGCCGGCGCCGTTGCCGCCGATCAGCGTGGTGATGGTGCCCGGCGCCAGCCGCGTCGAGAAATCACGCACGATCTGGACGTCGCCGTAGCCGGAGCAGAGATCGACGATTTCTAGCTTCGGATAGGCGCTCATGTCGCCTCCGCCGCGCTGGGCTCGGACGTCGGCGCCATGCCGAGATAGGCCTCCAACACGCGTGGATCGCTGCGCACGTCGTCGGGCGAGCCCTCGGTCAGCTTGCTGCCCTGCTCGAACACCACCACCTTGTGGCACAAGCTGTTGATGAATTCGACATTGTGCTCGACGATCAGGAACGAGATGCCGGTTGCATTGGCCTTGCGCAGGATCTCGGCGACCTCGTTGACCCGGGTCGGGTTGACGCCGGCGACAGGCTCGTCCAGCACAATCAGCCGCGGCCGCGCCATCATCGCTGCGGCAAAGGCCAATAGCTTCTTCTGGCCGTAGGAGAGCACCGTGGCCGGCGCGTCGATCAGACGCGTCAGGCCGACGAGGTCGATCAGCTCGCGGGCGCGGTCATGGGCAGCGGTGCTGGTGCGGCGAAAGGCGCCCGTGCGAACCAGCGCATCGAACCAGTTCAGTTCACGAAACGAGGCGTCGGCCACCAGCAGGTTGTCGAGCAGGTCATAGGAATCGTAGACCCGGACGTTCTGAAAGGTGCGGACCAGGCCGGCGCGCGCCACCGCGGCGGCATTGAGATTGGTAATGTCCTGGCCGTCCAACTCGACATGGCCGGCGTCAAGGCGCTGGAAGCCGCTGATGCAGTCGATCGTCGTGCTCTTGCCGGAGCCGTTGGGGCCGATCAGGCCGGTGATGCTGCCTTCCTGGACATCGAAGGACGCGTTCTGCACGGCGTCGATGCCGCTGAAGGATTTTGACAGGCCGGCGATGGTGAGGATGGCGCTCATCGCAGCGCCTTCCGCAGCGCCGCGATGCGGCGCTGCTCAAGCCAGCCCGAGATCCCCGCCGGCATGAACATCATCACCGCCACCAGCACCACGCCGTAGATCACCATCCGTAGTTCGTTAGAGAAGCGCAGTGCTTCCGGCAGGATCACCATCGCGGCGCCGGCCAGCACCACGGCCCAGAAGCTGCCGGCACCGCCGATGATCACGATGATCAAGAACGTCTGCATGTAGTAGAAATCGAGAAAGCTCGGATCGATGATCTTGAGGTGGAAGGCGAAGATCGCCCCGGCCATGCCGGTGATGACCGCCGCGATCACAAAGGCGGCAAGCTTGTAGGGCGCCGGCGAGATGCCCTGGGATTCGACCAGCGGATCGTTCTGCTTGATCGCCTTCAGCACCAGTCCGATCCGCGACGTCATCAAGGCATACAAAAACGCCAGCGCGAGCAGCGTGAACGCCAGTGCGATGTAATAGAACCGCGCGCTGGTGTTGAACACAAAGCCCATCAGCTGCGGCGGCAGCAACCCGGGAATGCCGAGCGGGCCGCGGGTGACGTCGATCCAGTCTCGCGCGACCAGGCTGGCCAGCAGCGCGAAGGTCAGCGTCACCACGACGAAGGCGTGACGCGTGGTGCGGGTGATGACAATGCCGATGACCGTGCCTAGGACCAGGTTGACGGCGCCGGCAAAAAGGATGCCGGACCAGAAGCTCCATCCGAAATCCATCACCGCGATGGCCGAGCAATAGCCGCCGACGCCCCAGAAACCGAGCTGGGCGAAGGACAGCAGCCCGGCATAGCCGTAGACCAGGTTGAGTGAAGCAGCGGCGGTGAGGAAGATCAGGCCGGAAATCGCGATGCCGACGAAATAGTTCGAGCCAGTCATCAGCGGCAGGCACAGCAGCAGGATGACGGCCGCGAGCACGGCCGCGAGGGTCCATCGGGGCTGGTTCATCCGACGCGCATGCTCCCGCGCTGGAAAATGCCGTCGGGCCGCAGCAGCACGGCGACGATCATGATGGTGAAGATCGCGCCTTCCTGCCAGACGATGCCGAAGAAGCCGCCGACCCAGCTCTCGATCATGCCGAGCGCGATGGCGACCACCACCGCGCCGGTCATGTTGCCGAGGCCACCGATCACCACCAGCGCAAAGGCCTTGAAGATGATGGCCTGACCCATCGCCGGATTCAGCAGCTGGATCGGCGCGAGTGCCGCGCCGGCCAGGCCGCACAATGCCGCCGCCAGGGCGACCGCGTTGCGCGCGACATGGCGCGGCTTGATGCCGACCATCATCGCCGCCTCGCGGTTCTGCGCGATGGCGCGCATGGCGCGGCCGAACTGGGTGAATTTCAGCAGGCAGTATAGTCCTGTGAAAGCGGCGATAGACAGGCCGCCGGCGATCAGCCGCGTCACCGTGATCCGGATCGAGCCGATCTCGAGGCCGTCGAAGCCATAGGCCGTGTCGACCATCATCGGCGTTGCGGTGAACAGGTACTGCATGCCGTACAGCAGGATCATGGAAATGCCGAGCGTGGTGAGGATGCTGCGCTCGAATTCTTTCTGGCCGACATGGCGCAGGAAGAATTCGTAGAGCACGATGCCGACCAGCGATGTCGTCAGCACCGCCACCGCAAGCGCCGGCCAGTAGGACAATCCGAACAGCGGCAGCGACAATGCCATCGCGTAGCTGCCGAGCATTAGCAGTTCGCCGTGCGCGAAATTGATGACCTCGAGCACACCAAATATCAGTGCGAGGCCGACGGCGATCAGCGCGTAGATCAGCCCGAGCATCAGCCCATTCAGCATCAACTGCAGCAGGTAGGTGGCGCTGATTTCCATGGTACCCGGGCGGATCGAGCTAGACGTTCCGATAATAGGGACGTCGTTCCGATTATTCTAGTTAAACAAATCTGCCGCGTCAATTTTCCTTCGTTGCCGGATGCTCAACTGCACGGCATCGCCTGCGCATTTGCTGGTCATCATGCACGCGATCATCTCGCTGCGGTGCTTTTTCGTAACCGTCGACACCTCGGTCGCATTCTCAGCCGTTCGGTGGCATCAGCGGCCCGCGTTGCTTGACTTGGCTTCGACGCGCCGCTTACATAAGCAGAACGATGTACCGTTAATCGGAACGTATTTGTTGAGCCGTGAAAGACTAGTTGCGATGCTGATGAATTCCGAGCGCCTGTTTGCCGGCATGAAGCTGCAGCGGCTTGATGCCATCGTAGCGACGATGCCGGAGAACGTGACTTATAGCAGTGGCTTCTGGGCGATGAGCCAGTGGATTCGCCGTGGACCGCAGGCCTATGTGCTGACGCCCGCCGAAGGCAACGGAGAGCCGGCCGTGATCGCCAGCACCGGTCTGATCGACCTCGCAGCCGATCCCGACGTCTGGGTCAAGGATATCTCGCGGTTCGGAAAATTCGTCATCGACCGCACGCCTGAGGTCGGGCTCGACTCCCATGAATCCCGCATCGAAAAACTGATGGCGCAGGGAGACGATGGCGATGCCGTCGGCGCGCTGGTCACGGCGATCAAGGCGCGCGGGCTGCAGAACGGGCGCATCGGCGTCGAGGAAATCGGCATCCTGCCGCAGTACTGGGACAGGCTTGTCGAGGCGTTGCCCGCCGCGACCATCGTCCGCGCAGCCGATATCTTTCGTTATGCTCGCGCGATCAAGACGCCGGAAGAGATTTCGCGGCTGCGCAGGTCGGCCGAGATCGCCGATCTGTCGATCCAGGCCGCGTTGGCGCAGGCGCGCGTTGGTGCAACGGAAATGGACCTGGCCCGCGCGTTTCATGCCAAGACCATCATGGAAGGCGGCATGCCGGTTCTTGGATGCATCGGAGCCGGCACCCGCGGCGCCATGACCAATGTGCAGCCTTCGGAGCGCGCGCTGGTGCAGGGCGACGTGATCCGCTTCGATGTCGGCGGCCGCTATAAGCATTACCGCGCGGATATTGCGCGCAACGCGGTGCTGGGTGAGCCGACCAAGAAGATGAAGCATTATCATCGTGCGATCTGCGTCGGTCTCGACCGCGCCATCGAGATGATCAGGCCCGGCGTACGCGCGTCCGACGTCTTCGACGCTTGCGTCGAAACCGTAAGGCGGGAAGGAATGCCGCATTATCAGCGCAGCCATGTCGGCCACGGCATCGGCCTCGACGGCTACGACGCGCCAAATATCGCGCCCTCGAATACGGAGGTGTTCGAGGAGGGCATGGTGATCTGCGTGGAAACGCCCTATTACGAAATGGGCTTTGCCGGTCTGCAGGTCGAGGACACCATGGTGGTCACTAGCGACGGCGTGGATTCCTTCATGCTCAGCGGCACCGAGCTTAAGGTGATCTGATGGCTCATGTTGCCGGTCTGCAATGCGTTCGTTGCGACGCGCTGTATCCAGCCGATCATTATGCCGAGGATTGTCCGATGTGCCGGCCCGTGGCGCGCAGCAATCTTATGGTCGCCTATGATGAGACGCTTCGGGTGCCGCGCGATAGGCCTTCAAACGATGCCAGCCGGGGGATGTGGCGGTATGGCGATGTACTGCCGGTGGATGCCTCGGACGGTGTCAGCCTCGGCGAGGGCGGTTCGTCGTTGCATCGCCTGGATCGTGCCGGCAGCAGCATTGGCGTTGCCAATCTATTCGGCAAGGACGAGACCCGAAATCCGACGTGGTCGTTCAAGGACCGGCTGGCCTGCATGGCAGTGTCGTCGGCGAAGAAGATGGGCGCCAAGGTCATCGTCTCGAGCTCGTCCGGGAATGCCGGCGCCGCCGTGGCGGCCTATTCGGCGAAGGCCGGCCTTCGCTGCGTCATCTTCACCTTCAAGGGTACCGCCGGGCCGATGCTGACGCAGATGCGAGCCTACGGTGCCACCGTGGTCGCCTGCGAAAACAAAGATGATCGCTGGACGCTGATGGAGCACGCGGTCCGCAACTACGGTTGGTTTCCGACCTCGCCGTTTTTCGGCCCGGTGGTTGGAAGCAATCCATATGGCATCGAAGGCTACAAGACGCTGGCCTATGAGATAGCCGAGCAGATGGACTGGAAGGTGCCGGACTGGTGTGTGGTGCCGGTGTGCTACGGCGACGCGCTGCTCGGCATGTGGCGCGGCTTCGAGGATATGATGGCGTTCGGCTGGACCGATCGTATGCCGCGCATGGTCGCGGCCGAGGTCTACGGTTCGCTTGGCGCCGCGCTGGCAAATGGCACCGATGCGCCACCTGACGTTCGCAAGAATTACGAGACCGCCGCGGTGTCGATCGGCGCCACCCGCGGCACCTATCAGGCGCTCGACATCGTCCGCCGCTCCGGCGGCACCGCGCTGACCATCGGCAACGACGAAATGATGCGCTGGCAGAGCGCGCTGGCCAGCAGCGAAGGCCTGTTCGTGGAGCCCGCCTCCGCCACCGGCCTCGCTGCGGTTGAACAGCTGGCACACACCGGTCGCATCGGCGCCGGCGAATCCATCGTGTCGCTGCTGACGGCGAGCGGCCTGAAGGATTCCGCCACGACCGCCTCGCTGCAGAGTGAGCTGCTGGGGTTGCCCTCGGATTTGTACAACGCGATGGCGGTGCTGAAGGCCGCGAAGGTGTTTCCCGATTAACGGCAGCGCAATGATCCCTTGTCAAAATCTGCGACGCCTGAGAGAACAACATGAAGTTCAGTGTCAGCCTGCCGACCGGCTTCGAAGGTGTGATGTATCCGGTGCCGTTTGTCAGGCCGGAGGATTTCATCGAACAGGGCCGGCTGTGCGAGCGGCTTGGCTATGATTCCGTTTGGGGCAATGACCACATCACCACGCAGAATTACGTCCGCGAGCTGTTTCCCGGCAATCCACCGAACTTCTATGAGCCGATGATGGTGCTGGCGGCGATCGGCGCCGTCACCACCCGGCTGAAGCTTGGGACTGCGCTGACCGTGCTGCCGATGCGCGATCCGGTCTATCTCGCCAAGCAGGCGATCACCCTCGACCAGATGACCAATGGGCGATTCATCATGGGGGTCGGGCTCGGCGCCTATCGCGAGGAGTTCCTGTCGTGGGGCGGATCGCGGGTTGAGCACGCGCGCCGCGGCGACATGATGGACGAAGGGCTGCAGGCGCTCGAACTTCTCTTCAACGAGGATCGCTGCAGCTACGAAGGCAAGTATTTCGCTTTCAAGGATCTGGAGATGTTTCCAAAGAGCAGGGCGCAGCCGTTCCCCCTCTACGTCGGCGGCCACAACATGGAAGCGCTGGAGCGCGCCGCGCGCTATGGCCAGGGCTGGCTGCCGGGCTGGCGTCCACTTAAGGAAATGGAAGAGCGTATTGCACGCCTGAAGGCGCGTGCGGTGGAGCTTGGCCGCAATCCTATCGATATCGAGATTGCGCCGCAGTTCTCGGTGACGGTCGACAAGACGCTGGAGGCCGCAGAAAAGCGCTATATGGCCAGCGGCCTGGTGGCACACCGGGTGTCGCTGTCCTATACCGGCCGCGATCTCAGCCATCAGGTGATTGCCAATCTTGTTGGATCGCCCGACGTAATCCTGGAGAAGATCGAAAAGCTGCGCGCCATCGGCGTCGATCATTGCAGCGCCTTGATGTTTCCCGCCAACTCGGTGGCGGAGATGAACGAGCAGGTCGAGTGGTTCGCGACAGATGTGATGGCGAAGGTTGGAAAGAGCTGATGGGCAAGGGACACCGCGGGCGCATATCAGCTGCGGTCTATGAACGCATTGCAAGACTCGCCGGTCGGCGTATTCATTTGTCGCCGGGATCGGCGCACGGTGGTGGCTGCGTCATGACGCGGTCACCTTGAGGAGAGGGCCTATGAATACGCTCGCGAAAGTAGAGCCGGAGCAGCTTCTCGCCGCGTTCGAACGTATGCCCGTAGCTGAATTATTTGAGCGCGCCAGCGAGTTGCGCCATGCCGGCCATGGCACAGCGATCAGCTATTCGCGAAAAGTGTTCATCCCGCTGACGCATCTGTGCCGCGACGTCTGCGGCTACTGCACCTTTGCCAAGGCGCCGCGCGAAGTGGCAAGCCCCTATCTGTCGCCGGAGGATGTGCTCGCGATCGCTCGCGCCGGCGAGCAGGCCGGCTGCCACGAGGCGCTGTTCACCCTCGGCGACAAGCCGGAACTGCGCTATGCCGCCGCCCGCGATGCGCTGAATGAGCTCGGCTTCGCCAGCACCGTCGACTACCTGGAGTCGGTCTGCGCGCTAGTGCTGAAGGAAACCAGCCTGCTGCCGCACGTCAATGCCGGCGTGATGACCGAGCCGGAAATCGCAAGGCTGCGCAAGGTCAGCGTCTCCCAGGGCATCATGCTGGAGACGATTTCGCCGCGGCTGAACGATCGCGGAGGCGCGCATTTCGGCTCGCCCGACAAGGACCCGAAGGTTCGCATCGAGATGATCGAAGCGGCCGGCCGCCAGCGCGTGCCGTTCACCTCAGGCATCCTGATCGGCATCGGTGAGACCCGGCTGGAACGCATACAGTCGCTGCTCGCACTGAAAGAGCTGCACGACCGATACGGCCATCTGCAGGAAATCATCGTGCAGAATTTCCGCGCCAAGCCCGGTACGCGCTTCGCCGGCTGCGAGGAGCCGGATCTCGACGATCTCCTGTGGACCGCGGCAGTGACGCGGCTGGTGTTCGGCGCGGCGATGAACATCCAGATTCCGCCCAATCTCAGCTACGACGCGTTTCCGCGCCTGCTCGAGGCCGGCATCAACGACTGGGGCGGGATTTCGCCGGTCACCGCCGACCACGTCAATCCGGAAGCGCCGTGGCCCGATCTGGCTAAACTCGAATCCGCCACTGAGCGCGCCGGCTTCTCGCTGCAGCAGCGGCTGGCGGTCTATCCGGCCTATGTCGCGAAGTCGGCGGCGTGGCTCGACAAGAAGCTGGCGACCAAGGTGCTGCGCACGGTCGATGCCGACGGCTTCGTTCGCGAAGACGGCTGGATGCCCGGCTCGCTGGAGCCGTTGCCGGTGGCGCCGCGCCGCGCGCGAATCGATCATGGCCTCGATGCGCTGGTCTCGAAAGCAGGCGCGGGAACGCGGCTCTCGGAAACCGAGATGGTATCGCTGTTCAAGGCGCGCGCCGGCGATGTCGAACTGATCTGCTCGGCGGCAGATGAATTGCGTTCAAACACCAGCGGCGACCTGGTGCGCTACGTCGTCAACCGCAACATCAACTACACCAATGTATGCAGCTACCAGTGCAGCTTCTGCGCCTTCTCCAAGGGCAAGATGCACGAACAGCTGCGCGGAAAGCCGTATGATCTCGCGCTCGAGGAAGTCGCGCGCCGCGCCCGCGAAGCGTGGAATCGCGGCGCCACCGAGGTCTGCATGCAGGGCGGCATCAATCCGCGCTATACCGGCGACACCTATCTGGAATTGCTGCGCACGGTGAAGAACGAAGTGCCGGGCATGCACGTGCACGCTTTCTCGCCGCTCGAAGTCTCGCAGGGCGCGGCGACGCTCGGCATTCCGGTCCGGCGCTATCTGGAGATGCTGCGCGATGCCGGTCTGGGCTCGCTGCCCGGCACCGCCGCGGAAATCCTCGACGACGAGGTGCGCGACATCATCTGCCCGGACAAGCTCAACACCGAAGAATGGCTCGACGTCATCGGTACCGCCCATGAGGTCGGTCTGCGCACCACCTCGACCATCATGTTCGGCCATATCGAGCATTATGGCAGCTGGGCCAGGCACCTGTTGCATCTGCGCGACCTGCAGGAACGCACCGGCGGCATCACCGAATTCGTGCCGCTGGCATTTGTCCACATGGAAGCGCCGATGTCGCTGCGCGGGCAGTCACGCCTCGGCCCGACCTGGCGCGAGGTGCGGCTGATGCATGCGGTATCGCGACTGGTGCTGAATCCGCTGATCAGCAATATCCAGGCGTCCTGGGTCAAGCTTGGCGAGCAAGGAATTACCGCGCTACTGCAAGGGGGCGTCAACGATCTCGGCGGTACGCTGATGAACGAAAGCATTTCGCGCGCCGCCGGCACCCAGCACGGCCAGGAGTTCGCGCCCGAGCAGATGGAAAGCGTCATCAAGTCGCTTGGACGCCGCTTCGAGCAGCGCACCACACTGTACCAGCCGGTGCCGAAGGAGCGCTACGAAACGAGCTTCGATGCGGCGCCGCTGACTGAGATGGTGATGACGCCGTTCTCTGCGAAGCGAAAACACGTCGAGAATGTTCAATGATGCGGTCGGTTTTTGATCTTGTCCTTTAAAGCAACTATAGGGGAGCGCGCGAGACCGCCAATGACCAGGTCGATCACCTATACCACTCTGCCGAATATCCCGCTGGTGCAGCCTGGCGACGATATCTGCGCACTCATCAGCGCAGGACTGGCTCGGGCGGAGATTGCCATCCAGGATGGCGACGTCATCGTAATCGCGCAAAAGATCGTGTCGAAGTCGGAAGATCGCTACGTCGATCTGGCTCAGCTAGTTCCCTCGGCGCAGGCGAAGGAGCTGGCCGCGGTGACGGGCAAGGATGCGCGGCACATCGAGGCCGTTCTCGCGGAAACGTCAGAAGTCCTGCGGTTCAAGCAGAACGTTATGATCGTCGCGCACCGACTGGGCTATGTGATGGCCAATGCCGGTATCGATGAATCGAACATCGAGCGCGTCGATGGAGTCGACCGGGTGCTGTTGCTGCCGGTCGATCCCGACAAGTCGTGCCGAGCGATCAAGGCGAAACTGGATCGCGAGTTCGCGGTTTCGGTAGGGGTCATCATCAATGACAGCTTTGGCCGGGCGTGGCGCAATGGCGTGGTCGGGGTGGCGCTGGGCGCAGCTGGCATCTCGTCACTGCACAACCTGATCGGTTCGCCGGATCTGTTCGGCCGAGCCATGAAGGTGACCGAAGTCGCGATTGGCGACGAACTGGCCGCAGCAGCCTCGCTCGTCATGGGACAGGGCGCCGAAGGGCTGCCGATCGTTCATGTCCGTGGCTATCAGAACCGCGGACCGGAAAACGATGCGGCGGCGCTGATTCGACCGAAGCATATGGATATGTTCCGTTGACCGCGACAGCTGCAACGCCGCCGCCGATCGCTGTCGATCCATCCAGGACGGTGGTGGCCATCTGCGGCGGCGTTGGCGGCGCGAAGCTGGCGCTCGGCCTGCAGCATTTGCTGGGCGATCGGCTGACAGTCGTTGTCAACGTAGCCGACGATTTCGAGCACATGGGGCTGCGGATCTGCCCCGATCTCGATACCGTGATCTACACGCTGGGCGGCCTGAGTGATGAGGTCCGCGGCTGGGGCCGCGCCGGCGAGACCTGGAATTTCATGGAGGCCACCCGCCAGCTCGGCGGCGAGGACTGGTTCGCGCTCGGCGACCGCGATCTCGCGCTTCATGTCGAGCGGACCAGGCGTCTCGCCTCTGGTGAAACGCTGACGGAGATCGTCGCTGGCATCGCCAGAAAGCTTGGGATCGCGCCGCGTTTGTTGCCGGTGACGGATGACGATCTCCGGACCAAGGTGAATACGGAAATCGGTATCCTCGATTTCCAGCGTTATTTCGTCGAGCACCGCTGCGCGCCGACGGTGCATAGCATTTCGTTCGACGGGGCAAAAGTCGCGCGCCTGAATCCGGCGGTCAGCGCAGCCCTGTCGTCGCCGGAACTCGGCGCGATCATCATCTGTCCTTCCAACCCCTACCTGAGCATCGATCCGATGTTGTCCGTGCCCGGCCTCCGAGATGCGATGAGGGTCAGCGGAGCACCTGTCGTCGCGGTGTCGCCCATCATCGGCGGCCGTGCCATCAAGGGGCCGACCGTGAAAATCATGAACGAGCTAAAAATCGAGACGACCTCGGCCTCGATCGCAAGCCACTATGCCGATTTTATCGACGGCCTTGTGATCGATAATGCGGACGCCGACGACGCGCCAGGCATCGTCCCGCACATCCATGTGGCGCCGACGCTGATGACGGACCTGAATTCCCGAATTGCGCTGGCGCGGGAGGTTCTCACCTTCGCCGAATCTTTGTCGGGGAAGCGATGAACGCCAACAGCGAACCACGTCAAACAGCGGCTGGCTGGTCAGCATGAAGTCGCTCGCGATCATCATTCCTGTCAAACGGCCCGAACTGGGCAAGTCCCGGCTTGCGGCGGCTCTGCTGCCTCACGACCGGTTGGCGCTTAACCGTGCTCTACTGAAGCACACGTTTGACGAGGCGGCCGGGCTTTCCGACATCGCGGCCATCTATGTTGTCACGAAGTCGCCAGACGTCCGCACCGAAGCGGCAAGGCGCGGCTTCTTGACCTGCGATGAACCCGAGGCGTGCGATTTGAACGGCGCGATTGCGATCGGTGCTACGCATGCGCGAAAGGACGGCATGCTCGAAATCATGGTTCTTCCGGTCGATTTGCCAAGACTTTCAGCGCGACGGCTGCGAAGTCTGGTTGCGCAATTTCGAAGCAGCCTCGACGTGGTGATCGTCACCGATCGCGCCGGAAGAGGCACTAATGTTCTGCTGTGGCGCCCGGTGGGCTCGGCGATTTTCCAGTACGGGACCGCAAGTGCGGAATGTCACGCGCGCAGCGCTAGGGGTCTCGGCCTGCGGCTGGCGATAAGCCAGGATGCCGCGCTTTCATTCGATATCGATACGCCGCAAGACCTCCAGCACTGGCTGCATGACGGTCGGCTGTCGATAGGCGCGGGAGATGGTCTTGCGTTTCCGCCAGGCCTCGACGTGCACGGCGGCGCAGCAACCCAGGATCAGGAACAAAGAATTTGAGACACGCGTTGCGTCGTCGCGCGCGTTGGATTTAGTTCTTGTTGAGCGCCCGGTTCGGGCCGTTATGGAGGTTTCATGCTAAAGATCGGATATAAGGCTTCTGCCGAACAATTTACACCCAATCAGTTGCTGGAGTTCTCCTGCCTCGCAGAAAAAATGGACTTCGAGTCGGTGTTCATCAGCGATCATTTTCAGCCGTGGCGTCATACCGGCGGCCATGCGCCGTATTCCTTCGCATGGATGGGCGCTGCCGGCGCGAAGACGAGCAGGATCCAGATCGGCACCAGCGTGGTGACGCCGACATTCCGCTATCATCCTTCCGTGGTGGCGCAGGCAGTCGGCACGCTGGGCGCGATGTTTCCCGATCGAATAATCCTCGGCATCGGCACCGGCGAGTCACTGAACGAAGTGCCTGCGATTGGAATCAAGTGGCCGGGCTTCAAGGAGAGATTCACCCGCCTGAAGGAATCCGTCGTCTTAATGAACCGCCTCTGGCGGGAAGAGCGGGTGAGTTTCGAGGGCCAGTACTACAAGACGGAGAATGCGACAATCTACGATCGACCCGAGAACCCCGTTCCGATCTACATTGCCGCGGCGGGGCCAACGGCCGCCACGTTGGCCGGCGAGTTCGGCGCGGGCTTTATCTGTACCAGCGGCAAGCCGCCGGAACTGTACCGTGAAACGCTGCTGCCGAAGGTCGCGGAAGGGCTGGCGACGGCGGGGCGCGCGGACGACAGCATCGATCGCATGATCGAGATCAAGCTTTCCTTCGACAGCGATGTTCAGAAGGCAAAGGAAGACACCCGGCACTGGGCGGCCCTTGCGTTGTCCGCCGAAGAGAAGACCAGCGTCGAGGATCCGCTCGCGATGGAACGTCTGGCTGACGCGCTTCCGCTCGACCGGGCCGCGAGCCGGTGGATCGTCTCGTCGGATCCGGACCAGGTGGTGGAAAAGATCCGTCCCTATGTGGATTTGGGGTTCCGGCATCTGGTGTTTCACGCGCCTGGTCTGGACCAGGAAAGGTTCCTTAGGTTGTTTTCGGAGAAGGTCGGCCCGAAGCTGCGCGCAGCATTCGGCTAGGCCGATCCGGGAGATTTCGCTCCTCGCCGGATCATCCGGCTGGTGCGAGCCCCGACTGCCCCATCCATGCGAAGGAATAGGGAGCGTGCCCGCCGTTATTGGCGCCTCGGCCGGAAATGATTGCTGCCGAGTCGAACCCGACCTGTTCGGCAAGGCAGGAAAACTCCAGCAGCTTGGAGGGAGCAAATTGATTAGCAGACGCGAACCGGTTGTGGCGCGAGGAGAGGGTAACATTCGAGAGCCAGTATTACCGGACCGAGAATGCCACGATCTACGACAGGCCCGAGAATCCCGTTCCGATCTACGTCGCCGCGGCCGGTCCCACCGCCGCTACCCTGGCCGGCGAAGTCGCCGATGGCTTCTGCACCAGCAGCAAGCCCGCCGAACTTTACCGCGAAACGCTGTTACCGAACGTCGCGGCGGGGCTGCCGTGAGCCGGCCGGCCGACGGCTTGGACGGCATGATCGACCTCAAGGTCTCGTTCGATACCGACAACGGCGATGGCCGATACACGGTACTGGGCGGCCTTGGCCTTGTCGGCCGAGGAAAAGACCAGCGTCGAGGATCCGCTGCAAATGGAGAAGCTCGCCGATGCCCTGCCGTTGGAGCGGGCAGCGAGCCGCTGGATCGTTTCGATCGATCCCGACGAGCAGGTGGAGCGCGTCAGGTCGTATGTCGAACTTGTCGAACTGGGATTCCGACACCCCGTATTCCGCGCCCGGGCCGGACCAGGCCAAACTCCTCCGTCTCTATTCAGAACAGGTGATCCCCAGGCTGCGTGCGGCGTTCGGCTGATGCGTCGCGGTCAGGACTCCGGCCCGATGTCGAGGCGCGGAAAACGGGGCAGGGTCCGGCCGCCATCCAGAACGACGGAGCACCCGGTCATGAAATCGAATTCGGGCTCGCAGAGCCGTGCGACCACCTTTGCGATCTCGGTTTCGGTCACCAGTCGTCCCAGCGGCGTGCCTGCGATGGCGGCGCGCTTGTAATCCTCCATCGCGTCGGTGCGGGGACTAGCAATCTGGCTGGGGACGACGGCGTTTACCGTAACCGCGGGAGCCAGTTCAAGTGCGAGGCTCTCGGTGAGGTGAACCACCGCGGCCTTGGCCAAGCCGTAGATCGAGTGCGATCGGACCAAAGCCGACGTGGCGCCGATATTGATCACGCGGCCCCAGCCCTGCTGGATCATGGCAGGCGCCATTGCTTGAATCAGCAAAAACGGCGCCTTTAGGTTCGCAGCCAGCACCGCATCCCATTCATGCTCCTGCAATTTGAGAAACGGCGTTCCGGCGAATGGACCCGCATTGTTGACCAGGATGGATACCGTGCCGAGTTGACTGTCGACCTCGGCGGCGAGATGACGCACCTGCGTCGTAATGCCCAGATCGGCGCGGAACGCGGTTGCCGATTGTCCCGCGCGCCGGATCGCCGCCGCCACTTCCTGCGCTGCTTCGAGATTCGACCGGCAATGGACGGCCACGTGAGCGCCGAGGCGTCCGAACTCGCGTGCGATCTCCGCCCCGGCGCCGGAGGATGACCCGGTGACCAGGACGACCTTTCCTTTCACCCGGGAATCGCCCGAGCTCATGGTTCGATGCGCTCGGACCACACCGAGACGGTCTTGGATTTATCCAGGTACTTCTCGTAAAGCTCGCTCAGCAGTTCTTTGCCGGCCACCGCGAGTTCGGCTTCGTAGGCGGCGCGATCGGTCACCTCGATGCGCTCGACATAGTCCCACGGCCCACCCGACAGCCCAGCGCCGGTTTCGGTGATGCGGTGGGTCCGATAGCTGACAATGGTCTTTATTTTCTCCGAGACGGCATAATCCACCTCGCGTTCGAAGCGCTCGTAGTCTGCGGCATCGACTCCCGGCTTCAGTGCAGCGAACACGAATCGGACAATGGCCATGGCGGCGCTCCTTGGTTGTTAAGAACGGACGAAAGCGGATCTGCCTCATTAGGCGAGATGACAGGCTACGAACCGGCCGTGGGCAATTTCCCGCAGCGGCACCGGTTCTGCACAGATCGGCTCCGCGAGCGGACATCGGCCGCGCAGCCGGCAGCCGACTATGTTGGACATCGGACTAGGAATTTCGCCCGCCAGCGTGAAAGGATCGCGTACGGCGTCCGGATCAGGCACCGGAACCGATGCGAGCAAGGCCCGGGTATAGGGATGCAACGGCCTCGCAAACAGTTCGCGCGTGGCGGCCACTTCCACGATGGTGCCAAGATACATCACGGCCACCCGGCCCGCGAGATACCTCACGGTCGCCAGATCGTGGGAAATGAACAAATAGGAGAGGCCGAGGCGGTCGCGCAATTTCTCCAGCAGCAGGATCGCGCGCGATCGCAGCGACACGTCGAGGGCCGAGGTCGGCTCGTCGAGCACGACGAAGCGCGGATTTGTGGCGATCGCCCGGGCAATGTTGACGCGCTGGCGCTGTCCGCCCGAGAGTTCATGGGGATATCGATCGCCGAGGCCGCGGCCGAGGTCGACTTCCTCGAGCAGCTCGTCGACCCGGTCGCGCCGCTCCGCCGCGGTAAGCCTGGTGTGCAGCATCAGCGCTTCATCGACCATCCGCCTCGCGGACAAACGTGGATTGAGGGAAGCGGTGGGATCCTGAAATACCATCTGGATGTCGCGCCGGAACGGCAGGAAAGCATCGCTGTCAAGCGATGCGATTTCGATTCCGTCATATCGGATGGATCCCGCGGTCGGGTTCAGCAGTCGCAGCAGGCAGCGGGCCACCGTGGACTTGCCGCAGCCGGACTCCCCGACCAGCGCCAGCGTCTCGCCCGACGCGACGTCGAACGAGACCGACTCGACGGCGCGCACGACCGGCTCCGGCTGGCCGCGCAGCCGGGACAGCAAGCTGCTGACGCCGCCGAGCGGAAAGTGCATCTGCAGATCGCGGACTTCAATAAGCGCCACGGCGTTCCTCGTATCCGTAACATGCGACGAGATGGTCGGGCGCGACCTCCGTAAGCGGCGGACGAGATAAGCGGCACCGCTCGCTGGCCCAGTCGCAGCGCTCGACGTAGCGGCAGCCCGGCGGGGGACTAAGCAGTGAGGGTACCGAACCCGGGATCGGCTCCATCGTAACGTCGCGATCAATTCGCGGAATGGATCGCACGAGCGCACGCGTATAGGGATGAGCCGGATGATTGAACAGCGTGCGTACCGGCGCGCTTTCCACCACCTGACCGGCATGCATCACCACGACGCGGTCACAGATTTCCGCGACCACGCCCATATCGTGTGTGATGAAAAGGATAGCGGCTCCCGTCCTGGCGCCGAGTTCGCGCAGCAGGTCGAGAATCCTGGCGGCAATCGAGACATCCAGTCCCGTCGTCGGCTCGTCGGCGAGCAGCAGTTGTGGCGAGGTTGCGAGCGCCATCGCAATCATCACACGCTGGCACATTCCCCCGGAGAGCTGGTGGGCATACTGCCGGGCGCGCTTTTCCGGGTCCGGAATGCGCACCAGCGCGAGCATCTCCAGCATGCGCTTCTCGGCTTTCTCCACTGACAGCCCGGCATGCAACTGGAACAGCCGGGAAATCTGCCGTCCCACCGGAATGACCGGATTGAGCGCGGTGCGCGGACTTTGGGAAATCATCGCGATCTTTGCGCCGCGCACCTGCCGCATCTCCTCCTCGGAGAGCGATGCGAGATCGACGCCGTTGAACGTGATGGTTCCGGACTTGACCCGTCCAGGCCGGCGGATGAGGCGCAGGATCGCAAAGGACGTGACTGATTTTCCGGACCCCGACTCGCCGACCAGGCCGACCACCTCGCCGCGGCGGATGGTCAGGTTGATGTGGTCGACGGCTTCGATTTCGCCTGCATCGCCTTCGAACTGGACGGTCAGATCCCGTATCTCGAGAAGCTCGGTCATCGGATCCCCCGCATCCGAGGATCGAGAAAGTCCCGCAGACCGTCCCCGACCAGATTGAAGGCTAGAACCGTGATCATGATCGCGAGGCCCGGGAACAGGAACAGCCACCATTCCCCGGTCACGATCTGTGAAGCGCCTTCCGCCGTCATCACGCCCCATTCGCTTTGCGGAGGCTGGATGCCGAGACCGATGAAGGACAGCGAGGCCATGGTCAGAAGCGCGAAGCCCATGGCCAGCGTCGACTGTACGATCAACGGAGGCAGGCAGTTCGGAAGCAGGTGAATCAGCACGATGCGCCAGGCCGGATTGCCGACGGTCCGCGCCGCATCGGCATATTCCATTTCGCGGACACGCAGCATCTCGCCGCGTATCAGACGCAGGTAGGCAGGAATTTGCGTGATCGAAATGGCGATGGCTACATTGCCTGTAGAATTGCCCATCGCAGCGGTGATGCCCATGGCGAGCACGAACGCCGGGAAGGCCATCACGGCATCCACGGCGCGCATCGCAGCATTGTCGACCCAGCCGCCGCGATAACCGACGACGGCCCCGAGCAGCGCTCCGATGGCGACAGCGGCGGCGGTCGCCGCAAAGGCCACGGACAGATCGACGCGCGCGGCGTAGATGATGCGGGAGAGCTGGTCGCGGCCATACAGATCGGTGCCGAGCCAGTGCTGCCACGATACCGATTGCAGCGCGGATCCGGCATCAGTCGCGTCAGGCGAATATGGCGCGACCAGCGGGGCGAACAGCGCCATGAATGCGATCGCAATGATGACGCAGAGGGCGGTAAAGGACAGTGGATTGCGGCGGATCCTGCGCCATACCAGGGACGGTGGCGCGCTGATCGGCGCTGCGGGGGGGGCAATCGGCAAAATAGACATCAGCGGAGCCGAATCCTGGGATCGGCGAGGCCATACGCCAGGTCGACCAGCAGATTGACCGCGACATACATGACGGCGACGAACAGCACAAAGGACTGGATCGGACCGGAATCCTTGGTCATCAACGCAGTGACCGCGTAGTTGCCGATGCCTGGCCAGGCGAATACGCTTTCAACCACCGCGTTGCCGGCCATCAGAAACCCGAACACGATCCCCAGGATCGTGATCACGGGAATCATCGCGTTACGCAGCGCGTCGCCGTATATCACAGTGCGGCGCGACAATCCGGCGGCCCAAGCCGCCTTGATGTAATCGGACTCCAGGATTTCGAGCATGGTCGAGCGCACCATGCGGGCAACCGGTGCCATGACGCTGAAACCGAGGGTGGCTGCCGGCAGCATCAATTGATGCAGGCTGGAGCGCAGCGCGATCCAGTTGCCGGTCATCAGCGAATCCACGATGTAGAGCCCGGTGATGTGGACCGGCGGCGTGATGCCGGACCCAAGGCGGCCGAGCGGCGGCGGGGCGACGTTCAGCAGGTAGAAAAACACGTAAACGAAAAGCAGGCCGGTCCAGAAGCTGGGCATGGCCACCCCGGTGATTCCGACCACGCGCCCGATGTGGTCGATGAAGGTGTCGCGGTGGACCGCCGATAACACGCCAAGCGGAATACCGATCGCAATGGCGATCAGAAGGGCGGCAAGATTCAATTCCAGGGTCGCGGGGAGACGCTGGATGAAATCCTGCGACACCGGGCGTCCTGTCGCCGAACTCTCGCCGAGATCGCCATGAAGCAGGCCGGTGACGTAGCGGACATACTGCTCCGGAAGCGAGCGGTCCAAGCCCATCTGATGTTCCATTTCGGCCAGATGCTCAACTGTCGCGAACGGGCCTGCCTTCACCATCGCCGGATTGCCCGGCAGCATGTAGGTCAGGAAAAAGCAGATCAGGCTGACGCCGAACAGGGTCGGCAGCACGAGCGCCAGCCGGCGGACGAGGTAGTTCAAAAAGCCCATCCGACTGTTACTCCCAACCACCCAAGACGTCGCTCGCTCAGGCGAGCTTCATGTTGAAGTAACGCTCGAACGTATCCCAGCGCTTTTCAATGCCGACGAGGTCGGATCGCATGACGCGGGTCCAGTTGTCGTACCAGAGGTGTCCCCAGACCGCATCGCCGATCAGAAGCTCCTGCAGACTCTTGACGGCGGCCATGCGCTTGGTCTTGTCGGTCTCGTGCATATTCTCGTCGATCAGCTTGTCGACCGCCGGATTCGAATAGAACGCCGTGTTGGTGCCCTTGGCCGTGCTGTGGAAATTGAAGAACAGGTGATAGAGTGGATCGTTGATCCATGACTGCCAGGACTCGATCGAGAGCTGGTGGTCGCCTTTCGAAGCCACCTGTCGGAACGTGGCGTCGGTCTCCTTGGTGATGTTCACCTTGAAGCCGATCTTCTCCAATTCGGTTTGGATCCACACGGCAGCCTGCTCATGCGGCTGCCATCCGACCCGCACCGCCAGATCGACGGCAATCGGGGTCTTTCCGAAACCGGCCTCGCTCATCAGCGCCTTGGCCTTTTCAATATTGTATTTGTACGGCGACAGCGCGGCGTCATGGCCGGGCGTCAAGCTCGGCACCGGGCTTTTCATCTCGCTGCCATATCCAAACAGCACGCTCGGGATGATGGCATGGATCGGGATCGCATAGTTAATCGCCTGACGGACTTTCACATTGTTGAAAGGCTCCTTTTGCGAATTCATGCAGAGCCAATGACATGTGGTATCCGGCACGGTGACGATCTTCAGGCCGGCTTCATTTTCCAGGCTTTTCACATTGCGCGGTGACAAACCAGGGCGGCCGACGACCATATCGATCGCCTTTCGCTTGAGAAGCAGCACCCGGTCTGCCTCGTTGGGAACGAATTTGAACACAACGCGCTCAAAAAACGGCGCCGGACGCCAGTGTCCGCTTCGCGCCTCGATCACGATCTCGACACCTGGTTCGTTTCTTACCAGCTGATAGGGACCGAGACCTGCGGTATTGCGCTTCAGCCAGCCCGTCGCCCACGGATCCTCCGTTGTGGCGTTCGCCTTCACTTCGTCAGGATCGAGCAAGGCGTTGTTGATGAGAGCCATGGTATCCAGCGTCATCGGGCTCGACGCCGGCATGTTGATGGCCAGAGTGAACTCGTCGCGAACCTCGAACTGCTCTGGTTTGGTGACGCGCAAAAGACGAGGAAAAAGTATCCGCATATAGCCCGGCGATTGCAGGCCACGATCGAAAAGAAATTTCACGGCGGTCGCATTGACTGGCTTGCCGCTGGGAAAGATTACTCCCTTGCGGACGTTCAGCACGAGGGTCGCGCCGTCTTTTTCGGTTGTGAACGATTCGGCGATACCGCCTTCCATCTCGCCCGGTCTCGATTGCGACAAGCCGGGCTTTCCGGCGACGGGGTCTACCTTCCACATCAGGGGGCTGTCGTAGATGTTGGCCTGAACGGTGTAGCCCCCGATCGACTTGAACGACGCCGGATCAAGGGTGTCGATATCAGTGTCCCACGCAACGGTCAGCGTGCGCTTTTCGTCAGCGCCGGCGGGGACAGGCAATCCGCCCAGGGTCAGCGTCGCTGCACCGGCGGCGGTAAGCTTCAGGAAATCCCGTCGATCCGAATAGTTTTTCATGACTGCCCTTCGTCGATGTTGAGAGGAGGCTGCGCGGTGCTTCGGTATTGGATGGGCGGCTGTCCCGCCGGATATTGCCAAATTGCTGGCTTGCAGTATTAATCAAGTCCCAGTATTGTCAACTGATGTTTCACCTAATGGAACAGGTAGAAAATTGAGCACGCTAGGAAACGCTGCCTCCATTCTCCGTCTCTTCACGCCGGACCGGCTTGAGATCTCTGTGACGGACGTCTCGAAGATTCTAGGCCTGCCTAAGAGTTCGGTGTCGCGTCTTCTCAAGGCCATGCTGAAAGAGGGGCTGCTGGCCCGTCATGAAAACTCGCCGCGTTACAAGGTGGGCAACCTGCTGTTCGAGGTGTCGCAGCTCTACCGGCTCAATTCTTCGCTGATTGAGCTGGTCGACGATGTCCTCAAGGCGATCTGCCGGGAGACTGGGCATACCGGCTACCTTTCCATTCTGGATGGCTCAGACGTTCTTGTGATCCGGATGCATCAGGGCTCTCACGCCTTGCGGGTGTTCACCCCGCTGGGACAGCGCGCGCCGGCATTTGCAACCGCCAACGGCCGCACTCTGCTGGCGCGACTTTCAGACGACGAGGTGCGGGCGGTCCATGCTGAGGGCCTGGGCATGCCCTCGCCCAACTCGCCGCAGAGCGTCGACGAGCTGATTGCCGCTCTGGCCGAGGTTCGCCGCAGAGGCTGGGAGGAGGCTGATGATGAAGCAATCCCCGGCGTGGGTTCGATTTCTGTCAGCGTTGCCGATCCGAAACTGCGGGAATCTATCGGGTTTTGTATTTCCTATTCGGCATCCAACATGGGTACCGAGGAGAAGAACCGCATCATCGCGCTACTGACCGCCGCGGCGCACCGCATAGCGGTGCGATTCGACGATAGTTTCTTTTCCCACCTCATTCAGATCGTCCCGGCCGCCGGTTCAGTCGCCGCGTGATGGTCGCCGCCCCAGCCGCGGACGCAGGCGTGTTTTTCATTCTTAGGTCCGGATGCCGTTCATGAGACAATTAAGTTCAGAAGATATCGAAGCGCTTGCTGTCGGCGCCTGGATCTTGGGGACGGGGGGCGGCGGCAGCCCCTATCACGCGCTGCTCAATCTGCGCCGGCTCTACGCGGACGGGTCCCGGGTCGACATGATCGATATCGACGACCTGCATGACGACGACGCGGTCGCGGTCGTATCGGTGATGGGTGCGCCGCTCGTGATCCTGGAGCGGCTGGTGGACAGCCGGCTGATCGCTCGCGCCGTATCGGCGATGGAAGAGCATCTCGGTCGCAAGTTCAAGGCGGTGATGGCGGTCGAGATTGGCGGTGGCAACGGTATGCAGCCGCTGCTTGCGGCGGCTCATCTGGGAATTCCGGTGGTGGATGCCGACGCCATGGGCCGGGCTTATCCCGAGGCGCAGATGACCAGCTTTGCAGTCGGCAATCTTTCGCCTTGCCCGCTGACATCGATCGACCCGCGCGGCAATGAGGTTGTCATCAGCCAGTCCGCGACATGGAAGTGGATGGAACGCGTCAGCCGCAAGGTCTGCACCGAGTTCGGTTCGATCGCCGCCACGTGCAAGGCCCCCAGGACCGGCGCGGAAGTGAAGAAGTGGGGCATTCCGCGCACCACGACGAAGGCGATTAATCTGGGGTATGCGGTCAATGAAGCCAATCGGCGGCACGCCGATCCAATCGCGGCGATCCTGAAAGCCGAGTCCGGGCGGCGGCTGTTCACCGGCAAGGTCGTCGAAGTAGAACGGCGGACCACCGAAGGTTTTCTCCGAGGACGCACCGTGATCGAGGGACTGGGGGACGATCGTGCCTCGAGGATCGAGATCGATTTCCAGAATGAATGGGTCGTGGTCTGGCGCGACGGCCGGCCGATGGTCTCGACACCGGATCTAATCTGCGTGCTCGACAGCGAGTCTGGGGAAGCGATTGGAACCGAGACGATCCGCTACGGCCAGCGCACCACGGTGATCGCCCTTTCCGCGGCGGAGGTTTTCCTCACGCCGCGCGGCCTGGACCATGTCGGTCCGCGCGCTTTTGGATATGACCTCGACTTCAACTCGGTGTTCCAGTCATGAAACGTATTGGAATTGATGTCGGCGGAACCAATACTGACGCCGTCCTGCTCGCCGACGGCAAGGTTGTTGAGGGCGTCAAGACGGCAACGACGGCCGACGTGACGGGCGGCATTGTCGCCGCCTTTGAGGCGTTGAAGGCGGTCACCGATTTCGGATCGGGCATTGATGCCCTCATGATCGGAACCACGCATTTCGTCAACGCCGTCGTGCAGCGGCGCCATTTGACTAAGGTTGCGGCCATTCGCGTGGCGCTGCCGGCCACGGCTGCGCTGCCGCCGTTTACGGGGTGGCCCGCTGATCTCGCCGAGCTTGCCAATGGCGGTGTCTGGCAGATCGAAGGCGGCCACGACTACGATGGGCGACGTTTCATGCCGCTGGAGGTGTCGACGGCTCGCGCGATTGCACGTCAAATCCGGGAGCGGGGGCTTAAATACGTCGTCGTGACCGCGATGTTTTCACCGCTGGATGCGTCCGACGAGGAAGCCATCGCGGCGATCCTGCGGGAGGAAATTCCGGGCGTGTCAGTCACCTGTTCGCATCTTCTGGGCGGCATTGGCCTGCTTGAGCGGGAGAATGCCGCGATTTTGAATGCGTCGCTGATCGCGCTTGCCGAGGAAACTATCCGCGGCTTCGAGGCCGCCAAGCGCAAGATCGGGCTGTCAGCGCTGCTGTTCGTCACCCAGAACGACGGCACCGTCGCAGAGGCTTCCCGCGCCGCTGCGTTTCCGGTTTACAGCTTTGCTTCTGGTCCCACCAACTCGATGCGCGGGGCCGCCTATCTCTCCGGAATCGAAGAAGCGATCGTGGTCGACGTTGGCGGCACCACCGCGGATTTCGGCCATCTTCGGCAAGGTTTTCCGCGCGAGGCAAACGCGGTCGTGCATGTTGGCGGCGTCAGAACCCTGTTCCGGATGCCCGACCTGATTTCCATTGGGCTCGGCGGCGGCAGCCGCGTCGATCTGGCGAACACCACCATCGGTCCGGGCAGCGTCGGCTACCGCCTGAAGGAACAGGCGCTGGTCTTCGGTGGCGACACCCTGACGATGACGGATATCGGGGTGGCTGCCGGATTGATCGATATCGGAGATCGCAAGCGCGTGGCCGGTCTGCGCGCTGGCGATGTCGATGCCGTTCTTCAACGTGCCAAGGAGATGATCGAAGAAAATGTCGACCGCGTGAAGGCCGACGCTGGCGATGTGACATTGATGGCAGTGGGCGGAGGCGCGTTCCTGGTGCCCGAAAGCCTGCAGGGTGTCGCCTGCGTGAAGCGGGTCGATCATGGCGGCTGCGCCAACGCGGTAGGAGCAGCCATCGCGCAGGTCAGCGGCGAAGTCGATCAGGTGTTCCAGGGTTCGACGCGCAACGAGGCGATCGCGGTCGCGCGCAAGCTGGCCGACGGCCGCGCTATCGAGGCAGGGGCGGGACCCGAAACGCTGATCATGGTCGAGGCGGAAGACACCCCGATCGCCTATTTGCCAGGAAATGCCATGCGCGTCAGGGTCAAGGTGGTCGGCGACATCAAGTCGAAGACGCCGGCCGAAACGCTATCAGGATAGGAGAGAAGTTGTCATGCCAGTTCGCTTTCTGATCAGTACGCTCAAGCCCGGCGTCGATCCGGCAGAGTACGAAGCTTGGGTGCGCGATCGTGACTACGCCCTGGTGCGCAGCCTTCCGAACTACACCAGCTACAAGGTGCATCGCATCCGAAGCCCGATCCAGGGCGCTCAGGAATCGGGCTGGCAATATATCGAACGGATCGAGGTCAAGAGTCTCGATCAGCACGACAAGGACCTGGCCTCTCCAGCCGGGATCCAGCTGCGCGAAGAACTCTATGGCAGGTTTCTCGATCGTTCGAAGAACATCTACTTTGCTAGCGACGAGATCGAATAGGCAGATCGACGTCAGCAAGTCTACGCCAAGTATTGAATTCGAAAGGGATCTGGAATGTCGATTGATCTGCTGATTCTTGGTAACGCCCCTATTGAACGCATGCTCGAGCGGGTGAAACTCGCCGAGGACAACGGTTACGATACGGTCTGGCTTGCCGACGAAAGATTCTATCGCGAGGTCTATTCCTGCCTGACCTATTTCGCCCAGCGAACGTCAAGGGTGAAGGTCGGGCCGTGCGTCACCGATCCGTATGCGAGACATCCGGCGCTGACCGCCATGGCCATCGCCACCCTCGATGAGATATCGGACCGGCGTGCCATTCTCGGCATCGGGGCGGGGATTTCCGGGTTTGCCGAGCTCGGCATCGACCGCAAGAAACCAGCGCGGGCGATCCGGGAAGCCATCGAACTGATCCGCATGCTGCTGCGCGGTGAAACGGTCACCTACAAGGGCGAGGTCATTCAATTCACCGAGGGCAAGCTCAGCTTTGCTCCAATCCGTTCCGAAATTCCCATCTACGTCGCCAGCAACGGGCCGATCGGACAGAAAACCGCAGGCGCCCTGGCTGACGGTGCGATCATGGAAGCCTGCGGCAACGTGGAGGAAGTGAAGGCCTTTCGCGCTGTGCTGGATGCCGGTGCGAAGCAGGCCGGCCGCGATCCCGCGACGGTCAAGTTGATCGCCCGCCTGAATACCTGCATTGCCGCAGATGGTCAGTTGGCGCGTCAGACCTTGCGGCCGACCGTCGCGCGTTTGCTCGGCGCGTCACGGCTGAAGTTTTTGACGGCGGATGCTCAGGGCCTTGCGTTGCCGCCGGAATTGGTGGCCTCGGTCACGGGCGCGGCCTACGCATCCGGTTTCGCGCCGTACCTGCCGTTGCTTCCGCACGTCACGGATCGCCACGTGAACTCCTTTACGCTGGCGGGCGACGTGGCTGAAGTGACGGCGCAAGTGATCGAATTGCGCCGGGCCGGGGTCGACAGCGTTATAGTCATGCCTTTTGCGGCAGAGGGCAGCACGATCGAGGATACGATCTCAAAGTTCGGTTCCGAGGTGTGGCCCGCGGTTCAGGCTGCCGAGCAGGGGCGCGCATGAGCTTCGATCTGCACAGGCCCGCGACCATTTCCGAGGCCATCGGCCTATCGACCAGACTAGCACCTGCCGCGCGATATATCGCCGGCGGCACCGATCTCGTGATCCAGATCAACCGCAAGAAAGTATTTCCGGACCATCTCATCGATCTCGGGCAGCTGCCGGGCCTAGCGGGAGTGGCAGAGACCGCGGGCGGCTATTCGCTGGGCTCGCTCACCACCTACCGGTCGATCGAACTGCACCCGGCATTCCAGGGCAATTTGTCGGGCGTGATCGAGGCGGCGCGTGTGGTTGGCGGCCATCAGGTCCGAAACGTCGCGACCGTCGGCGGCAATATCGTGAATGCCTCACCGGCGGCGGATTTTGTGCCAGCGTTGCTGGTCCTCGACGCCGAGCTTGAACTTACTGGTCCGGCGGGAAACCGCATTGTGGCGTTGCGGGATTTCGTCGTTGGACCCGGCAGGACGGTGCTTGGTCCCGCGGAAATCGTCACGTCAATTCGCTTCGCCCGCCTGCCTGACCGATCCGCAACGGCTTTTCTCAAGGAAGGCCGGCGCAAGGCCATGGAAATTTCCGTGGTCTGCGTTGCCGCGTGTCTGACGCTGGACGAGAGCGGCTCCAGCTGCGCGTCCGCGCGCCTGGCGGTTGGCGCGGCGGCCCCGAAGGCGATGCGACCGCAACAGGCAGAGGCGTATCTTTTGAATCGACCGCCCGGGCGCGTCAGCTTCGCCGAGGCCGGAAGACTGGCGGCCGAGTCGTCGGCGCCGATCTCGGACGTCCGTGCCTCGGCGGAGCATCGCCGTCATCTCGTGGCCGTCATGGTCGAACGCGCGCTGACGGCGTGTCACCAGCGAATTCTGGAGCAGGGCCGATGACCCGAACCAACCTCGACATCCTCATCAACGGCGAGCGGCATCAAATCCTGATCGAACCGCATTGGACCCTGCTGCATGTGCTGCGCAGTGTGGTCGGCATGATGGGCACCAAGGAAAATTGCCTGGAGGCGGAATGCGGGGTCTGTACGGTGCTGCTTGACGGAAAGTCGGTGAATTCCTGCATCCTGCTGGCTGGGCAGACCGCAGGGCGCTCGGTGACGACCATCGAAGGAATCGGAAACCCGGAGCATCTGCATCCGCTGCAGGCCGCATTCATCGAATGCGGCGCCGTGCAATGCGGATACTGCATTCCGGGCATGATCCTGACGGCGAAATCCTTTCTCGATGAAAACCCGGGACGCCGGCAGAGCCGCGACGAAATCCGCGAGGCCATCGCCGGCAACTTGTGCCGGTGCACCGGCTATCGCAAGATCGTGGATGCGGTAGCGCTCGCCGCCGAGCGCATGTCTGTTGCAGGAGCGAAACCATGAACGCACACAGCCGCCGCGTCGCCGGTCAACGTCTGCCCCGGCTGGATGGCATCGGCAAGGTCACGGGAAAGCACGTCTACGCCGCGGACTTCACCTTGCCCGGCATGCTATTCGGGAAGGTTTTGCGCAGCCGCCGGGCGCACGCCTTGATCCGCAAGCTGGATATCTCGCGCGCCGCTGCAATCCCCGGCATTCGTGGCATCATCACCTCCGCCGATATACCGGCGGTACGTTTTGGGCAGGCGGTGCGCGACACCAGCGTATTTGCGCTCGACCGCGTGCTTTTCGCCGGACATCCGATCGCCGCCGTCGCCGCGACCTCGCTGGAAATAGCCGAGCAGGCGATCGCTGCGATCGACGTCGAGTTCGAAGACCTGCCGACGTTGTTCGACCCCGAAGCCGCGCTTGACAGCAATATCCGGATTCATCCGGATTGGGAGACCTACAAGGCGCTGCCCATCATCGCGCGGAGCGGCAACATTTCGGGGCGCGCGCGCATCCGTGCCGGTGATGTCAATGAGGCCTTTGCTTCTGCCTATCGCGTCTACGAGCATCGCTTTACCACGCCTTTGGTGCATCCGGGTTATACCGAGCCGCGAACCGCCGTTGCTGACTGGGACGCCAACAGCAACGTGACGGTGTGGAGCAACACCCAGCTGCCTTTCGATACCCAAAATACCCTTGCCGAAATTCTCGATCTGCCGGCCGCCCGGATCCGGGTGATCGTGCCGGGCATCGGCGGCGGCTTCGGCGGCAAGCTGCGGATCGGTGTAGAGCACTTCGCTGCGCTGCTGGCCCGCAAGACGGCGCGCCCGGTCAAAGTGATGACAACCTGCGAAGATGAGCTGACCTCCGCCTATCCGCGCCAGGCCACCGTCGTCACGCTGAAGACCGGAGTTGATCGCGAGGGACGTCTCTTGGCGAGGGAAGGCAGGATCATTGTCGACTGCGGCGCCTTTGCCGGCTCCGGCCCCGGCACCGCCGCCATCTCGCTGCAGATCATGGCCGGTCCCTACAAGACACCGGTGCTCGCGCTCGAAGGCATAGCGGTCTACACCAACAAGGTGCCTTCGGGTTCGTTTCGGGCTCCGGCCGGACCGATGGCGAATTTTGCCGTCGAAAGCCAGATGGACATCATCGCCCGGGATCTCGGCATCGATCCGCTTGAAATCCGGCTGCGCAATATCGTCAGGGAAGGCGATCTCGGCCCGTCCGGTGAAATACACAAGTCGGTCAGCATCGAAGAATGCCTCCGCCGGGCCGCCGATGCGATCGGGTGGGAGCAACGCAACCCGGAGCCAGGCCGCGGCAAAGGGATCGCCTGCAGCTGGTGGATGACCACCGGCGGCTCGTCGGGTGTCTACGTCAAGATCAACCCGGATGGCACCGCAACGCTGGTGAGCGGTGCGGTCGAAATCGGCAGTGGCGCCATCACCGGCGCTGCGCAGGTGCTGGCGGAGGAGTTGTCGCTCGATCTCACCGACATCAACGTCGCCGGGGTGGATACCCAAACCGCGCCGTTCGACTATGGCGCACAGGGCAGCCGAACAGCTTTCTCGGTCGGCAACGCCTGCCTCGCCGCCGCCAGCGATCTGCGGCGACAGATGTTCGACCTCGCCGCCAGGCAACTTGACGCGGAGGTCAACACGATGGTGTTGCGCGACAAGCACGTGGTGGCCGGCTCCAAGTCTATTTCGATTGCGGAGCTGGCCCGCATCTCCCGTCTTTCGGGCGGAGGCCTGATCGCCCATGGCACGGCGATTTCGCCGTCTCCTGCCTACGACCCGACCCGCCTCGAGAACCATCCGCTGCCGGCGTGGAATTCGCCGAGTTATCATGCCCATGCAGTCGACCTGTCGGTCGATTCGGCGACCGGAAGCGTGACTATCAACCGCTACGTCGTTGCGCAGGATGTGGGATTTGCGATCAACCCGACCTATATCGAGGGGCAGATCGAGGGCGGCGTGGCGCAGGGAATTGGCCAGGCTCTCTCGGAAGAGATTGTCTACAACGAAGGGACGGTCGTGAACGCCAACCTGACCGACTACAAGATGCCGACGGCGCAGGATATGCCCGATGTCGAATGCATCCTCGTCGAGTGTGCATCGGCGGCAGGTCCCTATGGTGCCAAGGGCGTCGGCGAGCCGCCTTGCATCCAGCCCCCGGCCGCGATCAATAATGCCATCGCCGCGGCCACCGGGTTCTGGCTGGATTCACTGCCGATGACCGCTGAAAAGATCGCGAAACAGCTGCGGGCAAGTCGGGCATGATGCGGGTCGAAGTCCACATGCACGGAAACCTCCGGCGATTTCTGCCGGACGGCGTTTCGTCCGTTGAACTGGACTTGCCGGACGGCACGCGTGTCTGCGACGTCATTGAACGTTTGAGGGCGGATGACGAGATTTGGCTGGCATCGATCGGCGAAGACGTCGTACCGGTGTCGGCGCAATTGAGCGACAGGGCTTCGCTCAATCTGTTTCCGATTCTCGAGGGTGGCTGAGCTCCCAGGACTTTCTTACATAATGCCGCATGGCTCCCCGCATTTATGCTGACCGCGCTGGCGGGGATTCCCACGGTTATGCCCAGCGATGATCTGGCCGTCGTGATGGTCGAGGCTTGCAGGCGTTCGGATCTGCCGCTCGAGGATGGCGACATCATTCCGATCACGACGTCGCGCACCGTTTCGGTCGCTGTAAAATTCAGTATGAGGCGTTGAGGGCATTTTGATCTCGAATTGGATAAGTGGAAAAGCGTGCCGTTTCGCTACTGCCAGCGGTCCCACAACTCCGTTTTCTCTGCCGCAGTGAAACCTCGATGATATCCTTGACCCAGGCATGCCTCGGCGCGGACAGGACGTCCATCGTCGGACCCGCTTCCACCACGAGCGCACCGTCATCCTGACGGTCAAGACCGAGCTTTATGTCCAGGCGGCCGCGTCACTGAGCTCTGATTTTCCGCTGCTGGTCGCCCGGCCCCTCATCGATCCGCCAGTCACACGCGAGATCGACGTGGCTCATCGGGATGACCGCTCGCTTTCCCCCGCGGCCGAGGTCTTCGTTCGTCTGTTGAAAATGGGAGCGACACAATTGCAGTCACCGAGCGAGCGACTTCTAGACGCAGAAATTTCCCCGGAACCTTTAAGGCCATCTTGGCACTTATGATGCTGAACCGAGTATCTCTGCCGAGATTCCGCGATCACGCTGCAGGAATTCCACGGTGTTGCCATCCGGATCCTCGACGAAAATGGTGCCAATCCCGAAATCGAGCGCTTCATCGGCCGAAGTGACATCGTGACGATGCGCTTGATCGACAGTGAGCTGATAGGGACGCAGACCGTGGGCAAGGAGCAAAGCGGCAACATCTTCGAGCCGTGCAACTTCCAAAGTGAAGTGCCTGGCTGCGTTGATATGACCGAGGTCAGGTCGCGACGGCATCAGGTGCACTGAAAAATGGTCCCCCGCAAAAAGCCAGTTCGGCTTCTTCTCGCACGGGGTAAGGCCAAGAATGCCGACGTAAAACGCTTCGGCGCGGCCCATGTTTTCCACGGGAACGCCGACGTGGTGCAGCCCCATTATAAGCAAAAGATCCTCCTACAAAATTATCGAGAGATCCAACTATCCGCGATGGCTCCTAAAGGCAATCTGGAATAACCTACCCACCTCAACGACTGTCCTTTCCGCCGTATAACCCGGCTGAAGGCGAAGCGGCCGGACTTGGTCCCAACGCACGTTCGGTCTATTCGCGGACCTGCGCCAATCAGTAATTGGAATATCTCCAGGTTTTAGATTGGGTCTGAACCACTCGACATAATTTAATACCCGCCAGAAAGGTTAAATCCGATTTTAAGCGACTTTGTTGGTTGCTCGGGCCTAATCTTACGCGAGGCGTCATGTGTTCAGCGGCGCAAACATCTAACGTCATGAATGGACGCTCTTGCAATGCGCTCATCCGCAATTAGCCAGGAGAAGACTGTGCTGGATCGTGAATCCCATTCATCAGTTGCGATGGAGGAAGGAGACGTCGGAGCCCACGACTTGTCCCACGTCGATGACGCAGGCAACGTCGATGAACCGGCCGATCGCTTGCCAGCGCTCGGTAAGATCGGCTTTATCGGCCTCGGTCATATGGGGACCGCTATCGCAGCCAACCTCGCGGCTGCAGGATGCGCTGTAAGTGCTTACGTCCGTCGTTTGGACCAGATGACGGGTCTTCTGGCGCTCGGTGTTGTGCCCACCATGTATATGCCAGACCTGTTCGACTGCGAGATCGTTGTCAGCATGTTGCCGGACGACGAGGCCGTTCGACAAGTTGTCTTCGGAAACAGGAATGAAGCCGACGGACTCGCCGCTGCTTTGCCGTCGGGCGCAATTCACCTGTCGATGAGTACGATCAGCACCGCCGCGCGGCGGAATTTGCGGCCGAGCATTCGCGCCTTGGTCAAGGCTATGTGGCCGCGCCAGTGTTTGGAAACCCGGATGCTGCGAGAGCGCGGCAGCTTTTTATCATAGCCGCCGGAGCGCCCGCCGACCTCGAGCGCTGTCGGCTGCTCACTGACAATTTGGGCCAGTCCTTCGTAATCGGAACAGATCCAGCGCAGGCGAACCGGATTAAGCTGCTCGGCAATAAATGACCGCGACCTCGCTTGAGGTTCTGGGTGAGGTCATCACCGTGTTCCGGAAGTGCGGGCAGGATCCCCAGCCGTTCGTGGACATTATGACTGGCACCATGTTCGGTGGTCGGGTCCACAGAATTTACGGCAACAAGATTGTCGCGGAGAGTTACGCGCCCGGGCTGATTATGCCCTTGGCACTGAAAGACGTGCGCTTGGCGCTTGCTGAAGCGGAGAAGGCGGGCGTCCCCATGCCATCAGTGGGCGTGGTTCGTGATCGCCTGGTCACCGGAATTGCCCGCGGGCACGCCGGGCTCGACTGGACTGCGTTCGGGCTTGTCGCGGCGGAAGAGGCCGGCATCGATGAGATCGCCAACAGGCGACATCGCGAGATCGGGCGCAAATGAACGTGGCCGCCAACTGAGGGGCGTACTCTAAGCAAGTTATTAGTAATTGCTGCTACCTTGGGGCGACTGCACGAGGAGCGCGGCCGGGTAAGAGAGCGGACGTTATTTCGTGCCTTTGAGGCTGGTCAAATAGTCAACGATCGCACCGACATCCTCTGGGGCTACCGGGGCCTTATAGTTGTTGATCATCTTGTTGACTTCCGCTGCCCAAGCCTGCTTCGACAACGCCGGCTGGTTCAATACCATGTCGGCGGAGTGACAGGCGAGGCAGTTGTTGTTGATCGCGTCCGAACGAGGACCGTCGGGGAACATCTTATCGCTGTCCGGCAGATCGATCTTCACCGACTTCAGTTGGAGGAGTGTAGCAGCCCGCGCGACGAAAGGCATTGCAGCGCTCAACAACAAAATGACGGCCCACAGAAACTTGCGAAACATTATGAATACTCCGTCAAACCGCTAACACATCGACCGATTCCACGACGTTGCGCATGAAGCCGGCGGGATTCCAGTTGGGTGCGTCGGGCTGCGCCACGCCGTTGCTATTGGTGCAGCGCGTCAACAAACTGTACTTTCCGGGCGAAGGCAGCATGAGTTGCGTCTGCCACTGCCGAAATCCATATTTGCCTTCGTCTTTTTCCAATTGCGCCTGGCGCCAACTTTGACCGCGATCAATTGAGTAGTCGACGCTTGCCACACCGCAATCGCCCCCGAACGCAATGCCGCGCAATGTCGTTGGTGCAGCGGCGCTCACCTTGTGGCCGGAGGCAATATTTGTGACGAAGGATCTGGGCACCATTCGATTGATCGGGACCATCTTCACGTTCGTTTCGCCCGGCTCGATGCTGGCGTGTGGCGTGTCGGGAATGGTGTAGGCAATTTTTGTCCAATAGTTCGTGTCGGGCTCATTCAACACTTCGATATCGTTCAGCATCTTGACCCAATAGGTTGCATACCAGCCGGGCACCACCAACCGCAGGGGGAATCCGTTCACCAAGGGTAATTGCTCGCCGTTCATGGCATAGGCGATCATCACTTCACCATCGCGCGCGTGGTCGATGTCCAGCGACTTCATGAAATGCGGCGCATCTGGCACGACTGGCTCGTCCAAACCCTTGAACCGGACCTGGACGGCACCCGGCTTCACGCCAGCTTTATCCAGCACGTCCGTGAGACGGACCCCGGTCCAAAGAGCGTTACCCATGGCGCCATTCGCCCATTCCCCGCCGGGCACGCGAGGCTGGAAGAAGCCTCGCGAGTTCCCGGAGCACTGATTCACTGCAGACAATTGAACACTCGGCAATCCATGAAGGATATCGTTCAACGAGAGCGACAATGCTTGATTCACATGGCCACGCACCGTCAGGCTGAACTTTCCGACATCAATATCGGTTGGGATGACTGCCCAGTGCCAGCGCACATAAAACTGATCGTTGGGGGTGAAGACACCTTTATCAAAAACTTCAAACGGTGTTTCCAGCAGCGGCGGACGGGTCCGCTGCAAGATCATCGGCCCTTTCTGCGGGAAATCGGTCGTAATTGGCCGCGTCCCGGGACCACCGGGTAGCGGAAGATCGATCATCGTTTGCGCCCAACTCGGATGTGTAAGAGCCAAGGCTCCTACACCTGCCACACCCAGAAGTCGCCGTCGTGTAACCACGTGATGAAGAGCACGGTTCTCGGCCATTTAAACCCCCAGGGCATTTGTCGCGTGAACCAAAGACCGTTCAAGACTAGCGGGTCTCAATTCATCCCGCTCTAGGCCGATAAGAAATCGTCGCATTCGTCTCTCCATTCGTCGGTTGTCGAGCGCATGATGATTTTATCAACGTAGGAGCCCGCACTTCAGCGATCCAATTTATTGTTTGCATCTTTCCAATCGACACGATCGATAGATCAGACCACCTCGGAAATGGCCGTGCTGGGTTGGTTCGGAGCACGACGCGGCTCTGTAATCTTCAGGGCATTCGCGTTTAATGTCCGATAATGGGGCATTCGCGTCGTTTTGACAGTCGGTCACTTCGGGTCTACCCCGATAATCGGACGTCTTCGGTGTCGGCCGCCACTTCACAAAAGTGCCAACAGCGGTCAGGCGAGCCGTCTCGTTTTGCGCTTATCGTTGGACAGAGCATTGCGCGAGTCGTGTCCCTTCGCAGAGATAAACAAGGCGATCAACCGCTGGTCCATCGAGACCCGATCACCGCTAGTTGACGGGCATAAACCCGTCCGTCAGCGTCTGCATGAAGCTCACGAGCGCATCCTCATCTGCAACCGACAGGTCCAAGTGCCCAACTCGGCTCGTGTTCATGTTATCGGTCGATTCCGGCGCAGGCCAGCAAGTCGTACCTTCACCGGTGTCATGGGGCTGGCAGCGCGGCAGCACGTCGCGCGTGTTGTAGAAATGCACGATCGACTTCAGGCTCGTGAAATAGCCATTGTGCCCGTACGCCTTCACGAAGGTCGGATAGGGTCGCTTGTCCACGTTGCGCAATGTGGGTACCTGAATCCGTGCCTGGTTGTCTGGCGCTAGTTTGCGCCATCGCTGATCCACCGCGGAGGGGTTGCTGAGCTGATGCCCGTTGGTGAGAAAGGTGCCGACACCGCCATCGACGAATGACGATCCTTGCGGGTTGGCGACATAGCCGAATGCGTCGGGCCGATTTTCCGCATAGTAAGGAAGCCTCGGATTGGCCGGGGTTCCGATATTGCTGGCCGTGAAGTCGGTAAACAGGGGGTCCTCGCCAGGACCGCCGTCACGGTGACAGGCGTTGCATTGCGCCTTGCCGCGGAACAGGTCGTAGCCCGCCTGCTCCTGCGTCGTGAATTTGGCCGTGCCCGCGAGCATCGCATCGAACTTCGAGGTAAACGCCGTCACCTCGGCAGAGGCCTCGTAGCCGGCGATGGATTGCGCCATCTGATCGAAGGTCGTGCCGACCCGGCCGCGATCGAGCGGGCCAAGATGAACCGGCAAAGGCTCGCCGGCGGGCGGCGGCCCGGGCCGGTCGCAGACCTGCTCCACGTCACCGGGCCACGCGATCACAAAGGCCTGCGGTCCCCACACGCTTTCGAACAGGGCGCGATAGGGTTGCTGGGAAGCGCGATAGACGGCGCAAGCGACATCGGGCAGTCCCATTTCCACCGGATTGGTGGGCGGCCCCTGCGCCTGCTCGGCGGCCGGGTTGCCCAGCCGGCGGCCGGTCGCACGCATGTCCCAGAAATTGCCGCCGACGAGGTCACCGCGCGCGGAATTGTAATGCAGCACCGGGGAAAGTGGCGCGTAGGCATGCGATTGCGGCTTTCGATCGCTGAATCGCGTGCGCACTGATCCGGGATAGGCGCCGGTGGTCCGGTTCAGCTCCGACACCGGGCCGGTAAAGCCGGTCTCGGGCATGTGGCAGAAAGCACAAGCCTCGTTGCGGTTTACCGAAAGCTGTTTGTCATACAGCATCAACTTGCCGAGCAACTCGACTTGCTGGACCTGATTGTCCGGCAGCGCTGCAAGCCGCTCGAGTGCCTGCGCCTCGATGCGGTCGATCTCGGCCTCGACCCGCGCAATTTCCTGTACCGCCTGAGGCGAGAGCACGACGCTGCCCTCTTCCGCGCCCGGCGCATCTGCGTCCATGGCGGCGGCGCCCATAGCCGCTGCAATCAACAAAACCACGCGCTGTATCTTCACTTCGGATCCTCCGCAAGCGGCGTAGCGGCCGATTCAAGCCGCCGCTCGAACAGAGCGCGCTGCCTTGATCTCCTCGAGGAGATCATCGACGCCAGCAAGCGCGAAGCGCAGCGCGGCTTCGTCGACGAGGCGCCCGTCGCGCACCTTCTCATGCACGCCCCCGATCACGATCTGGGGCCGGAGCACAAGGCGCGCTGGGATCGATACGAGCGTCTCGTTCATTTGCTGCTGCGCGCGCACGCCACCGGTGAAAGCGGGCGAGGCCGTCATCGTCAGTACCGGCTTGCCCCTTAGCGCCGAACGTCCATAAGGCCGAGAGGCCCAGTCGAGTCCGTTCTTCAGGACGCCGGACATACCATGATTGTACTCGGGCGAGATCATGATTACGCCATCGCTCGTCTCAATGGCCGAACGCAGGGCGCGCACCGATTCCGGCGCGTGTCCGGCGTCATCATCCTCGTTGTAGAGCGGCATCTCGTGCAGCAGAAAAATGTTGAGCGCAGCCCTGGGCGTAAGCGCGTCCTGAAGGCCGCGAAGTACCGCGGTGCTGTTGGAGGCGCGGCGCAGGCTGCCGGAGAGGCCAAGAAGGCAGAGTTGGGTCATTGGGGGGCGGCTCCAAATGGTGTGGATTTCAGCTCGCGACCATCACGACAACACCGGTCGACTCAAGTAAATTCGATTTTAATATTCGACTTACGATTGCTCTCCAGTTGCTGAGCGATGTCGCCCTTGGGGCAGTTGCAGCGCGTAGGATGGGTTGAGCGCAGCGAAACCCATCGCCTTGCTGCTCATCCGCGCCGGTGAAATCAAGCGCTTGTCATCCGCTCAACAGCAAGTGAGCAAGAGGCGCAGCGTTGTGATCGGATCGAAGCGCACGCCTACCTATCTCTGCCTTGGCTGTGGCCTTATCAGGAAGGAGAGAAGTGATGAAGAAACTTATTTTGTTCGCCACCGCATTGGTGATAACGAGTGGAGCTGGCGCCTACGCCCGGGGTGAGCAAGGCGCCAGCAAGTACATGCAGTTGGCGTCTTACCACCGGGTGCATCATGGTCACTCACACGGCTATGGTCGAATGGATGACCCGTCAGCGGAAGGCCGGACCAGCGGCTGAAAACTTTCGATAATTGTTGCGCTGTGTCCGCCTCAAGCTGGATCATGCCGCGAGCTCTGAGAGCCTCCAATCGAATGTCGCAGCAACGGGCGCGGGAGTGATTTCCGCTTCGGAGACCACTCTTGTACTCTAAAAAAATTTAATGGTCTCGGCGGGCTGCGAACCCACATCAGAATCGTGTAGGGCGTCCCTCCCGGCCATTCTAAACTTCGGCCCCAGCTCGCCCCGGCCGCTGGGGTCGTTTCTTTTGCGGCGGCAATGAGATTTAATGAACGCCGACCCACTTACGGGCCGCCTCGCTCTGATCGGATGTCCGTTAATGGGATGGTCCGGCCGTGCTCCCGCCTCACCAGCAAGCGATGCTTGTGCGGGGGCACCAAAGACAAGGAGCACGCCATGGCCGAAGCTCTCAACCGTTCAATCGCCTTCGCCGGTATCGACATTGGCAAGAACTCGTTCCACGTCGTAGGTCTCGATGAGCGGGGTGCCATCGTGCTGCGACAGAAGTGGTCGCGTGGCCAAGTGGAAGCGCGGTTCGCGAATATGCCGCCATGTCTGATTGGCATGGAAGCCTGCGTCGGCGCGCACCATCTCAGCCGCGGGCTCCTGAGGCCTGGCCATGATGCCCGGCGGATGCCTGCGCGGTACGTTCGGCCCTATTCGAAGGGACAGAAGAACGACTTCCGCGACGCGGAGGCCATTGCCGAAGCGGTGCAACGCCCGACGATGAAGTTCGTCGCGACCAAGACCGCCGACCAGCTGGACCTTCAGGCCATGCACCGTGTGCGAGAGCGGCTAGCACTACTTTGGCAGATTTGGCTGAAGGCGGCCTGCGAGCATCATCTCACAGCGCGTGCATCGTAATGGTGGAGGCCGCACGAAAAGGTCGAGGATGGCTTGTCTGATGGCTGGCATGCTCGGCTGTGGCGGAGGGCCTGAGACTCTTTTTTTTCCGTCCCGCTGCGGTGAGGCGGCGGGATTGAAGGAAGGCGTAGGCGATCATCGTCATCAAGGCATGTCGGTGTAATCCGGCCCACGACCTGCCTTCAAAATGGTCGAGCCCCAGCTCTTCCTTCAATTGCTGATGCGCCTGTTCACAGATCCACCGCGCCTTGACGGCAGCTGCCAGCGTCTTGAGCGAAACGTCAGCGGGCAGGTTCGAGACGTAGTACTTCTGCTCTCCGCTCGATCGTCGTTCGCCCAGGATCCACACTTCATCGCCAGGCATACGCTCGACACCTTTATCGAACACGCGGTGCTTTGGGCCGTCCGCGATGCGGACGCGCCGTGCAGCGAAGAGGCATGTCAGCGGGCCTTTCGTGCCCCGGCGCCAACTGATCTTCCGCCACTTTTCGCCGACCAGCATCGTCTCGGCAGAAACTGGCGACATATCCGGGATATGGTGTTTGCGCGGCTTACGGGCTTTCTCCGTCGGAAAGATCATGGTGACATCGCTCGGATAGACTTTCTGGCGCCGCGACATACCAACTGCCCACAAGAGGCCACGTTCGCTCAGAGCATGACGGAACGGCGCGCTCGATCCGTATCCCGCGTCCGCCAGCACACAGCCGAAGCGAACACCGGCGGCGATCACGCGATCGATCTCAGCCAGCGCGATCTCTGGCTTGGACCGTGCCGTGCGATGCTCGATTGGAACGCCGGCACGCTTCAGACGTACCGGATCGCTCGTCCAACTCTCGGGAATGAAGAGACGTAGCGCCACCATTACCGGCACCTCACCGCGCGCAAGCGTCAGCGACACCAATGTTTGGCAATTGGCCGTCTTGCCGAGAGTTGATGCATATTGCGGAGCGACACCAACCGAGCGATCGCCCTTCTTCGGCATCGATGTGTCGTCGATGACCAGCACTGCATCGTTGCCGCCGACGAGCCGGTCGGCCTGAACGAGCAATTCTGCTTCCAGCGGCGCCGCGTCCCAGACGCCATCAGCGATGAAATGGTGCAATTGATCATAGTCGTTCGGTGCCAGCCGCGCCGCCATCGGCTGGACGCTCTTGCGATCACCCGGTCCAATCAGTCCCGAAACATACAGCGGACACATCCGCCGCCGGGCCTTGTGACCTAAACGATCCAGGAATGGCTTGAGCCAGCGTCCAAGCTCATCTTCCCACCTCGACGTCGTCTCCACCATGGTCAGCCCTCCAAAAGCCGACCATCCATGAATCATTGAAAACGTGATTCGGGAATCCAGTCTCGCCCATCAATCGCAAAAATCTGCCAAAGTAGTGCTAGTGAGTCAGCGCACCGGCATCATCAACCAGATCCGCGCCTTTCTGCTGGAACGTGGCATCGCTGTTCGGCAAGGCTTGCGCTTCCTGCGCGCCGAGTTGCCGGACATCCTCGCCCGACCACCCGACATCCTGTCGTCGCGCATGGTGCGGGTACTTGAAGGACTGGCTGGAGACTGGCGCCGGCTCGACGAGCGCGTCGAGGGTTTGTCGAACGAGATCGAAGCTATCGCGCGCCAGGACGCGGGTTGTGATCGACTGATGAGTGTTCCTGGCATTGGGCCGATCATCTCCAGCGCGATGGTGGCAGCGATCGGCGCAGGCGATGTGTTCTCCAAAGGCCGTGACTTCGCCGCCTGGCTGGGCCTCGTTCCCAGGCAAATCTCGACCGGGGACCGCACCATCCTCGGCAAGATATCGAAGCGCGGCAACCGCTACCTGCGGGTTCTGTTCGTGCAGGCGGCGTGGGTGGTGCTGATCAAACCGAAAAGCTGGGAGCGCCACGGGCTCAAGTCCTGGATTGACGCTGCCAAAAAGCGGCTGCACCGCAACGTGCTCGCGATTGCTCTGGCCAACAAGCTGTCCCGCATCGCCTGGAGCGTTCTTGCGCATGGGCGAAACTTTGAGGCGGCCAGATTTGGCGGGGCCACCCAATCCGCCTGGTAGCCGATGGCATTGGAAGGACAAGCGATGACGTAATCCGACACCCTTTACCCGCCGAGGTCTGCGAACATTGATGCAAGACCGCTGACGCCAGCTCGACGAAAACCTCTTGTGACGCACGGCCGGATGCTTGCGAAACGATGGTTGCCAGCATCTTGCACGAGGTGCGCGGACGACCGGCCAAGATACGAATCTGCGCTGGGCCCCTGTCACGGCTGAACAGACGCGAATCAAGAACGACGAACCCGGGCAAGACGCGGTCAGCAGCCTTTGCAGATGTTTCCGATTTTTTTATCAAGCGCTACCTCGTCCGGAGTTGGCTTGTCCAAGTTTTCGTTAAGCGTCCCCATATCGGCCCGGGTCGGCTGCTGATGCGGAGGAAGTGGCGCGCCGCTGGTCAGGCGCGGATCCGGGGTCAGTGATGGCGGGACTGTCGGGTCAGCAGGAGCCGCTAGACCGTTATCGCTTGAGCTGCGTGGGCCGAGACCGCTTGAGTTGTGCATACCGCCGCTGTGCATCCCGCCACGCGCCAGAACCGGTGACAATCCGGACAGCGCCAAAACCATGGTTGTAACGATCAATCTTCGCATATCGAAGCTCCATTTCCGAAGGCCAGAATACATGTAGGCTCGCAATCTGTCCGCACCATTAAATCGTACTTCAGAAAGCCGGTTTTACGTCGCGCTTGAAGATGCAGACGTTCGTGAGAGCTCTACGAAAGCATGCTACGTTCAATATTCCGCTCAACTCGATGGGCGCGATCTTGCGGTAGGGCGGTGTGAACTGCATCGCCGGTTTAATCGGTTGGGTGTCCTAAGGGTGATGGGCACTAACCCAGCCACACCACAGCCGCGAATCAGAAACAACTTCCGCTCTGCAGCACACCTGCCGAAACAACGTAGTGAACACATGGCTAGGCTTGAGCAAGAGCAGCGCACGCCCGCGCAGATCGCGGCGTTCGCGCGCGCTTAGAAACGCGGCACAGCAGGCTGCAGCAGCTAATGGCGTGATCAAAAATAGCGGATCCATGGCACAAATGCGAAGTGCCGACCGCCTCTGAAAATGTGTGCTTATCCGGGTAGACCGGAAGTGATCGGTGCACCGCCTCAATGACGAGATTGCCCCAAATGCCAAGCGCCATTACGACCGGCGATCTCGGTGAGTTACTGCGCCTTCGTTGCCATTTTCAGAGATCGCGATCTCCTACTTACTGACGCGCCCTTTTTCCTTTCGCGTAATCGAGCCGGCTTGTTCACTTTTCTGCCGGTCCCGGGCAAACTATCTCCACCTGGCAACCCGGACCGGAAAAGATCGTTAGCCGGAAGTCGTGCAACTTGACGATCGCGGCCACCAGATTAAGCCCAAGACCCACGCCCGGCGCATTCCGTATCTTGTCAGAGCGATAGAAACGCCGTAGCACGGCGTCGCGCTCCGGTTCGCTGATGCCGCAGCCAGTATCTGCTACCCGCACGATAGTTTCGCCATCGCCGCGCAACAGTTCGATATCAACCCTTCCCCCTTCAGGTGTAAACTTGATGGCGTTATCGACAAGGTTGGCGACTGCTTCGATCAGCAGGTCACGATCGCCTCGTACCGTGAGCGGTTGCGTCGCCTCAACATGCAGGGTGATGCTCTTGTTTTCGGCGATTGGTTCATAGATGTCGCACACCTCGCGCAGCATTGTGTGCAGGGCGACCGTTCCGAAGCCCGTAGATCGCCGGCTGTTCTCGATCTCCGCCAGACGCAATAGCGCCGTGACAATCGTGAGCGATTGATCGATGCCTGCGATTGCTTTGTCCGCGACTACCTGAAGTTGCTCCAGAGTAGTCGCGTTGGCGCGCCCGCGCTCTAGCTTGAGCCGCGCCCGCGTCAGAGGCGTTCGCAGGTCATGGGCGATGTCGTTGCCGACGCCGGCGAGCGCGTGGATCATGGTTTCCATTTCATCGAGCATGCCGTTCACGATGACTGCAAGTTTTGAAAACGGCTCGTCGGCTCTGCGATCCGGCAGCCGCTCACGCAGATCGCCGGCGATAATGCGCTGGACCCGCTGATTGACCTCTTCGACCCGCCGCTGGGCGCGCACGCTGAGCCAGGCGCCGGCCAGCAAACAAAGGCAAAAGCCCGGCAGAAGACCCAGCGCGAGCGCCTGGCCGACCACAACGGCAATCTCTTTGGCTTCATCGACGTTTCGTCCGATGACGAGCAAGTCACCGTTTTTCATACGCTTGGCGACCGCACGAACAGGTTGGTATTCCCTGCCGCTACGATCGATCCGCACAACGTCGGAGCTCTGTGCCGGGGCATCGATCTCTAGTCGAGCCGGTAGGCTCTCGATATTGCCGTTGATCCGGCGCCCGTCCGCACCGAAAATCGCCGCTACCTGTACGCCCCGGAAATCTGCCCTCAGACGCTCTTCAATGGCCTCGAGCTGCCGTTCTGGCGACAGGCCGGCGATCGCGTTGAGCTGCGCGGTTATCACGCCGTCGGATCGCGCCGTCAAATAGTCATCGGTCTTCCAGTAGATGAATCCGAACAGCACGATGACGAAAATGGCGAACACGGCGGCCACGAGGAACGCCGAGTGGAACGTGTTGGAGCGCAGGAATCGCGGTTGACGCATCGGATACTGGCCGCCTCGGTATCTCACCGGACGCTAGCCGCAAAAGGCCGCCGCCACAGTCAGAAAAAGTTATGGTACCACGCGAAGAATGAAACCGGCACCGCGCACGTTGTGGATCATAGGGACCTCGTTCGGCCCGTCCACCTTGTGGCGGAGCCGGCCCATATGCACGTCCACAAGGTTGGTGGCCGGAATAAACTTGTAATGCCAGACTTCCTCGAGCAGCATCGCCCGCGTCAGCAACTGATCGCTCCGCTGCATCATGTATTCGAGCAGCCTGAATTCGCGTGGCAGCAAGTCGATGAAACGTTCGCCGCGTTTGACGGTGCGCTCGATCAGATCGAGTTCTAGCGGCCCCACCCGCAGGGTCGTCTCGCGCGATTCGGCCGGCCGGCGCAGCAACGCTTCGACCCTGGCGACCAGTTCCACAACCGCGAAGGGTTTGGTGAGATAATCATCGCCACCCATCCGCAATCCGCGGACGCGGTCATCCACCGCGCCGAGCGCACTCAGCACCAGCACCGGTGTGCGGACCTGCTCCTTTCTCAGCGTTTCGATAACCGAAAGGCCATCCATTCCCGGGAGCAGCCTATCGATAATCATGGCGTCGGGCCGCGATGAACGCGCCTTGTCGAGGCCTTCAATTCCGTTAGCTGACCATTCGACCTCAAAACCGAGATCGGCCAGCTCGGCTGTGATTTCCTCGGCCGTTTCGCTGTCGTCCTCAATCAGAAGCACTTTTGCCATCGGGCTGAATTCCAACTGCCGCGAAAATACGTGAAGTCCCTGAGCTAGACACTCCCAAGACTGCATGCCTGTTACTTGTGGCCATTGCCATACCGTCATTTCCTGTGAAAGCCATGGTTCGTCTTCAATACGGGTTTCGTCCACAAGTATCCAGACAGCGCCGCCGGCCTCTCGGGCATAAGACATGGCGACACCGCCCGCTTTGCAACCGCTGACACCGCCACCGCGACAAGCGCGGCGCGGCTGCTCACCAAAAACATAGGGTCAATCAATCGGCCGCACCATTAAATAGGGCTTTAAGGTTGGATCTCGGCCGGGCCTTACACCCCCTCCCGGCGTCGGGAGGCGAGTTTCCCCTCGGCAGCCCGATGGCGATGGGAGCGATACGCCCGGCGTTGCCGTGGCGCCCTGGCATTGGCCGGTGCCATCTTGCTGGGCGTTGCCAGATTCATCATCATGCTCTCGGCGCAAGCCGACGTATTCAGCGTCGGAACTTCGGTCATTGTCGGATCGATGCTGGTGCTGGCAAGCTCCGTTGCCGCGGGTTGGGGTCGAGAGCGGCAAAGCCGCGCCATTGGTCGGCGGACCTTCCGGCGTGGCGCACACGGTGGTCGACGAGCTGCCGAGCGGAGGATATCGGGCGGGCCGAGACCGTCGCCGACCACTCGTTGCGGTGCCAGCGCCGATAAACCCGAACGAGAAGGTGCCGATGTACTCCACAAAGAGTTTAGATGCAGTCTGGTTAGACCTGGCGAGAGGGGGGCGCGCCTAGAATGAAGCCGACGCCGCGGACGCTGCGAATCATGGGCGCATCATTTGCCCCGTCGACCTTGCGACGCAATCGGCCCATATGTACATCGACAAGGTTCGTTTCGGGAACGAATTTGTAGTGCCATACCTCATTCAGGAGGGTCGCCCGCGTCAGCATACTGTCGGCGCGTTGCATCATGTATTTGAGTAACTGAAACTCGCGGGGCCGCAGATCGATTTGACGGTCCTCGCGCTTCGCTGTGCGATCGATGAGATCGATCTCCAGTGGCCCCACGCGCACCACCGTTTCATTCGGCTGGGCTGGCAGCCTGGCCAAAGGTTCTCCGCTCGTTATCAATTCAGCTATCGCGAGCGTCGGTTTTGAAGCGGGGTCCCTTAGTAGGAGCAGGAGCGATCCGCAGATCCGGTCAACCATCTTCTCGAGTGTGCTCGACAGTAGGGAATGAATATCGGCATCTTTCGAGACAACATTGGATTTTATTTCAGCGGCTACGTCTTTGACGAGGAAGCGAAGCAGAAGGGGTAAGCCGTCGAGATTTGCCAGAAGCTCCGCCGTTTCATTCCGCAACGTTGGCGGCTTCTGCGTGCTTCGAACCAGGCGTCTATGCTGTCCAGGTCTGCTTGATGAATTCAGCAAATGCGTTGAGGCTGATCTCGGCACCGAAGTCCTTGAATCAGCGCCGACGAATGCGGGGTCCATCCGATCGAGGGTGCCGCGGCTGCTGTTATGGATTCTCATCGCAATGTCCTTTCCTTCGACCGCGGACTCGTCTCCGGCGGGTCTCCAAATTGAGCGATATCGCGACCCACAAGGGCCGATCGCTCTGTCACTCGAGACGGCGAGGGCTACTCATGATGTTCTCGCACGATCTTCGAGAAGCAGGGCGGCGATTTTACAGTGCTCGGCGTAGCAATTGTGATCGCAGTAAATGAGGTGCGTCCCGATTTCTCGCACGTAGCTTGCTCCGATCGGCTCGCCGCATATCACACAGGAGGATTGCGAGCAGGGCGTCCTCCCATTCACCAATGCGAATCTCATGTGGCGCCCCCAAAGCGAAGCAGAACACGGTGTCCGATGAGTAGAAGACACTCGGCGAGGGAGCGCTGAGGTGGTTCCTGCCATCGGAATTGTCCCTATTCCGCTCCACCCTTTCAGGTGGAACGGAAATGTAATTTACGTCACCTTGGCGTTCTGCGTGAATGTTGCCATCAACGAATTTGATCTCAGTCGGGTAGCAGTCCGCATCATTGCAACAGCTGGCGAGAGGGTTATCGGGCAAGTGCCATTTTGAATAAACCATCTCGTGCAAAAATTGATCCTGGCGAGGGTGGTGCCGCGCAGCCTGGCTTTGTACATCTTGCGTTCGGATTCGCATCGCCAACTCGCAGTAGACACAGCTCTCAAAGATGAGTTTGCATGGAAAATTCAAAGCGCCGCCTCCTTGCCTCAGAATTCTGAATCTACTGAAATTGCTGCAGGATTCTCGTCGTAAGCGCCGTCAGGTGACGTGAAGCCGACGTAACCATCTGCGATCACCCGTCGGGCGGGTCTTGAAGCGATCAGCGCACTTCCCTGAACAGAACGCGGTTCGCCAGGAGTGATGCCTGATGAAACCAAACTTTCCGTCACAGATTGCGCAACGCTTCGCTGCGCCGTTCCAAAGATGTTGGGGACTGTTGCGTATTGTTGTCTCCTGTCGGCCTTGCGTGGGTAGTAATTGGTGCTCGCCTCCTGTTCGCCATCGCACTTCGCGCACACGTGAAGCATGCCTTCGGGATCGTAGTGGCCTGCCAGGTCTCGTGGCGTATAGGGACACCGTGCGCAAAGCTTTACCCTCATGTGCGGCCTCCCGAGGTCAAGCAGCAGACTTCGTCACAGGTGTGGTTTGCCGGCGGGGCACATGCGTAATTCCGGCCGTCGGGCTTATGGCAGTTGCGCTCAATCTGCTTGGCCTGGATCGTGGACATTTTGTCACCTGCAATCGGCTTTTCCGATTAGCAGCGAGACTAAGATGATTGCGACTGATGGCTCAATCGTACGTAGGTAAACGGCCGATATCGAAAGGGATCGAAAGAGTTATACGGAGGTTTGTGGTGTTACCGTTCACAGCCTATGTCTTTGAGCGTCAGCGGCGGGCCTCTGCGCAACTCGATGGACAACTGCCGGCGCCGCCGCTCATATGGGCTGCGAGACCGCCTTAATGGTGTGATCCTTCAATCGCGCGGTAGCGCTGACGCCGATGAGGACGATCTGGCCGCAATTGAATGGTCGGCTGCGGCGAACAACGTCGCCGCGATAAATGGTGCCGGGCGGGTCCCGGAGGCCGCGTTCATGTGCCCTGTTGAGGCTGGAACAAATTGATGATTTTCCTCCAAAGTGCTCTAATCCTGTTCGCCGGAGACCCCGGACGCTCTGCGGCAGTTAACAGTCTGATCGCCTTGAGCCGGACGAGGAAGGAGAATGATTAAACCCAATCTTCGTCAACGGTGGCCTAGGCCACTTAAGATTATCTCCTACTACGCAATGGCGGTTGTGTCGGTCGCCGTGGCGGTAATTGCTGCCGAACTCATATCGCGCTTACTGCATGCTGAGCCCATCGTATCGTCGATGCTTTGCGCGGTTATTTTCGCGGCATGGTTCGGCGGTTTCGGCCCAGCACTGTTGGCGATCATACTCGCCCTTTTGGCTTTCCATTATTATCTGGTGCCGCCAATCAATTCATTTACGTGGAAGCATGATTTATTCGATGTGGGTATTTCGGAGCTGCCGCGTCTGATCCTGTTCTTCATTACATCTGTCTTTGTTGCATTCATGATGTCAGCGCAGAGAAAAGCAACGGAAACTCTCCAGCGTTCCGGCGATGACCTGCGAGCAGCGATTGAGGATCAAAAGCGGATTGAAGACGCACTGCTGCATAGCGAAATTTATTTGACCGAAGCGCAGAGAGTAAGCCGTACCGGCAGCTTTGGATGGAATGTCTCCAGCGGAGAAATCTTTTGGTCCGACCAAACCTTCCGAATCTTTCAATGCGACCGGGCGACGAAACCGACCCTAGAATCTATTATCCAGCGCGTCCATCCGGACGATCGCGCCGCCGTGCAAAAGACTATTGATGACGCGTCCAACGCCGGAAGGGATTTCGACCACGAGTATCGATTGCTGATGCCAGACGGCTCAGTGAGATACATCCACGCGGTAGCTCGTGCGGCGAGGGATGCATCGGGGAGCATTGAGTTTTACGGGGCGGTGACGGAAGTTACGGTTGCAAAGGAAACCGAACGGAAGCTGCGGCGCAGCGAGGCCTATTTGGCCGAAGCCCAGCACCTGGTTCATGCAAGCAGTTGGGCCTGGGACGTGCGCAGGCGAGAGTGGGCGTATCGGTCGGCCGAAGTGTACCGCCTATTTGGGTTCGATCCTGAAGACGGCGATCTGCCGCTGCAAGCCTTCAGGGATCGTATCCTCCCCGAAGACAGGGGCCGCAATGTGGAAGCAGCATCCCGGGCGATCCGAGAGAAAGCGGACTTCGAAGCTGATTTTCGAATAGCTCTTCCGGACGGATCGATAAAGCGCGTGCATTCCGTGGGACACCCTGTCGTCAATGACGAGGGCGACGTGACCGAATTGATCGGTACACATGTGGATGTCACCGAGCAATACGCTGCCAAGGAGAAGTTGCAAAGGGCTTTCGACGAAATCAAGAAATCCGAAGATCGCCTTCGACTGGTCATCGACACAATCCCGACGCTGGTCTGGCGCGCCGGACCCGAGGGAAACCCCGATTTCCTTAATCAACCAGCCCTCGACTACACCGGCCTCTCATTGGACCAAGCCGCGACTGGCTGGCCTCGCGCTTTTCACCCTGACGACATGGCGAGTATGTTAGAGAAGTGGCGCGCAATACGAAAGTCCGGTATGCGAGGCGGGCTTGAAGCTCGGCTTAGGCGCTTCGATGGGGAATATCGCTGGTTTTTGTTCCGCGCCGAGCCGCTGCGCGACGAGTTGGGCAACATTGTCAAATGGTACGGGTCGTCTACCGACATAGAGGACCGTAAGCGAACCGAGGAGGCACTTCGCGAGAGCGAGCAGCGTTTTCGCGACTATGCCGAAACGGCCTCCGACTGGCTCTGGGAGACCGGACCGGACCATCGGGTCACCCGCGCATCGGACCACCTCAATGCTGTTGGTATCGCGCCGTCAGGCCTGATCGGCCTGACTCGCTGGGATATTGCAACTGACGCCGAATCCGAACCCGAAAAATGGCAACTGCATCGGGCGATGCTCGACGCACATCTGCCATTTCGCGATTTCGTGTACCGCGGTGCAAGCGAGGTTGGATCTGCGACGTACTTCCGATCAAGTGGCAAGCCGGTTTTCGATGCACAAGGAAATTTTCGCGGCTATCGGGGCACTGGCACCGATATTACTGCGACGATCCGTGCAGACCACGCCGAACAGGCACTGCGCCAGGCGCAGGCGGAACTCGCACATGTTACCCGCGTCACGACGCTCGGCGAACTGACAGCCTCCATCGCCCACGAAGTGAATCAGCCGCTTGCCGCCGTCATCGCCAACGCCGGGGCCTGTCTGCGCTGGCTTGACCGCGAAACTCCCGACCTGGCCGCAGCACGCCGCTCGGCGGAATGGGTCATAAATGACGGCAATCGGGCGAGCGAGGTGATCCGCCGTGTTCGCGCGCTCGCGAACAAGACCGATATTGAGAAGGTGCAGCTCGACGTCAATAACGTCGTGAGGGAGGTTATCGCGCTGGTACAGGGGGAGTTAAGCAAACACCGGGTGTCACTGCGAACCGAGTTGGCGCCGGCTCTGCCTATGATTTTTGGTGATCGGGTCCAGCTGCAGCAGGTGATCATCAATTTGGTCGTGAACGGCATTGAAGCAATGCAGCCGGTGACGGATCGGCCGCGCGAACTGGTTGTTCGATCACGCCGGGACGAAACACATGGAATGCTCCTAAGTGTGACAGATTGCGGCGTTGGGATTTCCGTCGATGATGCGGACCGGCTGTTCAGGGCTTTCTTCACCACCAAGCCCAATGGGATGGGTATGGGACTCTCGATCTGCCGTTCGATCGTGGAAGCTCACGGCGGTCGTCTGTCAGCTTTCCGCAATGAGGGGCCCGGAGCGACGTTTCAATTCGTCCTGCCCTTGCATCAGGAGGAGGATGTGTTGTGACCGAGCGCCCCAAATCATCCCATGAACCCGCGAGCGCCAAGGAGCCGATCGTCTTCATTGTCGAAGACGACGCATCGATGCGCAGGGGGCTGAGCAATCTCTTTCAATCGGTGGGCCTGCAGGTTGAGGTGTTCGGCTCGGCGTCCGAAATGTTGAAAAGCAAGCTTCGAGATGTCGCCAGCTGCCTGGTGCTCGACGTCAGGTTGCCAGGATTGAGCGGCCTGGATTTCCAAACCGAACTAGCCAGGGCGAACATTCACATTCCAATCATCTTCATGACGGGTCATGGCGACATTCCGATGACCGTCCGCGCCATGAAGGGCGGAGCGGTCGATTTCCTGACTAAACCGTTTCGCGACCAAGACATGCTGGATGCAGTAGTTATGGCGATTGATCGGGACCGAAAAAGGCGCGAAGCCGAAAAGATCGTCGCGAACTTGCAAATCCTTTTTGAGGCCCTGACTCCTCGCGAGCGTGAGGTTCTGGCCTGGGTATCGTCCGGCCTCATGAACAAACAGATAGCTGCCGAACTCGGACTTGCCGAGATTACCGTCAAGATCCATCGGGGGCACATCATGAAGAAGATGGGTGCGAGGTCGTTGGCCGATTTGGTGAGAAAGGCCGAAACGCTCGGAATTGGGCACACCAAGCGATAACGCGTCTTTAACGAGCATTCGACGGAGGAATCAGGCACGCGCCTTTGTATGCATGTCGCTATTCCGTTGAACTTGGAGGCATAGACCCGCTTGCGGTCCAATATCGATTAAACCGGCCGCTGGCGCGCGCAGCGGTGGCCTTTTTCCAACGTCGGCGTGTTCCTTAAGGAAGCGTTCTTCGCTTTCCGCGGTCATCGATGATCGTCTACCAACGTGCGTCGGGCCTCATGCCTCAAACTCCGGCCTTCGGCCATGATGCAGGTCCCTAATTCTTGATAGGTCGAAGCGGTTCGCAAATTAAGAACGCTAAACTCGATTTCAGTTGGTTGAAAGGCCGAGAACGCTCGTCACTTTTCGCGCCAAGTCCTTGCGCGTACAAACCTAAGTATAATTTCACAATCCCGATTGGCGGCTCACTTTTCAACAGGGTAGTGCTAAGGCCAGCGCCTTGCTCTCGCGTCAGGAAGGCCCGTCTTGTCAACGATTTCGGTGATTTCAGTCATAGACGACGACGCGTCCGTCCGCGCCGCGACCAACAATCTTCTCAGCTCGCATGGATACTTAGTCCATACGTTTGCCTCGGCCGAGGAGTTCTTGCGTTCGGCCCACGTGAAGGACTTGTCGTGTGTCATCGCGGATGTGCAGATGCCGGCCATGAGCGGTTTGGACCTTCTGACGCATATGCGCACCCGAGGCTACAACGCGCCGTTTATCTTTATCACGGCCTTCCCCGAAGAGAGGGTCCGCGCCCGCGCGTTGAAAGCCGGAGCCATTTGCTTCCTGGCCAAGCCGTTTGCTGGGCCCGCGTTGATCAACTGCGTCGAAACTGCCCTTAATGGTCATCGCGGCGGAGCCAGCAAGTAAGACGGTGAACGTCGGCGCAGCATCACGTAATCGACACCAACGTGCATTCGGTCGTTAGAACCGTTCGGCCTGTCCGCAGCGAAGCCTTGCGTTGTTAAACCAAGGTATAGGGTATGCCAAACCAACACGACGTTCGAAACAACCTTCGTAGGGTCGAGCCGTTCGCCTTGAGCAGATTAGGCTGGCGTTTGCAGCTGGACCAGGAATGCGGCTAAGCGGACGCGAGCCAAGCGAGTCAAGCGAGCCAAGCGAGTCAAATGCGAGGGGTCGAATTGTGCAGACGAGGGTATGGCCATTTCGCTCAAAGCCTCGCAAGTACTCCTCCAAGGCCAGCAGAAAATCGGAGTGCCTCTGTAGTCTCTCGGGCGAGGCATCTTATGCAATTGCCTGAGTTCACGCGTTCGACAACGCTGCGGTGGACCGTGCTGGCGGCCGCAACTTTTGCGGCCTTTATCGTTGTGTTGCTCGGCTTTATCGACTTGAAAACCAAGGATGACCTGACGGTGCGATCCGACCGTGTGATCGCGTCGCAAATGAGCGTCTTTGCGCAGTTGTCCCCCGAGCGGAGGCTGGAGGCGCTCGAAGAGCATCTGAGGCAGGATCCGGGCCGCGTTCGGCTCGCGGGTTTGTTTGGCTCAAGCGGCCGCAGGATCGCGGGTAATCTGGAAAGTCTGCCGCCCGATCTCAGGACCGATAATACGGTAGAGAGCGCCGTGGTCGACAGAGCCGACGAAAGTGGCCGGGAGAAGCAGGCGGTCCGGCTGATCGCGCGAAGCCTGCCCAACGGCGACGTGCTGGTGATCGGACGAAATGTCGATGAAGTTGGGGAGATCGCGCACGTTGTTGGCCGGACGCTCGCACTCGGTGTGATTCCCGCCGTGCTTCTTTGCCTTGCGGTGGGTGTGGCGCTGAGCGCTCGTGCCCGCGGGCGTATCGCTGAGGTCAACGAGCGGGTGCAGCGCATCGTCGCCGGCAACCTGCGTGAACGACTCCCTTATCGCAAGACCGACGATCCCTTCTCCAAACTTGCCATGATCGTCAACGGCATGCTCGACGAGATGGAATCTCTTATCCAATCCCTTGCAGGCGTCGGCAATGACATAGCGCATGATCTGCGCACGCCGCTTACCCGTGCGCGGCTGATGCTGGAGCGCGGCCGCACCGGCGCCATGACGCTGGAGCAGCTCCAGGTGGTTACGGACAAAGCGGTAGAGGGAATCGATCAATCGCTTGCGATCATCACCGCCATTTTACGGCTTGCGGAAATCGAGAAGGGTCAGCGTTTGGCGGGCTTTGGCAAAGTCGCGCTTGCGGATCTTATCCGCGAAGTCGGGGACATGTACGAGCCGATTGCGGAAGATAGAGGCATTGCTCTTCTGGTTCATTCGCCGCACGAATTAAGCGCATATGGCGACCGGGATTTGCTGATCGAGGCGGTGGCCAACCTAGTCGACAACGCGGTCAAATTTACCCCGTCCGGGGGGCAGGTGGAAATAGGATTATTTACCGGGAACGGAGAAAACGTCGTGCGCATCAAGGATACTGGTGCTGGCATAGGCGAACACGAACGAGATGCCGTCTTAAGGCGCTTCTACCGGTCGGATAGAGCAGGGCACATATCGGGGCTCGGACTCGGGCTGAACCTGGTCGCGGCGATTATGAGGTTGCACGGCTTCCGATTGACGATCATTCCGGGCTCCGGGTGCGTGGTTGAGATCGGTTGCCCCTACGCAGCGGCGCGAACGTAATAGGTGACCAGCTAATAGTCCGCGGAGAATCGTCACGTAGCGGTCACCTGCTCGTAGGCGTCCAGCACGCGGCTGGAATAGACGAGGGCGGCACCAGCATTGACGGCGGTAGCGACGCCGAGCGCTTCAGCGATCTCTTCCCGCGAGGCGCCATAACGCGCCGCCGCTTCGGCGTGCACGGCGATACAGCCGTCACACCGGACGGTGACGGCAACCGCGAGCGAGATCAGCTCACGGGTCTTGGGGCCCAGCAGATTGGCCTTCTGGCCCGCGGCGGTAAGCACCTGATAGCCCTTGATTGTGTCGGGGCTGAGCTTGGCAATTTCACCGATCCGGACGGTGAGCTGCTGGCGATAGGTGTTCCAGTCGAGCATGGTCATGACTCTCTTCGATTTACTTTGCGTAGTGAAAGCCGACCTGCTGCAACTCGGGCAGCGTGCCGGCGGCGCCGGGAATTAATACGGCGCCATCCGCCAGATGGTTGGTCAATTCCGCCGCAAGCGCGGCATGAGAGAGCCCGTCAGGATTGATTCCGATTTTGATGAGGGCCGCGGCCTGTTCCCAAATTGCATTGTGGCAGGACAAGAAAACAACGCCGCGCCGCATCAGCGCCGGGATCGAATTATCGTCGCCGGAGAAAGGCCCGGCCGGGTCCTCATAGTTCGCGGGATCGGTAGCCACCGCCTTCTGTTCGATGATCAGCGTGTTGGTCTTGAATTCCCCGCCGGCCAGTCGTGTGAGCTGATACTTGTCCCAGGTGGCTTGATCATAGAGCGCAAGATTCGCTGTACCATGCGTAACCGAGACAGTAAGGAAGTCCGGATGTTTGAACGACCAGATCTGTGAATTGAGCGCGTTGCGCATCAGGTTCAGCCAGGGACCGCCGATATCGGAATTGTCCCATGCCTGCCTTGGCACAGGCCTGTAGGAGAGAACTTCCGTCAATGCTTCGTGATCCCATTGCTCCTGATGGTTTAGGATCATCGGCACGGTCTTGAAATCGCGAGAGCGGGGTGCCTGCGCGAGACGCTTCTTCAATGCGTCAAGATGCCTCGCACCGGGCGGCGTCAACGTGGATTCGGCGGCCGCTGCAAGGCCGACCGCGCCTGTAGCCAGGCTCAAAGCGAATGTTTTCAATATGCCCCTTCTTCCGATGGCTACCTTCATGGACGCCTATCTCCTGCTTGTTCTCTTCAGGCAGATAGGTCGCGGGCTATCTCGGGACCATTAAATCTTTTGAATGAGTTCAACGCGCGAGCGTCCGCGCGGAAGTGCTTCCTCAAACGGAATTTACTAGCGGAACTACATCCGGGCTCCGATGTAGCCTCACACTACCTAGCCCAACGCTCTCCAAAGGAGACCAAGATGAAAATAGTATTGATCGGCGCCGCCGCTGTTGCAGCGGCAGCTTTCGCAACTCCTGCTCTGGCGCAGGCTGTTATCGAAGACCTCGGCTATTGCGCGCAGTTCGACCCCAACGTAAATTGTCACAATCCGGGACCGGGCAATCTATACACCGATGGCGGTTACTATCGCGACTGGCAGAACGGGAACGCTATGATGCCAGGTCATGCGGTGCAGTCGTCCGAGCCCGATGCGTACCGTTATCATGGCGGACCGAAATCAAACGACTGACGTTGGTGTTTCCTGCATGGGCTCTGTCGATATGGCGCAGGACCTTATCGCCAACCCGCCACCCCATGCAGCTTAGCTTGGTGCGGCGCATCACTTACCGAAGATCGGCTTCAAATCCGGAAAAATCGCGGGAAGATACAGGTGGGCCTGTGCGCGCGCACCGACGTCGCGGCCGGAATGGGCATCGATCGGGATGATCGCCTCTACCCCAACCTGGAGATAGCGGTTAACCCAGATGACGCCGGGATTGACCGTGCCGGTCGTCCTCCCCGCGTTCGGCCCATTGAGTGGCGTCGACGTTGTGAATTCAACCAGTGGAACCCATCCCTCTGGATAACGGGTCCCGGTACGGTTGGCGCCGGTATACTGGTTGGTGACTAGGCTGTATTCCAGCGCAAAGCCCAACTGCAGGATCTTCGGGTTGATCGTCTCGGATAGCGTGGTCGCCCCGGCGGGCAGCGTCGTCGTGGTAAGGCTAACCGGTTCGGTTGGCACGGCGACAGCAACCGTGGCGCTGACCGTGAGAGGTCGTAGCAACGCCAACGAATCCGGCAGATCGCCGAAGCCTTTGCCTATATAGAAGGTCGGCGTCAACGTGGAGAAGGACGCGGCGCCTATCTGGGACGATCCAGTGCCGCCGATCGCCGCCGTGCCGCCCACCGTGAAGACGAATTGGTGCTCGGGGTTGGCATAGAGCTGATACTGGGCGCCAATAACGAAATTGTCGAAGCCCGTGCGCGTGCCCTTGTTTACGTCGTCCAAGACGCGAAACGTCTCGGTGAAGAACACCGACAAGTCCCTGGTAACAAGTCTGCTGTAGGTGGTGGGAATGTCGATTTCGTGCGTGGTGGGCGTGGTGGTGGTGTCAGGCAGCCGCACAAAATAAGGAGGATTGTAGAAGTCCGCCGGGGTGGGAACCGTGGTTGCCAATGTTGAGGGGAAGAAGCGGTCTCCAACGTAGGCAGCCGAAGCTTCCGAACTTGTCGCGAGCAAGAACAGAAAGCCGGGTACTGTTGTACGCCAAGCAGTGCGAGTCATCGCGCCTTCCTACCGTCCAAATAACGTTCCGCTACTACCAAGGAAATGCCGAAATTTTCCGACCTAATATCCAGCACAGACAATTTACCACGCTCAGCCAGAAATCGCAGTGGCGAACCCGAAGATATTGTGAGGTGCCAAGGCAATACACGAGCCTGCTTTTCCGTCATAGATGGTTTTGGTTCGGCACTGTGAGGCTAATTCTCTCGGCGACGCCGATATTCGGTCGGCGTCAGCCCGGTGAATCTACGAAAGGACTTCGTGAATGAACTTGTTTCGCGAAAGCCAATCTGGATGCCGATCTGCGTTATCGAGAGCGCCGGCTTCCGCAACAGGCTCCTGGCGCGATCCATCCGGCGGGCCATATGGTAGTGATGCGGAGGCGCGTTGAACGATTGCTTGAAGGCGCGGGCAAAATGACAGAGGCTCAGATCGACGAGTTCTGCGAGAGCGGCCAACGAAATTTCCTCAGCGAGATGTTCCTCGATGAATTCGAACACTCGTTTCTGCTGCCACACGGGTAAGCCGCCTCGAAGCGGCCTCGCCGCTGCGGATGCCGTTCGTTCCAATCGGATGAGTTCGTGCATCAGCACCAGGCTCAAGGCCGCTGCATATTGGCGGCTCCACGGGGCGGAATTCCCGACCTCGGCCTTGAGTTTGAGCGCCGTGTCCCAGACCGCTTGATCGAAGAAGAACAGGCGCGGACTGATCGTGGGACAGGTGATGCCGGATTCCAGGTCAAACAACGGATTCCTTAAATCGATATAGAAATAGGTGACGCGCGTCAGTACCCGCGGCATCTGCCAGCTGTAGAACCGATGCCCAGCAGGCACGAAGCTGAGCTTGCAATTGAATTCGCGCAAGGTCGATTTTGGCAAGCCCTCGATGAGCGTCTCGCCATCATGTCGTTCTGCGCGCTCGTACGCGATCAGCAAATGTCTTCGAGCTTGAAAGCCGCATTCGAAAGTCTCGCGCCGGGTAACTTTTACCGTGTCGGCTTGTATTGCGCCCCAATTCGCTAGTCGGCGACGAGCGATATCGGGCGGCGAAATTTCAACGATCGATGAAGGGGCGTAAGAAGAGTTCGAGCGGCTGACCCCGATGTCACTCATTCCGGTTCTCCTGGGAGAATCATTGGTTCTCCTCCTGGGCAGAATTCTTTCTGTCGAATGAATAGAAGCATGGTGGATCGCTTTCATCAAAACCATCCTCACACTTGAGGGCCCGCCTTTCGGAGAACTGAAGTCAAAGGGCAGGCTAAGCGGATGGATTATCGGCACCATTAAATTGTCGTTCAGATAACTAAATTCGATTTTAGTCGCGGCGGAACGCCCGAACTCCAGGCGGAGCGTGCGCCATCGATTGCCAAGTTGGAGCTCGGTCTCCAGGAAATCCAAGCAAGAAAGCTTAAAGCGCGGCAAGCTGAGACAAACGCAAGATCCGCTCACTACCAGATTCACCATTGTACCCGTCGCAAAGCGCGCATCAGTCGGTGCGGCTGCGCTCGATCAGGAGTCCCTATGTCCAAGCAGAAACCCGACTCTCGTCTCGCCTTCGGAGGTGCGTCCGAGACTTCGCCTCGCGAGCGTCCTGGCGAATCGAAATTGGCCGCCGCCCGTCAGCCGGCGCTGGGCGAGATCGGCTTTGTCGGCGTTGGTCGCATGGGAACGGCGACGGCCGCAAACCTCGCGGCCAAGGGACGAAAGGTGATCGCCTATGTCCGCCGCACGGATCAGATCAGCCAGCTTGAGGCACTCGGTCTTAGGCCCACCACTGATATTGGCGACTTGTTCCACTGTGGGGTCGTCATCAGCATGTTGCCGGACGACGATGCCGTGCGCGAAATCGTGTTCGGTCGCAGAGACATCGACCTCGACGGTCTAGCCGCGGGTATGATGCCCGGCGCGATCCATCTGTCGATGAGCACGATTAGCACGGCGGCTGCGTCGCTGCTGGCGAGCGAGCATGCGCGGAACAGACAAGGCTACGTAGCTGCGCCCGTCTTCGGGAATCCGGATGCTGCGAAGGCGCGCCAGCTGTTCATCGTTGCCGCCGGCGTCCCGGCCGATGTCGAGCGGTGCCAGCCGATCCTCGACAGTCTCGGAAAAAGGACCTTTGTGATCGGCGCCGACCCGGCAGCCGCAAACCTCGTCAAACTGCTCGGCAACATGATGAGCGCGACCGCGTTGGAGATGCTCGGAGAAGTCGTTGCCGTGGTCCGAAAGCGCGGGCTGGATCCGCAACCTTTCATTGAAATTATGACGAGCACGATGTTCGGCGGACGAGCACATAAAATCTACGGCGATAAGATTGCTCGGCAGGCCTACGCGCCGGGATTTGTCTTGCCCCTCGTGCTCAAGGACGTGCGCTTGGCACTTGCGGAGGCAGAGAAAGCGGGCGTCCCGATGCCGTCGGTGGGCGTGGTCCGGGATCGGCTGATCACGGGAATCGCGCGCGGTTACGGCGAACTCGACTGGACCGCCCTGGGGCTTGTTGCCGCGGAAGAAGCGGGACTCTACACCGTGCCCTCGGTCACTGCCGATTGAGATTGGGGTTGTTCGGCCGGCACATTCCGAAGGCGCACGAAGTTAAAGAGAGAAACAGGATCATGGTTCCTCAAGCAGAAGCCGTTAAAATGAACATGGAACGCACCGACATTCCCGGCACGTCGCTCAAGGTGTCTCCCGTTGCTATCGGCACCTGGGCCATTGGCGGCTGGATGTGGGGTGGAACCGACGAAGCTGAATCTATCGCTACCATCCAGGCCGCGTTTGCGCATGGCATCAATCTTGTCGACACGGCTCCGGTCTACGGATTTGGCCGCTCCGAGGAGATCGTTGGCAGGGCGATCGCCGAAAGTCGGCTGCGCTCGCACGTGCTTATCGCCACCAAGGCCGGACTTCAATGGGAGGGTGGAAAAGTATCTCGCAATGCCAGCCGCGCCCGCATCCTGCGGGAGGTCGAAGATTCCTTGCGCAGACTTCGAACCGATTACATCGATATCTATCAGATCCATTGGCCTGATCCGTTGATTACGATCGAAGAAACCGCGGACGCAATGCACATGCTGCTGGCGCAGGGGAAAATCCGCGCCATCGGAGTGAGCAACTTTTCGGTCGGCCAGATGGAACGGTTTCGCCGCGTCGCGCCGCTGCATGTGCTGCAGCCTCCGTACAACTTGTTCGAACGCGGCATCGAGGCCGATCTTCTACCCTATTGCCAAGAAAATAAGATTGCGATGCTGGGATATGGGGCGCTGTGCCGGGGCCTGCTGTCCGGACGAATGCAGGCGAATACGGTTTTCGGTGGTGACGATCTGAGGCGCGCTGACCCGAAGTTCCTCGATCCTCGGTTCGCGCAATATTTGGCAGCCGTGGGTAGACTCGATCAATTCGCTCAACAACGCTTCCGCAAGCGCGTTATTCACCTGGCGGTTCGTTGGATGCTCGACCAGGGCATCACCACAGCGTTGTGGGGGGCACGTCATCCCGATCAGCTGCAGCCCGTCGACAAGGTGACTGGCTGGTCGCTCGATGCCTCGGCCAAGGCAGAGATCGATCGGATCCTGCGCGAAACCGTCACTGACCCGGTCGGCCCGGAATTCATGGCCCCGCCGTCACGCAGCGTCGCAGCGTGATGCAACGCAGTTGTCCAGTCTAGCAGGGAAGGGGGCTGTGGCTGTAACTCGGTCGAGCATGAACGGTTTACGGTCGCTAAAGATTGCACGAAAAGAGCCGGCCGACCGGCTCCTAACAACTCGCGACACAGGACCTTAGGAGGTTTCCAATGGACTCCGCGGCTCTATTCTTGTCACGAATTCAATTCGCATTCACCGTCTCATTTCACATCATATTTCCGGCGTTCACCATCGGACTGGCAGCTTGGCTCACGGTTCTTGAAGCGCTGTATCTGAGTACGGGCCGTTCGGCCTATCGTGTGTTGTTCGACTTTTGGCTCAAGATATTTGGTGTGGCGTTCGGACTTGGCGTCGTTTCCGGTATCGTGATGGCATTTCAGTTCGGCATGAACTGGAGCGTATTGTCCAGGATGTCGGGACCAATTCAAGGGCCGCTACTTTCCTACGAGACATTCACGGCTTTCATGCTGGAGGCGACGTTTTTTGGGGTTCTCATTTTTGGCCGACCTCGCGTTGCCCCGTGGTTCTATTTCTGTTCAACCGCAATGGTCGCCCTGGGAACGACGTTCTCCGCATTTTGGATATTGGTCAACAACAGCTGGATGCAGACACCCGTCGGCTACGCCATGGAAAGGGGAATGTTCGTTCCGAATGACTGGACAGAGATCATCTTCAATCCGGTGGTGTGGGTGCGGTTCCCGCACATGCTGCTTGCGGCCTACCTGACCGGCGCGTTCTGCGTCGCCGCGACCGGGGCCTGGTATCTGCTGTGCGGGAGATTCATTGCCGAAGCCAAGATCATGCTCCGTATGGGACTTTGCCTGGCGGCTGTGCTGATGCCGATCCAGCTCTTTATCGGACATCTCGCCGGCGACTATGTTCATGACCACCAGCCTATAAAATTTGCGGCCATCGAGGGGCGTTGGCATGACGAGCAGCCTGCAAGCGAAGTCTTGATTGCAATTCCCGACGCCGCGTCGGCGAGCAACAAATATGCGATCTCGATACCCATTCTTGGCAGCTTGATCGGGAGCATGAGGCTTGATTCCAAGGAGGTCGGGCTCACCAGCTTTCCACGACAGGACTGGCCTCCGGTGCTCATCCCGTTTTTCACCTTTCGCATCATGGTCGGGTGCGGGTTGATCATGCTCGCGCTCGCCCTCGTGGGCTCGTACCTCAGTCTCGCGCGACGGATTGGTCGAAATCGCCTGTTCCTTTGGGCGACATTTCTCAGCTTTCCATTGCCCTTTATCGCGACGTGGACCGGCTGGTTCACGGCGGAGGTTGGTCGGCAACCCTGGGCCATCTACGGATTGCTCCGAACTGCGGACGCGATGACACCGTTCCTGACCGCGCAAGCTGCGGCGATTTCGCTCGTGATCTTTGGAATTATTTACACGTTCATTTTTGCGTTCGGCATCTTCTACATCTATCGGCTGCTACGGACTGGCCTCGTGCGGCCAATGTTGAAGCCGACATTCGCGGCGGTGCCCAACCGACCGCTCTCGCTTGGGGTTGAGGATGCAAGCGTGCTTGCGGAAGCTGGAGAATAGCCATGATCATGTATTGGGTGTCGCTGCTCGCCACCAGCATCCTGCTCTATGTTCTGCTTGACGGCTTCGATCTCGGCATCGGGATTCTCTTCGGGCTGACACGGGATGAAGCGAGACGGCACGCCATGTGGGGTGCTGTGGCGCCCATCTGGGACGGTAACGAGACATGGCTGGTCGTCACCGCGGTTATCCTGTGGGGCGCATTTCCAGCCGTATACTCGATGCTATTGTCCTCGTTCTATCTTCCGCTTGCCATGATGCTGTCCGGTCTGATCCTTCGCGGTGTGGCGTTCGAGTTTCGCTACAAGGCGGAGCGGATGCGCTGGATCTGGGACTTCAGCTTTTTCGGAGGCTCGCTGGTGGCGACCTTCGTCCAGGGCATGACCGTTGGCGCGATGGTAGAGGGCTTGCCGATCACAAACGGTCAATACAGCGGCGGCGATTTTGGCTGGTTCAGTCCATTTGCCGCACTTTGCGGTATCGGGCTATGTTTCGGCTACGCGCTTCTTGGTGCCTGTTGGCTCGTTAGAAAATGCGATGGGGACGTCAAGGCCGCCGCCTATCGCCAGGTCCCCTATCTGTCGATCGGATTGCTCGTCTTCCTCGTTGTCGTGTTCGCCTTTGCCTTAGCTGAAAATCTCCAGATCATGCATCGGTGGGTTGAACGCCCCTATCTCTTCATCTTTCCTGCTCTTGCAGTCTTGGCGGCGATCGCGCTTGTGGTCAGCGTTGAGCGCCATCGGGACGGATTGCCGTTTTACATGGTGGCGCTGATCTTTCTGTCGGCCTTCGGGACATTGGCCATCTCGTTCTGGCCATACATGATCCCCTACGTCATCACCGTCGAGGAAGCCGCGGCGCCTCATTCCAGTCTCGCATTCATGTTCTGGGGAGAGGGTATCTTCGTTTACCCGCTGATGCTGATCTACACGGCGATCAGCTATTGGGTATTCAGGGGAAAAATCCGCGCGGCGCCGGTGCACTGAGGCTCCCGTTGGAGCCTCAGTTAAAATCGAATTTAGGTATCTGAATCCCAATTTAATGGGCGAGGCTGCTTTTCGTGGTCACAGTACTACAGCGCGTGCTTGTCCTATCAACCACTAGCCGCAATGGCGTTTTTCGGCTTCCGAAAGCGGAGTCCTCATGAGCGATCGCTTCGGAATACTATCCTGTCGCATCCCCTCATTTGCGGCGGCGCTCTCGCTTGCCGCAAGCTTGATTTGGATTCCCCAAGCCCTGATAATCGCCGATATCGTTGCGGCAGTCTCCATCGGCACCGATGCCGAGTTGACCAGGCTATCGCCGATCATGCTTGCTTCGTTATTCGCGCTGCTACTGGTGGCACGATCAGTTGCCGAGGCTGGAGCGTTTGCGCTCAGCGCTCGCACTTCAGCGGCGGCAAAACTGGACCTGCGGCGCAAGCTCATTCAAGCCGTCCTGCCGTGGTCGCCTTTCGATTCCACCCGGCCGGCGGCCGGCGAAATCGCGGCGCTTGTTGTTGATCAGGTAGAGACAGTCGACCCGTTTCTCGTCAGGTACCAGATCGCCCGTTTCAGAATGATGGTGGTCCCGGTCGCAATTTTCGTCGCGATTCTGCCGGTCAGTTGGGCAGTCGCGTTAGTATTGGCGGTCACTGGACCGGTGATCCCGGTTTTCATGGTGTTGATCGGGGCAACGGCGCGGGAGCGCAGCCGCCGCCAACTCGACGAAGCGGGCAACTTGACCGGACTACTGCTCGATCGCCTACGCGGTCTAGCGACCATCCGTCTATTGGGCGCGGAAGCGCGTGTCGCCGTTGCAATCGAGGCTTCCGGTGAGCGCGTGAGACGCTCTGCCATGGATGTGCTTTCTATCGCCTTTTTATCATCTGCGGCGCTTGAATTCTTTGCGACCGTCGGCGTCGCAATGGTCGCGCTCTATGTCGGCTTCTATCTGTTGGGATGGATTACCTTTGGCGGCACGCTGACCGCTTTCGGACTATCCGGTGGTCTGTTCATGTTGTTGCTTGCGCCGGATTTCTTTCAGCCGTTACGGGACTTCGCGGCCGGCTATCATGACCGTGCCGCCGTGGCAGGTCTTGCAGAACGCGCCGATGACATCTTCAACGTTCGGCGATCGAGCATTGTTGGTCGCCTTGATGCCACCGCATATCGCCATCTTGATCGTCCTTTTGCGTCCTCCGTGGAGGTCAGACGACTTACTGTACGGCTTGCAGGGTGCGAACGTCCATTGCTGAAGCGTGCGAACCTTGCGGTCGCGGCCGGCGAGCATATCGCGATCATGGGGCCGAGCGGCGCCGGAAAGAGCGCCTTGCTTCACGCTATCGCAGGTCTGATCGAGGGAGTTGAGGGCCAGGTTGCGATCGACGGCATGCTCCTTACAAGCGACACGGCGGATACCTTACGTCGTCGAATGGCCTGGATCGGACAAGAGCCGTATGTGCGGCAAGCATCGCTCGGCCGAAATCTTCACTTGGGGGACCCGCCGATCGACCGTGAGGGCGCGGCTGCTGCGCTCGATAAGGCACGCTTGGCGGAGCGGGTAGGGCGGATGCAACGCCAAATGCTGACGCCGATCGGCGAGAATGGTGCTGGTCTCTCAGGCGGGGAGTTTCGCCGTCTCGCAATCGCGCGCGCCGTATTGGCCGATGCACCGGTGATCCTTGCGGACGAGCCGACCGCGGATCTCGACGGCATGACCGCGGCTGAAATTCGTTCAGCACTTCTCGACGCGGCGCGCGGGAGGACACTGATTGTTGCGACACACGACGGAGATCTGGCTCGCAGGATGGATCGTATCGTTACCATGTGCCGCGGCAGCGTAGTCGAATTCGCATCGTGACCGGGATGGCCGCATTGCTGGAGGTGTATTGGTCGTCTATCCGCTACGCGCCATGGCGCTTCGTAAGGGGTGTAGCACTGGCCGTACTGGCACTTGTGTCTGGGGCAGGGCTGCTCGCCCTTTCCGGCTATCTGATCGCGGGCTCGGCGATCGCTGGAATGGGTTTAGTCGCGTTTGACATGGTCATCCCCAGTGCCGCGATCCGCTTGTTTGCTGTTGTGCGTACCGTTGCCCGTTACGCCGAACGGCTTGCGACCCACGACGGTACCTTCCGCTTCATTGCGGGATTACGCGTGAATGTTTTCCGGTCCATCGCAGACGGGCGCGGTCAGTTGGCCAGGCCGCGCGCCGGCGTGCTTTTCGCGCGACTCTCGAGCGACCTCGACGCGCTGGATAGTCTCAACATCCGTTTCGCAACTCCGCTCTTCGCCGCGGTGGTCATCCTTGCAGGCTCTGCGATTATCCTGTGGGGCATCAGTCCGTTGTTGGCGGTCGCGACGGTCACGCCGGTGTTGCTCGGCGGCGTCCTGGCGCCTTATTTGATCGGAGTTTTCGCGACCCGCGACGCGCGACGACGAATGCTGGCGCTCGACGCCGCCAGGACACGTCTTGCCGATCTGGACCGGGGACGCGCCGAGCTCTGCATTGCAGGGGCGTTCGCTTCTCAGGCAGAAGGAGTTGCAGCAGCGTGCAAACTCGCGGCCGAGACTGAATTTCGTCTCATTCAACTCGATGCCGGCCTGCGGTTGGCGGGATCTTTGGCAAGTCAGGGCGCCATTCTCGGCGCGCTGCTCAGTGGGTCGGCTTTAGTCGGCTCGCACAATATGACCCCAGTGAAGTTTGCGGCCATTGTCGTGTTCTCCTTCTCACTCGGCGAAGTGGTGGCTCCGCTCCGTCTGGCGGCGTTGGATGTCGGGCGTTGGACGCTCGCCGCGCGCCGGGTACATCCATTACTGGGCCACCCCAATGCGACGATGGACAAGCCGGCCAAATACAAGCTTGCGAATTCTTTCGGCGGCCTCGAACTCGGCGATGTCGCCTTCACCTTCCCAGGAGAAAATGAGCCCGTCGTCAAAGACATTTCGCTGCGTGTAGCGCCGGGCGAGACAGTGGCACTAGTTGGGCCGAGTGGCGGCGGCAAGTCGAGCATTCTGGCCCTCGCTGCCGGCCTGCTCACGCCAGATTGTGGGGTTGTCACGCTCGGCGGCGACCGCCTCACCCGGCCGGGACTGGCGGCGTATGGCGGGCGTATCGGCTATCTCCTGCAGCGAACCGAATTGTTCCGTGGTCCGATCGCCGACAATCTGCTAATGGGCCGGCCCGACGCAAGCGATGATGAGCTGCAGATCGCTGTGGCTGCGGTCGGTCTTGATTGGGTAATCGAAAATCTGCCGAATGGATTACACCATCAGCTGGGGGATGGTGGAACAGGTCTTTCGGGCGGGGAGCGGCGGCGATTGGGGATTGCTCGTCTGCTCGTCGCATCGCCGGATGTCTACGTTTTCGACGAGGCGACCGAAGGGCTTGATGCCGCAACGGCCGCCCTCGTGATCGAGAATATTCGGTTCCAGACGCGCGGGCGAGCCGTCCTGCTGGCCACCCATCATCGGGACGAAGCAGAAAATGCCGACAAGCTGTTATGGATCGAGCGGGGAAAATTGACGCAAACCGCTCGCAGGGGCGAAGCCTCCTTCGATGCGGTCCTTGGTCGGCTCAATCAGCGTAGTTGCCAATGTCTGGATCCGGTTAGAGGAGGAGACCGAAACTGTCGTCCTCTCCAAACTGAACGACGCGCCCACCCGCGGAGTGCGCACGGGAGGACAATCGCTGCGGCCGAGGGGGCGGGCTGATGCTGTTCAATTCGGCCGTCTGGGCAGTTGCGGCTGTAGCAACGTTGGGCGTGATCGCTCGGCCATGGAATTCGCCGGAGTTCGTCTGGGCAATGGCGGGTGCCGCGATGCTGGTGCTATTCAATTTGCTGCCTTGGCAAGAGGCGGTTGCGGCCGTCGGCGGGGGCTCTGACGTCTACCTGTTTCTAATCGGCATGATGCTGCTGTCTGAGGTTGCCAGGAAGGAGGGGCTGTTCGACTGGCTCGCGGCACAGGCGGTCAGGCATGCGCGCGGCTCGGCCAAACGACTATTCCTGATCATTTACGTCGTCGGCACCCTGGTGACGGTGTTCCTGTCGAACGACGCTACCGCTGTGGTGATGACGCCGGCGGTCTACGCAACGACCCGGGCCGCGCAGGTCGAGCCGCTCCCTTATCTCTTCATCTGCGCTTTCGTCGCCAACGCCGCGAGTTTTGTCCTTCCATTCGCCAATCCTGCCAACCTCGTCGTGTTCGGCGCGCAGATGCCGGCTCTTTCGGAATGGCTGCGCTATTTTACGGGGCCGTCATTTGTTGCGATCGTCGCGACATACGTCGTATTACGGCTGACGCAACGGCCGGCGTTCGATGCAAAGGTCGCCGTTATCAAAGGCGCGCCACCGCTGACATTCGGTGGCAAGCTTTCGGCGATCGGAATCGCGCTGACAGTCGTGCTGCTGCTGTCGGCATCTGCGTTCGACCGGTCACTCGGGTTACCGACCTTTTGCGCCGGGGCATCTTCGACCGCCATCGTACTGGTCATGGCGCGGCAATCGCCGCTGCCGATTCTCAAAAACGTTTCGTGGAGCGTGCTGCCTCTCGTTGCCGGCCTATTCGTTGTTGTCGCGGGGTTGAACCAAACCGGTGTGTTGTCGGCGCTGGCACGTGACCTTCACCACGCTGCCGCGGCGTCGCCGCAGGCGACGTCGTGGGTCGCAGGCATCGTCGTCGCTGTTGCCTCCAACCTCGTCAACAATCTGCCGGCGGGTCTGATTGCGGCAGCCACAAGTCATGCTGCGCAGGTGCCCCCGCAGGTGGCCAGCGCGATTCTGATCGGCGTCGATCTCGGGCCCAATCTTTCCGTGACAGGCTCTCTCGCCACCATCCTGTGGCTGATCGCATTGCGCCGAGAGGGCGAGAACGTTACGTCGCTTCGGTTTCTCAGATACGGCCTCATCGTTATGCCGCCCGCGCTCGTGCTGTCGCTGCTTGCCTTGTCCGCGATTCCCCCATGAACAGCGATCTCCCCGTAGTCGAGGAAAGTTGTGTTCAAGAACAAAAAAAAGAGCGAGAGGAAGGATCGCTTCAATCCAAGCTCATGGGGGGCTTATTTACTCCGAACCGCTTCTCGAACTCCAGCACGTTGACGATGCCGCGGCGATGAGTGCCATCGCCGATCTTGCGTTCTCCGTCCCAGGCCTCGACTTCGAACACCACGCTCTTGGGGTCGATCTTGATGACGCGAGAAATAGCGCGGACCGTGCGGCCGACCGGAGTCGCGGCGAGGCGACGAACTTTCACGTCCATGCCGACGCTGACGAAGCCCTCCGGCAGGTGCGAGGCGATCGCCGAGCCTGACGCCATTTCCATATGAAGGATCATCACCGGCGTGGCATAGACTTGCGGCATGTGCGCCACAAAATAGCCGACCGTCATCTCGGCGTTCACAGTGACGGTCTTCTCGGCCGTCATACCGATCGTGACGTTGTCGAGCGCGTTCATTTCTTCCTCGTCCGCGATCTTGTTAAGAACTAACGGCTGTCTCTGGCGTCGCCAGTAACTTTGTTTGATGAAAGGTTCGAGCTTTTGCCTCGGCGATTTACGATCGCGGCATGACGCCAGGGCCGTTGTCCGGCCAGTTTGCGATGGTCGCCTCGTCAACATTCAGATGCTGGGCGACCAACGCCGGCGGCGTATGCGTCAGCCAGTTGGACAGAGAAACCTCTTCATAGCGGGGAGCCTTGAAGACTCCGACAAACTGCAGATCCGTGTCTCCGACATTTTCAACATAATGCCCCAAATTGCGCTTGACGTAGCCGATGTCGCCAGCATTGAAATCCATCGTCATTGCATTCGGGCCGGTATTGAACACCGTCATGCGTGCTTTGCCTTTGATATAATACTGCCATTCGTCGGCATTCGGATGCCAGTGCATCTCGCGGATCCCGCCGGGACGAACCGTTACCACCGCCGCCGCGATCGTCGTTGCGATGCTGAAGTTGCTGCTGTCGGCAACCCGCACCTCGCCGCCCTTGGATTCTTTCTCCGGAGCTGACGATCCAAGCCTGAAGATGAAAGGATGGGGTGGAACGCGCCCGGCTTTGCTAACTGCGGCGCGGTCGGATGCCAAATCGCCCGGCAAGGTGCCCTGGAAGATCCAGAGATTCTGCAGCGGTATCTTGGCAAATGTCTGGGCCGGAACCCCAAAATTCTTGGCAAGCACCTCGGGGGACGTATGGGCGAACCAGTCTGTCACCAGCAGCGTGTTAAACTCGCTAGCGTTGCCGTCGTCAAAGCAGATCACAAACTCGCAACCGTCCGGGCCGAGACCCTGCAACGAATGCGGCTGGCCTGCCGGAAAGTACCAGAGGTCGCCCTCGTTAACGTCCGCAACATATGGCCGGCCCACGGCGTCGAGAACCGTGATGCGACAACTGCCGTACGTCATGATCGCCCATTCCGCGGCCTGGTGCCAGTGCAATTCCCTGATGCCGCCAGCCGTCAGCCGCATGTTGACGCCCGTGATCGTGTCAGAAATCGCGAAATCAGCTTGCGTTACCTGGCGCGCCCAGCCGCCATTCTGGACACGCTTTGGCGCATTGTTGAATGAGGCCCAGTCCATCGGCATGCCGCCGACATCGGTTGCCGGCGGAAATTGCGCCGAGGGAAACTGGTTGCTGATGGCCCCGCTTTGCGGGCCCGGATCCTTCAGATTTCCCGGAGCTTTGGCATTGATTGCGCCCTGCGGCGGCTGGTCCGGATTACCGAAGGAGGCAGCGCGCGCCGCGGTTGCAACAGCGCCTGCAGCAGACACTGCCAGCACATTCCGTCTCGAAAACATGGTTGTCGCTCCTCTAAAAAATCAACTGCGATACATCCAAGATAGTTTCACGATTATTGTGAGCCACTAAATTAAGGTTCAGAATGTCCTGCGGATCTAGCGGGTATGAATCGCTGGCGCGCGGAGCGTCAATTCCCCGACATGCTGTTGGCCTTTAGATCCGACGCGGACGTCCGGCTTGGTACGCGGATTTCGACGACGCCGTGGTTGAGGGCCTGGTGGCATAAATTGCATGCGTCGGTCAGATCGGCATAGGCCTTGGTGAATGCGGTGCCGTCTTTGGACTGGATCGCGCTGTTGAGGCTCTTGAACGGCTGCTCCGTAACGGAGGCTATCATGTCCGGAAAGGAGATGTCATGTTCAGTCGGGTGGGCGCGCCCGAGCCGATCGAACGCGCCGCGGAGATTTCCAAGCTCGTAGGCCGCAAAGTCCCAATTTCCGTCCTGCTCCGTCCGCCAGAGCCGCTCGTGCCGCGGTTGAATCGTCGCGATCATCAGGTCGCTGATGCTCGGCAGATATCCGGTGGCTTGAGGCGAGGGCGCCGCTTCTGGCGCTGCCGCAAAGCCGCGCGAGATCGCAAGGCCGATCACCAGGGTGACGGCTGCGGCAACTGCGATCACGGCAACCACGATCGGGCGACGCTGGGTGTCTGTTACTTCCGCCCCGGTCATGCGCGCACCGGCAGCTTGGAAAGCAGCTTGTCGAGTGTGATCGGGTAATCCCGAATCCGCGCGCCGCACGCGTTGTAAATCGCATTGGCGATCGAGGCGCCGGCGCCGCAGATTCCGAGTTCGCCAATGCCCTTGCTCTTGAGTGGGTTGGATTTGTCGTCCAGTTCGGCAAGAAAGATCGCGTCAATCGCCGGAATGTCGGCATGCACCGGCACATGATATTCGGCGAGGTCGTGGTTGACGAAATAGCCGAAGCGCGGATCGAGCGTCATCGCTTCATGCAGCGCGGCACCGACGCCGAAAACCATTCCGCCGATCGCCTGAGAGCGCGCCGTCTTTGCGTTCAGGACACGGCCGGCCGTGAATACGCCCAGCATACGCCGCACACGCACCTCGCCGGTATCTTCATCGACCCCGACTTCGGCGAAGTGTGCGCCATATGACTGTTGTGAGAAATCCTGTGCGGTGCGCCCGGGCCTGATTTCTCCGTCGGCTTCGACGCCGCTACCGACGAGCTTCTCCAGCGAGACGGATTGCTCTCCGGATTCGATATTGCCGTTGGCAAAGCGGGCGGTCTTAGCGTCCATGCCAGCCATCCGCGCAAGCTTCTCACGCAACGCGTAGCAAGCCTCGAACAGGGCCGATCCCGAACTGCCCGCGCCGAACGAACCGCCCGAACCCGCCGCTTCCGGAAAGCTGGTATCGCCGAGTTCGACGCGGACGCGTTCCATCGGCAGGCCAAGCATCTCGGCTGTGATCTGTGCCAAGATGGTATAGGTGCCGGTGCCGATGTCGGTCATCGCCATTCGCACCGTGGCATTGCCGTCGGGGTCCAATCGGACATTAGCTTTGGAGAGCCGAAGCGGATTGCCCCGCGTTGCCGCGGCCATGCCGATTCCAACCAGCCAGCGGCCATCGCGAAGCTGGCCCGGCTTCGGATTGCGCTTGTCCCATCCAAATCGGCGCGCACCTTCCTGCATGCAAGCGATCAGATGGCGGCTGGAATAGGGAATATGTTTCTCCGGGTCCTCGCTTGGCTCGTTTCGAATGCGCAATTCGATCGGGTCGAGGTTTAGCTTCTCCGCAAGCTCGTCCATCGCGCATTCAAGTGCCATCAGCCCGACAGATTCGCCGGGAGCGCGCATTGACGACGCGACCGGAATGTCCAGTGGCGCCAGACGATGTCGCGTTAGCCGGTTGGATCCAGCATAGAGCGTGCGAGTTTGCAGGGCAGCGCCCTCATACGTTTGCTCGCTGGGTAAATTACCCGAGAACACATCGTGCCCGATCGCGAGGATACGGCCCTCGCGATCCGTGGCCAGGCGGAGGCGCTGGATCGTGTTGGAACGGTGCGTCGTGACGTGAAAGACCTGCTGCCGCGTCAGCGCGATTTTCACCGGCCGCTTGAGCTGCCGCGAGGCGATCGCGGCCAGGATAGCATCGGCATTGACCCAAAGTTTGCCACCGAACCCGCCGCCGATGAACGGGCTGATCAGGCGTACGTTTTCAACGGGGATTTTTAAAGTCGTCGCGATGGCCTGCTGACCCTGGTTGAGCATCTGGTTCGCGGTGTGCAGGATCAACCTATCGCCGTCCCACATCGCGAGCGTAGCATGAGGTTCCATCATCGCATGACTTTGCAAGGGGGTGGTATAGGTCACGTTGATCTTCACCGGAGCGCTGGCAAATGCTGCAGCGAAGTCCCCCACCGCGCTATCGGCTGGCGGCGCATCGTTCGGCTTCGGAACGCGCGCCTCATTGAGGTTGGCACGCAGCGCGTATTTCCCGCTCGACCGATCATATTTCACGTCTACCAGGTAAGCAGCCGCTCTGGCCTGCTCAAAGCTTTCGGCAACCACGAAGGCGACCGGCTGGCCGTAACGTGTCACTTGCAGGCCGGTGAGCACGGGGTGAGCCTCACGGTGATTGCCGGTGCCCTGCGCGGGCGCGTTGCGATGAGTGAGAACCAGCGCGACGCCCGGGGCCTTCTCCGCAGCCCGCGTATCGATCGATTTGATACTTCCTTTACCGATCGAGGCTTCCACCACAAAGCCATACAGCGTGTTCTCCTGCTGCATCTCATAGGCGTAGCGCGCGCCGCCGGTAACCTTCAATCGCCCATCCACGCGGTCGAGTGGCTTGCCAACAATGCCCCGTGCATCGAGCGCATTGGGGCCAATAGGCGAGTTCATTTCCATGCGTTCGATTCCTCAGGTTCGGGTCATCTCTGCCAGCACGCTGTGCAGGGTGCGCCGCGTCAGCGGTATCTTGAAATCGTTGCCGCCGAACCCACGCGCGCCATCGAGCACGGCATTTGCGACTGCATTGAAGGTGGCTGTGTTCGCAGGTGCGTTGGCCAATCGGTGCTCCGTCTGCAGCGATCGCCAGGGCTTATGCGCCAGCCCACCGAACGCCAGACGAGCCGAGCGGATCCGGCCGCGGGTGCTATCGACGATCGCGGCGACGGAAACCAGCGCAAAGGCGTAGGAAGCGCGATCGCGGACCTTGCGGTAGACCTGCACACCCGGAGGCGGCGGGGGCAGCGTCACGGCCGTGATGATTTCGTCTGGCTTGAGTGACGTCTCGATCTCGGGAGTGTTGCCCGGAAGACGGTGAAACTCTGCGATCGGAATGATTTTGGTTTCACCCCGCCGATTGATCGTCTCCACATTGGCGTCAAGCGCCCGCATTGCCACCGCCATATCCGACGGATGCGTCGCGATGCAGTGGTCGCTGGTACCCAGGATGGCGTGAATGCGGTTGAACCCGGCGAGCGCCGCACAGCCGGAGCCGGGGTTGCGCTTGTTGCAAGGTTTGGTGACGTCGTAGAAATAGTAGCAGCGGGTACGCTGCAGCAGATTGCCGCCGGTCGTGGCCTTGTTGCGCAACTGGGCGCTGGCGCCCGCCAGCAAGGCGCGGCTCAGGACGCCGTAGCGCTGCCGCACGCGTGGGTCAGCGGCAAGATCGCTATTTCGAACCAGCGTGCCGATGCGTAAGCCCCCATCGGGCGTTTCTTCGATCTTGTCGAGGGGGAGCCGGTTGATGTCGATTAGCTGGGATGGCGTCTCGACCTGTAATTTCATCAGGTCGAGCAAATTGGTGCCGCCGGCGATGATTTTCGCGCCGGGCTTGACGACGGCAACGGAAGCGTGGGCCGTCGTATCGGCGCAGTAATAGGTGAAGGCTCTCATGTCGGCACTCCCGCAACCTGCTTGATGGCGACAACGATGTTGGGGTAGGCTGCGCAGCGGCAAATGTTGCCGCTCATCCTCTCGCGAATTTCAACGTCGGTTAGTTCAGCGGCCGAGTGCGTCAGGTCTTCCGTCACATAGCTCGGCATGCCCTGCCGGCCTTCGGCCAGCATCCCAATGGCGGAGCAGATCTGGCCGGAGGTGCAGTAACCGCACTGAAAGCCGTCGTGTTCGACGAAGGCCGCCTGAAGCGGATGCAGATTATCGCCCATTGCGAGCCCCTCGATCGTGGTGACGGATTGGCCGTCGTGCATCACCGCAAGCGTCAGGCAGGAGTTGATGCGGCGCCCTTCGATCAACACCGTGCAGGCGCCGCATTGGCCGTGATCGCAACCTTTCTTCGAGCCGGTCAGTGCGAGGTGTTCACGCAAGGCATCCAGCAATGTCGTGCGGGGATCCAGCGTCAGCGAATGAAGGTGGCCATTGATCTGAAGTTCGACCTTCACGGGAGGCGGGGCCGGCTCATTGTCCTCGACCGGGCCAGCCGCCAAAGCTGCACGCGGCAGCGTGGTCAAGAACAGCGCGGTGGTTCCGGTCTCGATCACCATGCGGCGGGTAACCTCAAATGTATTTAGTGTGTTTGGCTCTGTATTGGATTCGTGGTCGTCCATGATTGCTCCATGTTCGCAAAGCCCTTGAAGGGTATCTGCAGTGAGACAACAGGCTTAAGGACTGGTGGTCCTCCTGCTGCCCGCAGGAAAACATCCGGCTTGCGGCCAAGTGTAGTCCGGAAGGTTGACAACAATGGGTAACGCGGTGCTGCGCACAACAACCCATCGAAATGGCTCCTGTTCCGAAGGATTGATTTCCATGTGCGGCAGAAAAGCCGGGACATGGATGAAATCGCCGGCCTTCGCCCGTGCAACCGATTCTCCTCTTTCGCCCCAGCGAATTTCGCAGATGCCGGAAAGGACGTAGGCGATCGTCTCCTGCTCTCCATGATGATGAATTCCCGTCCGCGATCCCGGCTCGACCTCGAACAGGCCGCCCCAGATGACCGAGGCGATGCCGAGCGCCGGCGCAATAGCAGCGCGACGTTCGGAGCCCGGTGTCTGCGCTGTTCCCGGATCGAATTCAGCCGGGCTGACGATATGGATTGCAACAGAAGAATTCATGGCGTCCCGCATCAATTTTAAATGGGTAATGATGGAGTTAGGCAGCGGCTGATCAGAGAGCCACTAAATTGGAGTTTAGATAATCCGCCTCGAATTGAGACGGAGCCCTTCGGGAAAGGAGCTCGCAGCAGCTTTCCACATCAAATGACGGAGCGCTCAAGTCGATGCAGGTCACGCAATCATCAAGGTAATGCGACGCGGCTAACAGTCATTCGGCAGGCGCCGGCTCGCCTTGGCCGGAGGCCGCTCGCTTCTTTTGCCCGAACAGCCATGTCTGCAACCGGTCCAGGTAGATATAGACGACCGGCGTCGTATAAAGAGTGAGAACCTGCGACAGGGCGAGGCCGCCTACGATGGCGTAGCCGAGCGGCTGGCGAAGCTCCGATCCGACTCCGCTACCGAGCATCATCGGAACGCCACCAAGCAGCGCAGCCATGGTGGTCATCAGGATCGGCCTAAAGCGCATGATGCAGGCCTGATAGATAGATTCTTCGGCCGTCAACCCCTGTTCATGCTCGACGTGCTGGGCAAAATCGACCAGCATGATGCCGTTCTTCTTGACGATGCCGATAAGCAGTATGATGCCGACGATCGCGATCACGCTGAGATCGTAGTGAACCGCCATCAGCAGCAACAGCGCGCCCAGGCCTGCGGACGGCAGCGTCGAGATGATGGTGATTGGGTGAATCAGGCTCTCGTAAAGCACGCCCAAGATCAGGTATATGACGAAGAGCGCGGCGACGACCAGGATCGAGGTGCTGGACAGCGAATCCCCGAAGGCCTGTGCGTTGCCCTGGAAGCTTGTCTGAAGCGAGAGCGGTTTTTCGAGCTGTTTTTCAACCTGTTGGATGGCGCCGACGGCCTGGCCAATCGCGGTGCCGGGCAGGAGGTTGAACGAGATCGTCACCGACGGAAACTGGCCCTGATGGTTGACCACGAGCGGCGCCACCTTCACTACCGAGTCGACCAGCGTGGATAGCGGCACCTGTTGCCCGCTTGACGATTTGACGTAGATGGCGTTGAGGGCTTCGGGTCCGTACTGGAAATTGGGGTTGACCTCCAGGACGACATGGTACTGGTTCAGCGTTGTGTACATCGTCGAGACGATTCGCTGGCCGAACGCGTCATCGAGCGTGTTGTCGATCGTGTAGGGCAAGATGCCGTAGGTCGAGGCGACCTCGCGCTTGATGGTGATGTCGAGCATCGGCCCTGCATTGAGCTGATCGGTGGCGACGTCGGCGATACCTGGGATGGCCTTGATCCTGTCGAGAAATAGTCCGGCCCAATGATTGAGCTCGCCGGGATCCGCATCGTTCAGGGTATACTGATACATCGTCTTGGACACGCGCCCGCCGAGGGTGATGTCCTGTGCGGCTTGCATATAGAGCGTGATGCCCTGGATCTTGGCGAGGTTGGTCCGCAGCCGCGCCAGCACCTGGTCCATGCTGCCGCGCTGGCTCTTGGGCTTCAGCGCAATGTAAACGCGGCCGTTGTTGACCGTTGCGTTGCCGCCGCCGGCGCCGACGGCCGAGCCGATCGAGGCGACTGCAGGGTCCTGCATCAGGGCGTTGAGCAAGGCTTGCTGGCGCTCCGCCATGCCCTGGAAGGAAATATCCTGTGCGGCCTCGGACAGGCCGATGATCAATGAGGTGTCCTGTTGGGGAAAGAAACCCTTCGGGATCAGCACATAGAGATATCCGGTCAGTGCGATGGTACCGAGCATTGTCATGAGCGTGATGAAGCGGTGCCGCAGCACGACCTTGAGGCCGGCCTCATAGAGATTGAGCAGGCCATCAAAGCCGCGTTCGAAAAACCGGTAGAGCCATCCGTGCTCCTTGCTCTCTGGCTTGAGCAGGCGCGAGCACATCATCGGCGTGAGCGTCAGCGAGATCACTAGCGACAGCACCAGCGCAACGCTGACAGTGATGGCAAACTCGCGGAACAACAGACCGACATATCCACCCATCAGGAACAGCGGAATGAACACGGCGATCAGCGACAGCGTGATCGACACGATCGTGAATCCGATCTCGCCGGCACCCTTCAGCGACGCTTCGAAGGGCGAGGCGCCTTCCTCCATGTGCCGCACGATGTTTTCGATCACGACGACGGCGTCGTCGACCACGAAGCCGACGGCGATCGACAAGGCCATCAGCGAGAGGTTATCGAGACTGTAGCCGAGTTCGTAGAGTACGCCGAAGGTCCCGACTAGCGACAGCGGCACGGTGACCGCCGGAATGACGGTAGCCCAGAAGTTCCGCAGGAATATGAATATCACCATCACAACAAGCGCGACCGTCAGCATCAACGTGAATTGCACGTCGCTGACGGAAGCCCGGATCGTTTCGGTGCGGTCGGAGATGACGTTGACCTTGACCGCGGGCGGAATCGACGCCTGAAGCACCGGCATCGCCGCCTTGATTCGGTTCACCGTGTCGATGACGTTGGCGCCGGGCTGGCGCTGGATGGCCAGAATGACCGCGCGCTTCTGGTTGTACCAGCCCGCGATCAGGTCATTTTCCGGCGCGCTGACGGCTTTGCCGACGTCGCGTATGCGCACCGGCGCGCCGTTGCGATAGGCGATGACCAGATTGGCATAGTCGTCGGCCTTTAGCAGTTGATCGTTGGTGTTGAGGGTGTAGGTCTGGCGCGGGCTGTTGAGCGTGCCTTTCGGCAGATCGACGTTCGCCTGGCCAAGCGCTGTCCGCACGTCCTCGAGGTTGATGCCGCGGGCTGCGAGCGCCTGTGGATCCAGCTGCACGCGAACGGCGGGCTTCTGCTGGCCGCCGATACCCACAAGGCCGACGCCGGATATCTGCGATATCTTTTGCAGCAATATGTTTTCGGCGTAGGCGTCAACGGTGGTCAGCGGCAGTGTGTCCGAGGTCAAGCCGAGTACCAGGATCGGCGTGTCGGCAGGATTGACCTTCCGGATGGTGGGCGGATACGGCATGCCCACCGGCAGGTACGGGGTCGCAGCATTGATCGCCGACAGGGTATCGCTGACTGTCCCGTCAATCTGGCGGTTTAGATCGAACTGGAGTGTGATCTGGGTGAAGCCGAGTGCGTTCGCCGACGTCATCTGGGTGAGACCCGGAATCTGGCCGAACTGCAATTCGAGTGGTGTAGCGACCGAAGACGCCATGGTCTGCGGATCTGCGCCGGGCAGCTGGGCCGTAATCTGAAGCGTCGGGTAATTGACATTCGGCAAGGCTGCGACTGGCAACAGCGGATAGCTGACCAGTCCGCCGATCAACAGTCCGACCATCAGCAGAGCGGTGGCGATTGGCCGATGAATGAACGGTGCGGATATGTTCATGGGATGGGTGCCTGCTGCGCGCTTTGTGCGATGGCTTCCTGCGCTGCCTGGCCGTGCAGCATCCTGACACGCGTGCCGGGTTGCAGCTTGTATTGTCCGTCGACCACGACCTGCTCATTGGCCGTGAGGCCGGAATCAATGAGCGCCTGACCCTCGCTGATCTGTGCGACCTTGACGGGCCGGTTCTCGACCGTGTTGTTCGGAGCGATGACGTAGGCGTAGGCGCCACTCGGCCCCTGTTGCACTGCCGATGCGGCGACGGTCAGGCCATTATGTCTTGTATCGACGAGCAGCCGCGCATTGACGAGTTGGCCGGGCCAGAGCTTGTGCGACTTGTTGGCAAAATTCGCCTTGAGCTGGATCGAGCCCGTTGTCTGCAGGATCTCGTTGTTGACGAGGCCGAGCACGCCTTGATCCAGCAAGATCGCATCGTCCTGGCTGTAGGCGAGAACCGCGAGCGGGCTTTTGGTCTTTTGCTGTTGCTGCTGGATTTGCGGCAGAACCGTTTCCGGAAGCGTAAATATCAGCGAAATCGGATCGATCTGCGTCACGACGACGAGGCCGTTCGCAGTTGAGGGACTGATAATATTGCCGACATCGATCTGACGAATCCCAGCCACCCCATCGATGGGCGATGTCAGGCGCGTGAAGCTTAGTTCCACTTTCGCAGCGTCAATCAGCGCCTGGTCGGCCTTGATCGCTGCCTGCAGCTGCCCCACCTGCGCTTTCTGGGTCTCGATCAGTTGCGGAGTGGCCCAACCTTTGTCCCCCAACGTGGTGTAGCGAGTGAGATTGGCCTGGGCATTGATGAGCTGGGCCTGGTCGCGTTCGAGGTTTCCAGTGTACTGATCGATCAACGCCTGATACGGACGCGGATCGATCTGCGCGAGCAGGTCGCCCGCGTGCACGGTCTGGCCTTCGGTGAAATTGATGCTGATGATTTGCCCCTGGATCTGGGCGCGCACGATGTCGGTGTTGTACGCAATCACAGTGCCGACACCGCTAAGATAAATCGGCACGTCATGTTGGGCGACCACCCCGGCGACAATCGGCGCTGCGGGCGGTGGAGCGGGCGCGGCAGCGGCCTTCTCCAATGGGTGAGCATGCGTGAAGTACAGAAGACCGCCGGCCGCAAGTACGGCAGTCAGTAGGACGGCGGGGATAACGATTTTCTTTTTCATGGTCGATCCAGCTCACGGATGAAAGGTAATTTCAGCAGCCGCCCGGAGTATTCGACGTTCCGGTCGGGCCGGTTGTCGGGCACGGGAAAGTGCTTGCCGTCGTAGACGAAACTGTGGGCGGAGATGCAACCGTGGGTATGGTTGGTACCAACGCACTAGGCCCCACAACGGGCGATACGCTCATCGTCGGTACCGCTGCTGCAGAGCTGACCCCGAGATTGCCAATCTCGAAAGATCCCATCGGAATTCCGGTTCGAGCGCTGCCACCGGGCGTTGTCGGCGACGTCGATGTTGGCGTCGAAGACGAAGCAATGCTGCTCGATCCGGAGCCGCACATTCCCGACATACCCGAGGTTTCCAGCATCCCTGAGGTTGTCGACATTCCCGATGTCGCGGACACTCCCGACGAGGTCGACATTCCCGACATTGCCGCGGTGGCGGGCGCCGCGGTTCCCATTGCCATTCCGCCGCCATCGAAGCTGGTGGTGGATCCGAACATTGACGATGGCGAAGTGCCCAAGGTCGAGCACGTCGCGCTGCTGCCCGGCATTGAAATTGTGCCCGTTACGATGGGACCCGGACTGATTCCGGGAGATGCGATTTCGGTAGAGCCAAAGGGAATGCCGGTTTGAGAAACCGTCGAACCCGTTCCCATGCCAAGCGGCGAGGTCGCCCCGATGGTAGGTGTTGGACTGGCCATGCCGCTAACTTGCGCCATGGCAGCGCTGCAGACGAGCAGTGCTGGAAGGGCGGCCGCGATCAATGGGAATCTCATTGGCATTCTCCTTTGAAGCCCGCGTTGCCGAGGCTGTAGCCCATCAACGATCCGGAGCGTGTCTTTGCGATGTCGATCACGGCAGCCGCTCGGTTAGAGGCTTTTCGCCAAAGGTCATGGCGGGATGGCGAGTGATCGTTGCTGAGTGCCGATCCGGCTGGTCGGGCTTGTATGTCGTGTAGAGAGCAAAGCCCGTGGTAAAACCACCAACGAGATTTCCTACCAGGGCCGGGATCTCGTTCCAGTACCACCAATCGTAGAAGCCGATCTTGGCGCCCAGCGCCATCCCGAGCGGAATGACGAATAGGTTCACGACCGAGTGCTCAAAGCCCATCGCGAAGAAAGCAAAAATTGGCAGCCAGCAGCCGAGAATGCGCCCGGTCATCGACGTGGATGAGTTACCCAAGATCATCCCAAGACAAACCATCCAGTTGCACAGGATCGCTTTGACGAAAGCCGTCAGCAGTCCGCCATCGCCGTTTGGCTCGTAGGTAAGGGTCTTCGCCTCCGCAAGCGCGCGGATATGATCGCCCAACGTCCCCGCAGCGGTATGCCCGGCCTCGGTCAGCACGACATAAAGCAGAACTGCGTACATCAGCGAGCCAATCAGATTGCCGATGAACACCCAGATCCAGTTGGAGAGCATCTGCCTCGCGGTCGCCCGACGGGACAGGACGGCCAACGGAATGATCCCGAAATTGCTGGTGAGTAGCTCCAGTCCGAGCACGATAATCATCGCGAAACCGACCGGAAACACCAGGGCGCCGACAAACGGTACTTCAGTTTGTGCTGTGACAAGCAGCGCAAGACTGGCCCCAAAACCGAGCAGCGCTCCCGACAGACTGCCCCGAATGAGAAGATCGGGGATGGCGTGCTGCGCTTTCGTGGCACCCATGTCGATCAGCTTTGCGACGATTTCGCTTGGCGCGAGGCTATCGGACATCGATCAATCCCTACTTCGGTGTCAATGTTGGCGTGAAGCGTAGCGGGCCGGCGTGCGAAGGCGCATTCGTGCTGCCGAGCCAGTCTCGATCGGTAGAAATCAGCAGCGGCAGATGTTCAATTTCCTGTCGAGCGCCTCGTCCAGCTTCTCCTGTTTCGCGTCGAACGTCGAAAGCCTCTGTTGCTCGGCATCGTTCGCTGGCGAATTCGCAGAGAAGTCCCCGGCTCGCGGCTGAACCTGAACGATCGGAGCCCCGGTCGTGGCCCGCGTTTGTTGATCCCGCGAGCTGGTCGGTCTTCGCAATCACGCTACTTGAAAAGAGCATGCTGGCGAACATCGCGGTCGCGAGAGAAACAGTACGCATCGAGTTGCTCCGTGGAGTTGGATCGCAAGATTGTTATCGTTTATTGCGGCTGGGTCTAAACGTTTCGACACAGAAAGTGGCCGGTCCCCCAAACCTGTTCAATTAAATACGCGTTTACTCTTTACACGTTGATCCAATCGCGGAAGGCCGCAGATGCAGGTGCTTTGAACGTTGAACTCGAATTTAGTTTTCAGACTTCAAGTTTAAGCGAAGTGCTGAGCGTAACGTGTGAGTGTCCGCACGCTCATTTTGCGGAAAATGCGACACACAATGTGAGAAATCGGCGCTCGTGAAAACGAATTAGCGTACCATTCGTCTTCGCACTAATTGGATTGGAGCCAGCGGAAACCGTTACCATGGACGCGCCTGTGATCCTCGATGTTCCAACGATGGAGAATGGCTACTACGCGAGCGGCGAACTTAGAAGTGGCGCGGAGGATTGTGGTCCAGAATTCGATGTCGTCTCCGGGGCCGAGGTCGTACTCCGTCGTAAGAATTGCTGCTGAGGATTTGTGTTCCGCGGTCGCCGTCCCAGGCTTTGACCATGCCGCGGTTAACTCTGCCCATTGCGCGGACATGCCGCTGCGGGCGATGAGTAGAGCTGGCACGGCAAATCGAGTTTTCGCTGGCGCGAAAGTGCCGGATGGCATTGGATACGTTGTATCCGAGGAGAGGGCGACCCACAGGGTAATAAGATTACGCTGAATGTATTCCAGGAAAGTGGCGCACCATTTCAGAAAGCTAAATATAATGTTACTTGAACAGGGCGCCTTCGCATCCGACGTCCCTCAACCATCTCTGACGGAAAACATCTATCCGATCGAGAAGTATGCCCCGACTATGGAGAGCACAATGAGCGAAGACGATGTCGTAGGCGTAGGCGACTACGAGGGAGCTGCGGCGGGGTGGGGCGCTCTGAAGGCCGTCGCGGATGCCGTTCGTAGCCAGATGGATATCGTAAGAGAGAGCCGCGGTCTCCTCAGCATGAACCAGCCGCACGGATTCGATTGCCCAGGCTGCGCCTGGCCCGATCCGAAACATACTTCCTCGTTCGAGTTCTGCGAGAACGGAGCCAAAGCTGTCGCTTGGGAGGCAACCGCCAAGCGGACGACGCCGGAATTCTTCGCCGCGCATGCGGTCAGCGAACTCTGGAAATGGTCGGACTTCAACCTGGAAAATGAAGGTCGACTCACGCACCCGATGCTCTACGATCAGGCAACTGATCGATACCTGCCGATCTCGTGGGACGATGCGCTCGCGACGATCGGCGCCGCGCTCCGTAAGTTATCGCACCCCGATATGGCGGAATTTTACACGTCCGGCCGGGCATCCAATGAGGCGGCCTTTCTCTATCAGCTGTTTGCGCGGGAATACGGAACCAATAACTTTCCCGATTGCTCGAACATGTGCCACGAGGCAACGAGCGTCGGTCTGCCCGAATCAATCGGCGTCGGCAAGGGAACGGTGATCCTGGAAGATTTCGATCATTGCGATGCGCTCTTTTGCATCGGCCATAACCCCGGGACCAATCACCCACGCATGCTGACGACGTTGCGCGAGGTCTCGAAGCGAGGAGTACCGATTATCGTATTCAATCCGCTGCGCGAGCGCGGGCTGGAGCGGTTCACATCGCCGCAGCATCCTGTCGAGATGCTGACGCTGAGCTCGACGCCGATCGCCTCGACCTACTATCTGGTGAAGGTTGGCGGCGATATCGCGGTGCTGAAGGGAATCATGAAGACTGTGGTGGCACTCGACGCAAAAAGCCTTGCCGAAGGCGGCCCCGGTGTTCTCGACCGTGATTTCATCAAGAATCATACTACCGGAATCGATGAACTGCTGGCCGATCTCGATGCGACCTCATGGAACGCGATCGAGGAGGCCTCGGGTCTGTCGCGTTCAGAGATCGAGCTCGCCGGCAATATCTACGCCAAGGCGGAGCGGGTCATCATCAATTACGGCATGGGGATCACCCAGCATCTCCATGGGACCGGTAATGTGCAGCAGATCGCGAATCTGCTGATGCTCCGCGGCAATATCGGGCGCAAAGGCGCCGGCATTTCTCCGCTGCGGGGGCACTCGAATGTGCAAGGAGATCGCACGGTCGGCATCACGGAGAGCCCGAATGATGAGCTTCTGGACGGCATAACTCGCGTGTTCGGATTCGACCCACCACGCAACAAGGGCCACAACGCGATCGAAGCTGTCGAGGCGATCCGGGACGGACGCTCCAAGGCGCTGGTCTGTCTCGGCGGCAATCTTGCCGTTGCGATGTCTGATCCGGATGTCACGTTCAACGCGATGAGGAACCTCGATCTCGCGGTGCATATCGCCACCAAGCTCAACCGCTCCCATTTGCTGGTCGCGAAACAATCCTTCATCCTACCCTGTCTGGGACGCACCGAGGTTGATGCTCAGGCGACGGGCCCCCAGTCGGTCACTGTGGAAGATTCAATGTCGATGGTCCACGGCTCACGCGGTGGACTGAAACCTGCGTCCGAGCATCTCAGATCAGAACCGGCAATTATCGCAGGGATGGCGCTTGCCACATTACCGAACACGCGGGTCGGATGGGCGGACCTGGTTGCCGATTACGGAAACATTCGCGACTCCATCGAGGCGGTCTTTCCGGCATTCGCAGATTTCAATGCCCGCATCAAGAAGCCGGGTGGATTTCGGCTATATGTCGCGGCATCGGAGCGTGAGTGGTTGACACCGACGAAGAAGGCCAATTTTCTCGTCTATCCCGGACTCGATGAAGATCCGCGTGTGGCGGATCGTGAAGCTCTTACGCTCACGACAATTAGAAGCCATGATCAGTACAACACGACGATCTACGGCTTGAATGATCGCTATCGCGGAATTACTGGGCGGCGAGACGTGGTGTTCGTCAACGAGCGCGACCTCGCCAGCCGCGGGTTGAAGCACGGCGATCTCGTCGATATTACGGTCGTGCCCGACGCGGAGTCGAAACCGGGAAAGCGTGTCATGCACAACCTGACGGCGGTCGCATACAATATCGCTGAGGGTTCAATCGCGACCTATTATCCAGAGGCCAATATACTGGTTGCACTCGATCACTACGATGTCAAATCTGGAACTCCGTCCTACAAATCGACGCCGGTTCTGGTCCGCGCTTCGGGCAGCTGAGTCTGGTCGCCGGATTTCCACTGATTATCAGAACAGTGAAACGTCTATCCGTGAGTGGCAAGGCCGAGCCAGGCTGCCTGTTAGCAGGCGCTGCAGTGCTCGATAGGATCAGTAAATCCGCTTTTAATTGATTTCGTGAGCCCGACATCCGATGTCCGGTGAGGGCGAGATTGGCAAAGGAGAGAAAATATGAAGGCAATCTACAAGGTGGCCGCCATGACGGCGGCTGTGTTTTCGACGCTCGCAATCGTCGGAACAGTCGGGTCGGGCGCGGCTATGGCGGCGACGTCGAACGGAGGCCCTAACGACGCGTATTGCTTAAATGATGTTCAGTCGGGTTCACCGTGGTGCGGTTATGCGACGTTTTCGCAGTGCGAGGAAAGCGCTTCAGGTATCGGTGCCGATTGTGTTGCGAATGTGTTTCGTGAGGAAAATCACCCCGTTCATAGCGCTCGTAGGCATACCTCCATAAACAGGTAATGCCGGCGACTAGATACTTCGACAGGCCAGAACGGTCGCGGCCGTTCTGGCCTGATGTGGGATGACATCCGCTATTCAGGTCTGAAGCTAGTGCAGGCAAACTATCACCAATGCACGACCGGGGCCGGAAGCGCTTGTGAGCCGAAACTCACGTAACTTCAAATTGCCACCATGAGGTTGAGGCCGAAGCCATAACCCGTGTCCTTGCCATTTTATAGAAGCAACGGTGTCCCGCTCGGGATTCTGACGATTCACGATCGCCGCGAATAAATGCGATGTCGACCCGCCCGCAGTTGTGAATTCTGTGGCACCATCGACAAGGTCGACGACAAGCTCGATCAGAGTCCCCGCTCACTGTGTGCCGTCGCGTCGTGTGGCAAGTTAACATTCAGAGCCATTCCCCTGTTCTGTGCGATCGGCTCGTACAGATCGCCCAACACGCGCCCGACGTCCGCCACAGTGACTTTGCCGAAACAGCACGCCGGCCGCCCGGCTTCTAGGCTGCGCGACTTTTGCTGAGAAATGACTAAGCCCACCTCGCCGCCGGCGGCCGTGCTTCAGCGACGCGCTTCTTGGTCGCGCTTCGCACCTTCTCGAACGCGCGCGCCTCGATTTGCCGGATGCGTTCACGCGATACGTTGAATTGTGCTGCGAGCTCTTCGAGCGTCAGCGGTTCGTCGGCCAAATGTCGCGCCTCGAAGATGCGACGTTCGCGGTTGTCCAGTACATCGATCGCAGCCATCAGTGCCTTATGCTGGTGGTCCTTCTCGTCCTGTTCGACCACGATGGCTTCCGGCGAGGGCGACTGGTCAACGAGACGGTCCTGCCATTCGCCGGTTTCATCGGTCTCATGAAGCGGTGCATTGATCGATTTGTCGCCGCCGAGGCGTCGATTCATGTCGACGACATCATGGTCCGTGACATCGAGGTTCTTCGCGATCAAAGCAACCTGATCGGGGTGTAGGTCGCCACTTTCGAATGCAGCGATCTTGCTTTTTGCCGAGCGCAATTTGAAAAAAAGCCTCTTCTGGCTCGCGGTAGTGCCGATTTTCACAAGCGACCACGAACGCAGAATGTAGTCTTGTATCGAAGCTCTGATCCACCACATCGCATAAGTGGCAAAGCGAAAGCCTTTTTCGGGCTCAAAGCGGCTCAATGCCTGCATCAGGCCGACATTGCCTTCGGAGATGATTTCCGAAACCGGCAGACCGTAGCCGCGGTATCCCATAGCGATTTTGGCGGCGAGACGCAGATGACTTGTGACAAGCTGGTCGGCGGCATCACGGTCGCCGTGCTCGCGCCAACGTTTGGCGAGCTCATACTCTTGGTCCCTCTCGAGCATCGCGAAACGACGGATGTCGTAAAGATAGCATTTACCGCGTCCATCTCTAACCAGCGCTGGTTCGCGTCGTGCTCGAGCTGTGAGGCCCGCAAATTGTCCCTCAATACCCATATCAGTTGCTCCGTCGTGGAAAACTGGGTGTCTGCTGCCGTTCGAAACTCGAGCGGTTCACTAGATGATAGGCGCAGCGAGCGGGGGAGCCATTAAATTGACGTTTAGGACATTAAATTCAAATTCAGGTGCGAGGTTCGTTGCATGCAGTGATTTCGCAGCTTCCCATTGCTGATTAGCTAAAGCGACGTCACCAACGATAACGCCCGTCAAGCCGATCGCACGTCTTGCACCGACACCGCTGCGTCATTACGCACGGAGAAGATTAGCTAACTACTCTGGTGAGTGCGGCTCACCCGATAGAGCTGGCATTCTGCTATTCGCCAAATCTGCCAAGTGAGCCAATAAGGTAGTGAGAGCCGCGCGTCAGCGACTTCGGGATCAGCTTACGATTCAGTAGGTGCAGTTATACGGCAAGGTGTATGACCGGTAATATGGACAATCAGAGCCGTAGTCGTAAAAGCCGCCGCCAGAGAAATGACGTCGTCCAACGCCTAAGTGTTCGTGGCCGACGTGCGCCATGTGACCTGCGCCAAAGCCACCGACGTGACCTCCGCTAAAGCCTCCAATGCGACCGCCGCCCAAGCCACCGATGTGACCTCCACCAAAACCACCCATGTGACTGCCGCCAAAGCTGCCGCCCATGTGGCCTCCGCCACCACCACCATGTCCTCCGCCTCCGCCGCCACCGCCGCCACGGGCTTGTGCATCCGTAACAAGCAGGCTACCGGCCAGCACCGCACTTGCCAGAATCATCATCACTCGTCCTCTCATAACATTCTCCTTTGGGATAGGCGGACTTCCCGCCACAGGGCTTTGTCAGACGCTGGCATGCCCGAGGAAGGCAACCACCAACGTCGCGATGGACTAGAGATGGGAATGCTTACTCGGCGTCCCTATTAAATTTTCATTCAATCATCCGGATTGAATGCTCGGCGCGCTCGCGCCAAACGAAGGCGTGCATCAGATCAAGAACTTGATTCAAACGATGGGAAGTGCGCATGCTATCTCGGCCACGCAACCTGGGAGCGGTTGCTATCGTGAGCCGAAAGCCGTGCAGCTTGACGATCGCTGAGACTAAGCTCAGACCCGGGCCAAATCCGAAGGTTCTCGGCTCTTGTCCGAACAGTAGAAGCGCCGCGTGACTGCTTCCCATTCATTCTCCCGGATGCGGGTCCCGAGTCGGATACTCGAACGATGCTTTCGTTTTTGTCGCGCACCAAGGCGAACTCCACAGACCGCACCCGCGGGCGTGAAGTTCCAACCATTGGACGACCAGGATGGCGGCGGCCTTGTGAACCAAGTCTCGCTCACCGCGCACTGTTGCATCATCGTCTCCGGATACAACGTGCAGAGTGATATTCATATAGGTCGCCGACCTCCCTGACGAGATCTGCCAGCGCGATGTTATGGAAGCCGCCGAGGCGGCGGCCATATTCGACCTCCGCGAGGCGCAAGTGTCGTTATAATTGTCAAGGCTTGGTCAACGTCGCCAATCGCCCGGTCTGTGACAGGCTGCAATTCCTCGACGGTATTGGCATTTGCGCGACCACGCGCAAGGGCGAGCCGGACCCGGGTGAGAGGTGTCCGTAGATCGTGAGCTATTTCGTTGCCAACCCCAGCCATCTCTTCGACGGCCTCGATTGCATCCAGCATACCGTTCGTAGTTTCAGCAAGCTTGTCGAAGGGGTGCTCAAGGCCGTGTGTGCACAGGCGCTGTCGCAAATCGCCGGGCGGCGGCCGAACGAGGTGCGACGTTCCCATCACTCGCAAGGGCCTGGGTGGCTCATCCTAAACCTAGGTATGTTCTTTTCAACCGAACGTAACGTACGGATCAACCTCTGTGCAATGGTCTGGTCCATTTCTGCATGCTTACGCTTATAGTGTGACATGGGTAACCGAACGGCGGGAGAGCCATCTAGAACTGCCATCGGAAACACCAAAAAGGAGGGAGGAGTCATGAGCTGGATGTTCGACAATGTGGGACGTTTGTTTGCGCGGTCGCAGAGGCCGGCCAACCGCTGTGAGCCGTTCATTCCGAACGATTCGACGGCCTTACACGACACCCTCCGAGCCGGCGATGTTTTGCTGGTTGAAGGCAAAAGTCGTATTTCCGGCGGCATCAAATATCTCACTCAATCGACTTGGTCGCATTCGGCATTGTACGTCGGTCCGTTGGCGGGCGCCGCACCTGACGGCGAGCCCCACGTCTTGATCGAAGCCGACATCGACGAAGGTGTCGTGTCGGCGCCGTTGTCGAAATATCTGCATTGTCAAACCCGCATCTGCCGGCCGGTGGGCCTAAGCGAGGCGGACTGCCAAAAGGTCTGCCGCTACGCCTCCGAACGCATTGGTCTCGGCTACGATTTCAAGAACGTCATCGATCTGATGCGCTATCTATTCCCATGGCCGGTGACGCAGCGTTGGCGCCGCCGAACGATCTCGCTCGGCTCCGGCGATGCCAGCCGAATTATTTGTTCTTCGTTGATTGCGCAAGCATTCGACGCCGTGCGCTACCCGATCCTGCCCAAGATCACGCACGTCGAAAGTCAGACGGCGCGGCGCGAAATCGCCGAGATTCGTCACTCGTCACTTTATGCGCCGCGCGACTTCGACATTTCGCCCTACTTCATGGTGGTCAAGCCCACGCTTGCGCGGGGCTTCAACTATAAAGACATGCATTGGGCCGATCTACCTCAGGATGATCACACCGCACAGGTCACGCTTGCTCCAGAGATCGAACGCGCGACCGCAGAGATAGCCTACCCTTGATTTGACGGTGGCCGGCCTTTTCCTAAGTGCTTCTAAGGGACCAGGGGTAACTCGAATGCTGGCTGATGGTAGCGTCTACGAGGTCCTCGCGGGTGACGAACTTCACAATGGGACCGCGTCCGGCACAAGTAATACAGCGGCTTCGTCTGCTGCCGGGACCATCGCCGCATTTAGCGTGCGCAGGGCAGGCCTCGCGGACGGCTCCAATACGGTGCGGCGAGTTCGTCAAGCGCCAGTCCCGCCGGAGGCAGGCGCGGCTTGTTGTTGTCGTTGAAATAGGTCGAACAATGCATCCCGAAATAGAAGCAAGACGCCGGGAGTAAGCTCAGGAAGCAGACCGACAAGATCCGAAACGAACGCCTTTGCGACAGAATCTTCGCCAACCGCGCGACCCCGTTATTGAGATGGCGGGAGATGCCACGCGCTCGCGTTAGGATGTTGATCCATCGAACAGCCGGGGTAATTCCTTTAGCACGGCGCAATCTTGCTAATGGGCGACACCCCTACTGCTGCGTTACGCCCGATCTTGTGTAATCGACGCCGTCGTCGTGTATCGTAACCGGAACGCCGCATTCCGCAGCGCAGTACTTCGTCGGAATACACGTCCTGAAAATAGAACTGCGGCAAGTTCTGGCCTGTCGCTCGCAGTCAGAGCATTCGGCAAAGTGGCGTTCCGCCTTCGGCGCCGACGAAGCGCGGGTCGAAAGAACCGCGAAACCAAGAAAAACAAATCCGACAGCTGGCATAAGTTTCAGTCTCATACCACACATCTTCTAAAGTTTGATGGCTCCCACGGGCGAGTGCCTCAAAATTCGTCAAGACCGCGTGCTTCTTCTGCCGACGGCGCGTTGAGGCATGCCGGGGCCGCTGATCCTATGCTTCGGTTATTGGCTTCCTTCACCGTCGAAATAGCCCCAAACTCTCGCCACTTGAAACGTCAGGATAGCATTTAGAGTCGACTCCAGAAGCGATTGCATTGCATTGTACAAGAGTCGGGAAGCCGCAGTCCTGGGCTCCGTCGCTGTAAAATAGACAATAAGTGCCGTGACGCGGAGCTGGGGTCGCTCTTGCCTGAAAATTGTCGTTCGCTACGAGCGATATTGCAAAAAAACTTGCCGCGGCCATAACTATTTTAAAAGTCGTTTTCATTGTTCTCTCCGCTGTCTATTCCGTTATCAACGTATCACTGAACGACGCTCAGGTCAGATGGCCTGTTCGACATGACGTAGGTCCGAAAATTACTCACACCATAAGATTATTTTGTCTGAAGGAGAAATTCGAGTTTAGTAAATTGCAGTCGCCGCGGGCGATCCGATGGAATTGCGGACCGCAGTCAGCCCAATGCGACAGCTTGGAAAAATCTCGGGTGTCCGCATCGGTACAGCGGCCCGCTGCCACTGCCGAGGAATAGTACTTGCCGTGTTTCAAAGAGCGATGGCCAAGCCCTGAATATAAAACGCTATTTAGTGGTAATTCTGGGCTAAAGCTCCAATTTATCGTGCAGCGAAGCGATCACTGCTGACGCGCGCGATTTCCTTGGGGGGCTAGAACTAAAAGTCCGTGCCTGCACCAACGGACGACGACGCGAAAGAAGAAGTAACAAACCATAGGACCATCCAATGAATGACGTATCCAAACGAACGCCTCTGGCCCACGCATCGGGCACGCCGGTCACGGACAATTTCAACATCCAGACGGCCGGTCCGCGCGGCCCGGCTCTGTTGCAGGATGTCTGGCTGATCGAAAGCTGGCTCATTTCGCGCGGGAGGTGATTCCCGAACACCGGATGCATGCGAAGAGCTCTGGCGCACACGGCACCTTCACCGTCACTCACGACATCACTCGCTACACCAAGGCCAGGATTTTTTCGCAGATCGGCAAGCAGACCCCGATGTTCGCCCGCTTCTCCACAGTCGCAGGCGAGCGCGGCGCCGCTGACGCCGAGTGCGATATCCGCGGCTTCGCGCTGAAGTTCTATACTGAGGAGGGAAACTGGGACGTCGTCGGCAACACAATACGCCGGTGTGTTTCTTCCGTGACCCGCTGCGGTTTCCTGATTTGAACCACGCCATCAAATTGTTCGGGGTGGGGTCCGGATCGGCGCCGATCGGGACCCGGGTTGTCTGCCAAGTTCACGAACTGGATCAACAGGTAGGCCCTCACGTAGCCCGGGGTCCCACTTCGGGTCTGACTCACAGCGCGGCCTGCAGATGCGCGACGCCTTCGCGCTTGGCGGCGGGCCCTACCATTTTTTTGCCAGAAGCTCGCGGAGTGCGGCTGCATCCAGCATCTGCTCCGCCAACAGCTTCTTCAACTTGGCGATCTCGTCCTCGAGCTGCTTCAGCCGCTTGGCCTCGGGGACATCCATGCCGCCGTATTTGGCCTTCCAATTATACAGCGTCGCTTCCGAGACGCCGTGCTTGCGGGCGAGATCGGCGGTCTTGGCGCCCGCCTCATGCTCCCGCGGTACGCCTATGATCTGTTCTTCCGTAAACCGGGCTCGCTTCATTTGTCCGTCCTTCACAAGGCCGGACTCTAACTCCACGTGGAGGAACTTTGCAGGGGCAAGTCACCCCCCATAAGATTTCCCGGAATACCCCATAAGACCGACGTAACAGGGGGGGCTTCCCCTCATAAGACAGACGCGTTTTTTGAAAGAGCGAATCCGCAAGATCGGGTGCCTAATCGCTCGGATTCGGCGCCGTTGCGCCGATATTCGAAGCGGGACGAAGCTGAACCTAACGTACCTGTTGCCGATGTTTAACTCTTTTAGGTCCAGTTATTTCGAGCTTCTGGAGCGACTAGCCGTGCTTCCGAGCAGGATGACGACGAGACCCGCGAACAAGAGGAGGGTTCCCCATTCTGGGGTCTGCATCACCTTGAACGACAGCAAACATGTCGCGGCGATCCAAGCGACGATAAGCACGGCAAAGCTACCGTCGTCGACGAACAAGCCGAGGATTCCCGTCAGGATCGTTTTGATCAAATTCATGAGAGGACCTTCGTGGCTGGCAGGTTACGGGCGTTCGAACAGGCTTTGCACATCGGGATGGCCACAAGACCGAAGACCATGAATCCGAGCGTGAGACTGAGGATCGACCAATCATTTCCAGGCCATGCAAGTCCCAAGCCCTCGCCGACCCAGAAAGCACCGAAGGCGGAGATCAGAATTCCGACCAGGAACTTCAGCGTATTTTCCGGCACGGTAGACAGCGGCCTGTGAACAAAGAGACCGAGCGTAATGACGAGGAGAAGAGGAGCAACGGCTCCAACGCTGGCGGGGATCAGGAGACCGGGTCCTCCGGCGCCGAATGCGATCACGATGAAGATGACCTCAAGCCCCTCCAGCATCGTAATCTTGAAGGCGGTGCCGATCGCGACTGCATCCCATCCCGCCGCATGTTCCCCAAGAAGTCACAGCGACTGCGTTTCCTTCTCGAAGGCGCCGCCTCGTCATGCAAGGGGATGGCACCGGCGTAGGGCAGAATGGCCTTTCGCAACCATCTCATGCCGAACAGAAGCAAGAGCGTGCCGACGACGAGTTGAACCATATGGAGTCGTACGTGAAGAATCCCTCGGCTCTCGGATTTAGGCGTATTTGATCGGGCCGATGACGCGGCAGAGCATCTGCATCAGGACCCGCAAAAGTTGTTCGAACCAGCGCAGCAGCAGGTGGAAGTTGAAGCCGGCGGCGGCAAGGACGGGGTTGATTCGGTCGCCGGCGCGGCCCTTGAGGTGGTTGCGGCCCATGCGGTGTTCGGCCTTGAGGTGACCGATCACCGGCTCGACCGCGGCGCGGCGCTTCATCTCGCGGCGGATGGTCTTGGTGACGCGGCGGACCTGGCCGGAGATCCAGACCCTGAAGCGGTTCGGATAGCTGTGGCCGCGATAGCCTTTGTCGACATGGATGCGCTGGACGTCGACGCCGGTCAGCTTCTGCAGATCGGCGATGACCGGCCCCAGCGTGTGGCCGTCATACGGATTGCCGTGCAGCGCCTTGGCGTGCAGCACGAACTGGCCGCCTTTGGGCGCGGTGACCGGGGTGACCACGGAGACCTCGCAGCCGAACTCATAGGGTGCGCGCGCCTTGCCCTTGCCGATGCATTCGACTTCCGGGGCGTGCAGCGAATAGACCTTTGGGCCGCGCTGACGGTGATCCTGCTGCCGCACGCGGCTGGCGAGATCGAGCAGCGGCGCGAAGCGATCCTCCAGCACGGCGTTGCCTTCGACCTTGCGGCGGATGTCGCGAATGATGCGGCCGAGCCGGGTGCGCAGGAATTTGAGCGCGCGGCGGGCGCGCTTGAACTGATGGGCATGGGTGTAACGCCCGACCATGATCGCCGCGCGCTTGGCGAGGCGCCGATAGCTCTGACGCAGGCTGACGCCCTCGCGTTTGGCAAGATCGACCAGCTTCTCGATCGCACGATGGTTGAGCCGGGCGTCGGCGGGATGCGCAACCGCCTTCTCCTGCACGGTGGTGTCGACGACCACCCGTTCCAGATCCCTGGTTTGCAGCGCGCCGCTGCGGTGCGCCACCGCAAGGCTCTCTTGCAGCAGCGCCGTAAGTTGCTCCTCGCCCAGCCGCTGGCGCCAGCGCGTCAGCGAGGAGCGGTCGAATGGCAGATCGTGCCGGAACACGGCCTCGCCGCAGAAGAACTGGAAATACGGGTTCTCCACCCAGCGCGCGCACAGCACCTCGTCGGACAGGTTGTGCATGTGCTTGAGGATCAAAAGCCCGGCGATCAACCGCGTCGGCAACGGCGGCTGGCCCGGCCCGGACCGGCACACCCCGCCAAAGCGCGTGCCGACAAACTCCCAATCGACCTCCGCGGCCAGCCGCACCAGCGGGTGCCCGAGGTCGATGATCACATCCAGCGCCGGCCGGAACAGATCCACCTGACGATCGTCGCGCGGCTTGCTCATCGATCCCTCCCGACAGCCGAACACTGCCCGAAGGAATCACGAAACGCTCAGATTGAGAATCCCAAAACGCAGGAAAACCGCGGCACGACCGCCGCTTTCTTGCAAAATTGAATACTTGGTCAAAGCAGGTCAGGCCCGATTATCAACCGCTTCTGCATTCTTCACGGGCGACTATGGATGGGGATGCGCGTCAACGCTGGACCGAGCGCCAGCACGATGGCCAACAGGAGCGCCAAGGCGCTTCCCGCACCCATCAGCGCGCTTCTCCATCCACGGACTGTTCCGACCGCAAGGACGATGGTCAAGGCCTCTACGAACTCGACAAGCGAAGCGAAGAACGCGGCGACGCCGGTAGGCCAGGCATGTGTCCAGACGGTGATCACTAAGGAAGCGTTCCAGTTGCGATGGGAATGGAGATGTCCGGACCAGAGGGCTGGGACATCTTCATCCGGGGCCCCGTGAAAGAATTAGCCCCCGCTGGTCCGGCCTTCCGCCGACGGGTCGTCCATCCTCTCGAAACCGCGACCGCTGGTGCCCTGGTAACCGCTTTCCGGAGCCATAGACGCCGGAGTGAAGTTACGAGGCGCCGCGACGGAGTCGTGATCCTGCAGCCGAGCGTGCGACGACATAGCGCGCGCGTGTGCGTTCTTGTGGTGATCGCCTTGTGCGTGGGCACCGGCCCCGCTCATTAACAGTACAGCCGTTGTAAGCAGAACGAGCTTATGTGTGAACCGCTTCGTATGGGACTCCGCCGATGCATATTTGCTGGTGGTGGCCATGATTGCATGCTCCTGTTCGTTTTCCGCCCCATAGGGGACATAGGCACGATCAGGACATGCACCAAATGCATTGTGCTCATATCGACATGTGGATAGCGAATTCGCGAAACGGGACCGCCGGAGAACTGGTCTCCGTAGTCGGTTGCTATGTCATTTCATAGATAGCGCGTGATTGATAGTTGACCGTAGCCATCCATGGGCTGGTTGATTGTCCAGCCTTCGAAGCCATATCATGGCGGTCTGCGCCGGTCGTGGCGGCCGCGACAACGGTAGGAAGCATAGCTCATGTGTTTTCACCAAGGCCCGCGCGACCTTGAGCGGTAGAATCGAGACCAAATCCGATCCCTCGAGGATTGCCGCCGCGGACAAGAACGGTGCCCGTACCTCCGGAGTCCTTTTTGCAGAAGGCGTGATCGGCGGATATGTGGCTGCGTCAGCCACGATCTGCGATTTTATCCGCAGCTTCGCCTCGGCCTTTATCTTCACCACATCCCTGCCACCGATGGTGGCTGCCGGTGCGCTAACCAGCATTCGCCATCTGAGAACCAGCGCGGAAGAGCGTAAACGGCATCAGGATCGGGTGGCACGGGTACGCTCGGGGCTCGACAAGGCCGGCGTGCGCAATCCGAGCCACATCGTGCCTGTGATGGTATGCGATCCGGTTCTGTGCAAGCAGATCAGTGACGTTCTGATCGATCGTTACGGCATCTACGTGCAGCCCATCAATTATCCGACGGTTCCCCGCGGCACCGAGCGGCTGCGCATTACGCCGGCGCCGTATCACACCGACGCTGACATCGAACGCCTGGTACAGGCGTTGGGGGAAGTCTGGGCGGAGGTCGGTCTCACAAAGGCAGCTTGATTCAGTAGAGCGTGCTGCGTGAGATGCCAGCAGGAGCAAACGGGTCACCAGCCGCGAGGTACGCAAGCATGATAGATCCATCAGACCTTATCCGCCGCGCTTTCGAATTGACCGAACATGCCGGCCACGAAGACGACCCCAAGACGCGTCAGCGCTTGCTGAGGATGGCTAGGTACTATGTGGACATCGCGGAAAGGGAAGAGTGGGTGGCAGCCCACCCAACGTCGATCGCGTCCGTCAGCGAAGTCTTCGTCAAGAAATAAGCGCGTCCATGAGTTCTCCTCAGGCCTTGGGGGCGATTTCGGCGGCGGCGTCGAATGCATCGAGCGCGCGGGTGGAATAGACGACGGCCGCGCCGGCATTGACGGAGACCGCCACGCCCAGCACTTCGGCGATCTCTTCCCTGGTCGCGCCCCGTTCCCGGGCCGCTGCGGTATGCACCGTGATGCAGCCGTCGCAGCGCAGCGTGATGGCGACCGCCAGCGCTACGAGTTCGCGGGTCTTTTCATCGAGGTGACCGGCCTTCTGGCAGGCCCGGCTCAGGGTGGTGTAGCCCTTGACGATATCGGGGTTGAGCTTGCCGAAGCCGCCGACCCCGGCGACAAGCTGCTGCCGATATGTATTCCAATCCAGCATGTGCATGACGCTCTCCTGCTCGATGCGGTGCTGTGTTCAGCGCGCCGCGTGGCGCGCGGGCTTGGCGCCGTCTTGAGAGGCGTGACCGGACTTTGTTGCCGACGACGTCGCCTTGGCCAGCGGCTGGTCGAGCGCCGCCTTCATTGCGCCGATCTGCTTGCGCTGTCCGGCGATAATGTTGCTCGCGATCCGGCGTAGTTTCAGGTTGTGCCCGTAGTGCAGCTCGGCCTCCGCCATATCGACTGCGCCCTGATGGTGAGGGATCATCATGGCCGTGAAGTCGGCATCGACATTGCCGGACGGCTTCACCGCCATGTCCTTCATCATCTTGCTCATGGCGGCCTGGTTCTCGGCCATGAAGGACGCTTCCGCGGGTTGCATGTGGGATTGTTCGGCGTTGTTGGCCGCGGCCGGCTGTTGCGCCGAGGCGAGAGTGGGATAAGCCAGGACCAACAATGCAAGAGCGACGCCGATTAACGTCTTCTTCATTGCGTACTCGTGGTCGTTGGCCTTCCCATCGGGTTGCCGCGGGTCTCGACCAGGGATGGACTGCAGACGATGGTTGTTGCTGCTGGGTATGCGCATTGCATTCTCCTTATTCATGCGATCTTTTAAATATCGGCGCGAACGGAGAATTGGCAATGCTCTCGCGGCACAAAATCGGTGCCGACTGGATCACACATCCGGGACCGCCCGGATCGTCCGCACCAGCATCCGGATCTGGTCGAACAGAATGCTTTCTAAAATACAATTTAATGGTGTCGGCGGATGACGTGCCTACATCAGCTTCACGCATCCGGCGTTGCCGTGAATCCAGTGGAGTTACCCCTATGTCGAAAACCCCGGTAAGAGTTGCTTTCGCATTGTTCGTGGTCCTGACGACGCCTGCTGCGTCATTTGCGCGAGCCGCAGGCTCGGTCGCACCGGGACATTCAGGAGCAGGCCGACCAAACGCTGCTTTACTTGGCGCATTGGATAGTATGTCGGTCGACCCGAGCGGGATGAGAAACGCTCCCAAGGTAGCCCCGATACCGCCGCCGAGCATGGCCGTCCCGGTGGTTCCGCGGTTCAAGTGATTGCGGGGGGGACTCCCGGCTTCGCGCGATCGTAGCAACGGTTCGTGGTTAAATTGATCCCAGGTATCTTGTGGCCATGGAATATCCGGGCTGCGCCGGCGTTGTTAGGACTTCAATTATCCGGTGGGGCGATGAATATCCTTGATCCACAGGGTCCGATCGGAGCAGCCGAAAAGACCATCCTGATCGACTCGGTTGTGATCATGCTGGCAATCGTGCTGCCGACCATCATTGCGATCTTTGCGTTTGCATTCTGGTTTCGGGCATCCAACACCAAAGCAGTTCACTGGCCGGACTGGGAGTATTCGGGTCGCATCGAACTCGTGGTCTGGTCGATCCCCGCACTGACAATCATTCTGCTAGGCGGCGTTGCCTGGATCGGTGCCCACCAGCTCGATCCGGCGAAGGCGGTCGAAGGATCCGCCAAGCCGCTGACGATTCAGGCGGTGTCGCTCGACTGGAAATGGCTGTTCATCTATCCCGACCAGAAGGTCGCGACCATCAACACGCTGACCGTTCCCGCAGGCGTGCCGCTGCACTTCGAGCTTACTTCCTCAAGCGTGATGAACGTGTTTTTCATCCCGCAATTCGGCAGCATGATCTACACCATGAACGGCATGGCCACTCAGCTCAATCTGCGAGCGGATACGCCGGGCACGTTTCAAGGCCTTTCGGCGCATTTCAGCGGCGACGGGTTTTCGGACATGCATTTTGACGTCCACGTCGTGCCATCAGAGCAGTTTTCGGAATGGGCGCAGGACGCCTCGCGCGCCGAAAAATCGCTTGACGAGCGCAGCTATAGCGAGATCGCCAAGCCGTCGATGAAAAGCCAGTCCGCGATCTACAGCCTGGCCGATCCGCAACTGTTCAACTCGATCGTCATGCAGAATCTGCCGCCGTCGCCGAGTGCGCAGGCGGGCGTGAAGGGAGCCGCTCTCCCGGCAGGAGTCGCTGATGCTCGGTAATCTCACCTGGGACGCCATTCCCTTCGATCAGCCGATCCCGATGATCTCTTCTGGCGTCGTCGTGCTGGCCATTCTTGCTGTCCTCGGATGGGTCGTGATCAAGGGGCATCTGCCGTATTTGTGGCGGGAATGGATCACCAGCGTCGACCACAAGCGCATCGGCGTGATGTACACGCTGCTCGCCGTGGTGATGCTGCTACGCGGCTTTGCCGACGCCATCATGATGCGGGCGCAGCAGGCCCTTGCGTTCCACAGCCAGGGTTTCCTGCCGCCTGAACATTACGACCAGGTGTTTTCGGCGCACGGCACGATCATGATCTTCTTCGTCGCCATGCCCTTCATGATCGGGCTGATGAACTTGATCGTGCCACTGCAGCTTGGCGTTCGCGACGTCGCTTTTCCGACGTTGAACTCCGTCGGCTTCTGGCTGACCGCGACCGGGGCGCTGCTCGTCAACATCTCGCTGGTGGTCGGCGAATTCGCGCGCACCGGCTGGCTGCCGTATCCGCCGCTGTCGGAGCTTGCCTATTCGCCCGGCGTCGGCGTCGACTACTATCTGTGGTCGCTCGAAATATCCGGTGTCGGCACGCTGGTAGCGGGTATCAACCTCGTCACCACCGTGCTGAAGGTACGCACCAAGGGCATGAGCTTGCTGCGTATGCCGATGTTCTGCTGGACCACGCTAGCGACCAATCTTCTGATCGTCGCGGCGTTTCCGGTCCTCACCGCGACGTTAGCGATGCTGCTGCTCGACCGTTATCTCGGCTTCCACTTCTTTACCAACGAAGCCGGCGGCAACATGATGATGTTCATGAACCTGATCTGGATCTGGGGTCATCCGGAAGTCTACATTCTCGTGCTTCCGGCGTTCGGCATTTTCTCGGAGGTAATCTCAACATTTTCAGGCAAGCCGTTGTTTGGGTACCGCTCGATGGTCGCCGCGACCATGGCGATCTGCATCCTCTCCTTCATGGTGTGGCTGCATCATTTCTTCACCATGGGCGCCGGCGCCGACGTCAACGCGATCTTCGGCATCGCGACCATGATCATCGCGGTACCGACCGGCGTGAAGGTCTTCAACTGGCTGTTCACGATGTACGGCGGCAGGGTACGGTTTCAGACGCCGCTGCTGTGGTCGATCGGATTCATGGTGACGTTCATCATCGGCGGCATGACCGGTGTGTTGATGGCAGTGCCGCCCGTCGCCTTCGTCCTGCACAACAGCCTGTTCCTGGTCGCACACTTCCACAACGTTATCATCGGCGGCGTGCTGTTCGGCGCGTTCGCGGGCTACACTTACTGGTTTCCCAAGGCGTTCGGTTTCAAGCTTCACGAAGGGCTTGGCAAGGCGGCGTTCTGGTGCTGGCTCATCGGCTTCTATGTCGCCTTCATGCCGCTTTATGTCCTCGGCCTGCTCGGCATGACGCGGCGGATGCAGCACTATGACGTGCCGGAATGGCATCCCTGGCTGATCGTTGCCGCCTGCGGCGCAGGCCTGATCATGTGCGGCATCGTGCTTCAGATCGTCCAACTCGTCGTCAGCATCCGCCAGCGTGCGCAACTGCGCGACGAAACCGGCGATCCCTGGGACGGCCGTTCGCTTGAATGGGCCACCGCTTCGCCGCCGCCGGCCTTCAATTTCGCGGTGCTGCCCGAGGTATCCGGCGAAGACGCCTATTGGAAGTTCAAAAGACGCGCGGCCGGGCAGACGCGGTCCGACGAAGAGCCGAAGTACGAAGCTATCGAGATCCCGCGCAACTCGCCGACCGGCTTCCTCTGCGCCTTCTTCGCCACCATCATGGGCTTCGCTCTGATCTGGCACATCTGGTGGATGGTCGTCGCAGGAGCGATCGGCGCCTTTGCCACGTTCGTCGCGTTCGCCTGGCGCGACCATGACGAGGATATCATTCCGGCGGACGAAGTCGCTCGCATCGACCGCAGTAATAGAGCGCAGCGTCACGCGATCCTTGTCCGAGAGGCTGCCGAATGAGCACAGTTGCACTGACGGAAGCGCATCATGGCTCCGCCGCCGGCCGCGAGTGGAGTGGCTCCGCGCCCAAGCGGATCGTCACCGGCTACGGTTTCTGGATCTTCATTCTCAGCGACATGATCATGTTCGCGGCGTTTTTTGCGACCTACGCCGTTCTGGTTGGGCAGACGGCGGGCGGGCCGACCGGAGACGACCTGTTCGACCTGCGCAATGTCGCGATCGAAACCGCATTCCTTCTGGCGTCGAGCTTTACCTGCGGCCTCGCCAGTATCGCGGCCGACACGCGCAACACGAGTGTTTTCCAGACTGCCATGGCCGTCACCTGCGCCTTCGGCCTCGGCTTTCTCTTCCTTGAAGGGCAGGAATTCGCCAGCCTCGTTGCTGACGGCGCCGGGCCGACGCGCAGCGCGTTTCTGTCGGCGTTCTTCACGCTGGTGGGCTGCCACGGCCTGCATGTCTCGGCCGGCATCCTGTGGCTGCTGACGATGATGGCGCAGGTCTTCACCAAGGGATTCAGGCCCGACATCCAGCGCCGCATCCTGTGCTTCGCGCTGTTCTGGCACGCTCTCGACATCATCTGGATCGCGGTGTTCACCATGGTATACTTGCTGGGAAGCCCAACATGACGAATGGATTCGATGAAGCCGTTAATGACACCGACGTCGCGCCTGGCGACGAGCACGCCGACGGCGGTGGCGTCGCCGAGCGGGTCATCGGTTACCTGACTGGCCTTGGGCTCGCCATCCTGCTGACGGCGACCTCTTTCTTTGTCGCAGGCACCGATCTCGTATGGCAGCCCAGTATTCCGGTCGCGCTTGTTGTGTTGGCGATCGCGCAGATGGGCGTGCACCTGGTGTTCTTCCTGCACATCACGACGGGGGCCGACAACACCAATAACGTGCTGGCGCTGGCGTTCGGCATCCTGATCGTCTTTCTTGTCATGGGCGGATCGCTCTGGATCATGGCTAACCTCAACCACAACATGATGCAGATGGATCAAATCATGCAGATGCAGCGCTAGCGGGGGTATGGGCGCTCAGGCTCATCTCGGGGGTCACCCCGACTTCCCAAGTCGACTACCTGATGAAGCTGCAAGAACGATACAAGAGCAGTAATCCTCGGCAAGCGGCGTCTTGCTCGGTGAATTAGAATCAAGATCACTCGACAGGAGAAGCGCAATGACATTCGCGGCAGAAAAGGCGTTCACAATCGATGGACTCCGCATTCCCGACACCAGACTCGTCCGTGAGATCACAGAGTTGGTCCGGGATACCGAGCCGCGACGCGCGCCGCGAAGCGGTGGTGCACGCGCATCCGCGCAACGGACAATTCAAGGAAGACATCATCCAGGCGTTCTACGACGGCATCAGGCACAAGCCCAACACGACATTCGGCAACGTCAAGGCCGACGTGCTCGCGGACAAGGACCCGGCCTTCAGGCGCGGCAATTTCTGCAGCGTAATACGCGGATCGGCCTGGAGGGGCTGACCGGCAGTGCGCGTTCCGCGCGGCCTGCGCGCCGCCTTCGAACGGAGGATGCACGATGACCGATACTGCCGACATAGATGAGAATACTGCCGCCACATCGCGCCGGCGGTTTCTGTGCAAAAGTGGGGCATTGGTAGGTGGAGCCGTCATCGCGGGCGGTCTCGCCGGAAGCGAGGCGCTGGGGGCAAGTGAAAGTGCCGACAATTTCCCGCCCAATGTCCCGGAATGGATGAAGACGCCCGGCGATCCCATGGGAAGCAATCCTTACGGAACACCTTCGCCGTTCGAGAAGGGTGTCATCAAGAATATCCCAAAGAATCTGTCGCAATACCTATCTGCGTCTGGGCGGACGCCGCTGCAGGATCTCGACGGCATCATCACGCCGAGCGGACTGTTCTACGAACGCCATCATGCCGGCGTCCCCACGATCGATCCGGCGCAGCATCGGCTGATGCTGCATGGCCTCGTCGACAAGTCGCTGATCTTTACCATGGACGACATCCGGCGCTTCCCTTCGGAATCGCGTATTCACTTTCTCGAATGCTCCGGCAATCCCAGCTACAAAAAACCCTACGGCAAGACCGCTTCCGACCTCGTTGGTCTCTTGAGCTGTGCCGAATGGACCGGGGTCAGCCTGAAACTCGTGCTGCAGGAAGCGGGATTGCAGGCCGGCGCGAAATGGGTGGTCGCCGAAGGCGCGGATGCCGCTGGATTGACACGCAGCATTCCCATCGAAAAGTGTCTTGATGATGCGATGCTGGTCTATAGCCAGAACGGCGAGCGGCTGCGACCGCAGCAAGGCTATCCTTTACGGCTCTTGTTGCCTGGCTTCGAAGGCAACATGAACGTGAAGTGGCTGCGTCGTCTGCGCGTCGCCGCTGAGCCCACCTATTCGCGCGAGGAGACCTCGAAATATACCGACCTGATGCCGGACGGTTCGGCGCGCGATTTCACATTCTACCTGGAAGCCAAATCCATCATCACGCGACCCTCGGGCGGCCAGCGGCTGAGCACACCCGGCTTTCATGAGATCAGCGGTATCGCCTGGAGCGGCCACGGCAAGATCAGGGGTGTCGATGTCTCGGTCGACGACGGCAAAAGCTGGCAGGAGGCGCAGTTGCAGGAACCGGTGCTGACGCGGGCGCTGACCCGCTTCAGGCTTCCATGGCATTGGGACGGCCAGCCGGCCGTCATTCAAAGCCGCGCAACCGATGAGACCGGTTATGTCCAGCCGACGCTGGCCGAACTTCTCGCGGTTCGCGGCGAAAATTATTACTACCACAACAACGCGATCTGGCCCTGGCGCATCGCAGCCGGCGGCGAGGTGACCAATGCCAATGCGTGAGCTTCGCATCGCAGCGTTCGCCGTAGTTGCACTGGCGTCCGCGACACCAGCGCAGGCGCAAAGCCCTTACGGCATCGGTCGATCAGCGACGCCGGCGGAGATCGCGGGCTGGAATATCGATGTCGATCGCTACGGCAACAACCTTCCGCCGGGAAGCGGCAGCGTCAGTCACGGGCATGAGGTTTTCGATCAGCAATGCGCGGCCTGTCACGGCGCGAAGGGCGAGGGCGGTGTTGGCGATCGGCTGGTCGGCGGGCAGGGCACGCTTGCAACACCAAAGCCGGTGAGAACCGTCGGCAGCTATTGGCCTTACGCGCCGACATTGTTCGATTATATCCGCCGCGCCATGCCGCAGAACGCGCCGCAATCGCTGAGCAATGACGATGTCTATGCGGTCTCGGCCTACATCCTCAATCTGAATGGCCTGCTTCCAGCTGACGCGACGCTCGACGCCAAGACGCTCAGTGCTATCAAGATGCCGAACCGAAACATGTTCGTCAGCGATCCGCGGCCTGACGTTAAGAACCCGGCGTGTATGACGGGCTGTTGAGGAAGCCGCCAAGAGTTTGTGAGGTGCCCTCTCTCCGTCGGCGCAACACTAAACTCTAATTTATTTGGGAGCCCGCGGCGTATCACTACGTACGGAATGCAGCTCATCAAAGAGCGATTACCTAACATGGAGAAAATAGTGATGACCCAACTGAAGATCTTGATGACCGCCGCGGCGCTTCTGGTGCCGCTGGCATCGACGCCGGTATTCGCACAGACCGCCCCTGTCAACGGCCAGACCTATGACAATAGCGGCTGGAACGGCTACAACAATACTTGGTTCGACGGCAAGACCTACCGCTCCCATCCCATGCCGCTCGGAGAAGACATCGCCGCCGACGCAGCCAGTGGCGTTCGCCGCTGAAGAAGCACGACTCGCAACTCGAACCAGGGCCCGGGTAAATTGCCGGAGCCTTGGCGACTTTCCCGCAAGCGACGAGGATTGAGACATGCAGCACGTCAGGATGACAAGAACCAATTTCATACGCGAAGCCAGTCCGGGGTCAGCGATCAAACTTGGTGGACAACCGATTCTTCGCATGCTGGTGTCGTTTTCCGCCGCCTATTTCGCGGGCGCTTTCGTCACCGATATTGCCTACTGGCAGATGCCTGATGTGCTGTGGGAGAGGTTCTCCATCTGGCTGATCACCGCGGGTCTGATCATCGCGGGCCTTGCTGCCATCGCTTACGTGATCGGCCTTGCAGGCGGCAGACAAATCGATACACCGGCCTGGCCTCGCGTGATTGGCTACGCTCTCGCTGTCTTGCTCTCGGTGATAAATGCCTTCGTTCACAGCCGCGATGGTTACACCGCAGTGGTACCGACTGGCCTGATGCTTTCCGGGCTCGTCGTCGTCGTTCTCTTGTTGACAGCCTGGGTCGCTATGACCCTGGCAAATCGCCGACGCGTTGGAGGATGAACATGATGCACGTCTTCAAAATTGCACGTTCGGCAAAGCTACCGCGTCTCGCCGCCCTCCTTGTCGCCGTCGCTGGCTTGGGGCTGGCCGGCTGTGACGATCATGCCGGCGACCCGAAAATGCAGATCGGCGCCAATCCCGTACTGCCCGCGCTGCAGCAGTATCTGATGCCGCCGATGCGGGTCGCAAAAGTCGTCGGATGGGGAAAGGAAACTCCGACGGTGCCGCAAGGATTGCAGGTCCATGCATTGGCTACCGGCCTTGAGCATCCACGGTCCCTCTACGTTCTCCCCAACGGAGACGTGCTCGTGGTTGAGAGCAATGGTCCGAAAGCGCCGATCGACCGGCCCAAGGACATTATCACCGGCTGGGTACAATGGTTCGCCGGCGCCAAAGCAACGGACGCAAACCGTATCACGCTGCTACGCGGCGCCAATGGCGACGGTACTCCAGAGTTGCGAACCGTGTTTCTGGACCACCTCAACTCGCCCTTCGGCGTCGCTTTGGTTGGCCACGATCTTTATGTCGCGAACACCGATGCCATCGTCCGCTATCCGTATCAGGATGGACAAACCAGCATCGCTGCTCCGGGCACCAAGCTCACCGATCTTCCTGGCGGGCCGATCGATCATCACTGGACGAAGAGTCTGCTGGCCAGCCCGGATGGCTCCAAGCTCTATGTCGGGGTCGGTTCAAACAGCAACATCGGGGAAAACGGAATCGGGGCCGAATACGAACGCGCCGCGATCTGGGAGGTCGACCGCGCATCGGGCGCGCATCGCATCTTCGCCGGCGGAGTCCGCAATCCCACCGGGCTGCAGTGGGAGCCGGAGACCGGCAAACTGTGGGCCATCGCCAACGAACGCGATGAGATCGGGCCCGACCTGGTTCCGGACTACCTGACGTCGGTGAAGGACGGAGGCTTCTATGGCTGGCCCTATAGCTATTACGGCCAGCACCTGGACCCGCGCATCGTACCGCAGCGGCCCGAACTGGTGGCGTCAGCGATTAAGCCGGACTATGCGCTAAGCTCCCACGTGGCGCCCTTGGGGCTCGCCATGTACAACGGCACCGATCTTCCCGCAAACTACCGCAGCGGTGCGTTTGTAGGCGAACACGGAAGCTGGAATCGAACGCCTCTTAACGGCTACAAAGTCGTCTTCGTGCCCTTCGGCGGTGGACGGCCGAGCGGCCCTGCGCAGGACGTCGTCACCGGCTTCCTCGATGCGAACAATCACGCGCGCGGAAGGCCAGTCGGATTGGCAATCGACCGGACCGGCGGACTGTTGATAGCGGACGACGTGGGAAACACCGTGTGGCGGGTGTCATCGAAGAATGCCCATTCTGCGTCCAGCAATTGACGATAGCAGGCGATCGAACGGCATCGCGCCCGTCGCCACGTTCGGTTCGGGATTTACTATATTATACTGCGGCAATCGTGCCGCTGACTTGGGAGTTTTCAAATGGTCTGGAAAGCACCGAAAATCGTTGAAGTGCAGGTTGGCATGGAAATCAATATGTACGCCTGCGCGGCGCGCAAATAGCTTCGCGAACCCCTGTTAGGCCCAGGAGCAAGTCTTGGCTTGCTCCTGGGGACGTTCGAATCTGAATTGCCGCAAAGCGGAGCGGGCGGCGACCGTCGCCTATTGAATCATCAAACCGTCAGACCAATAGGTACCCGCTGAGGCGCCCGGCCGGGGGGGGGGCACGCTGGCAGGTTTCCCTGGCAATCAACACCACGCCACATGAAGAGCTCGCGATGAACACGATTGCGGAGATCGAGGCCCAGCGACATGTGAGCCGTGCTTTGCGCTGTTCTGGCACGCCCTCGAAATCATCTGGATCGCGGTGTTCACCGTCGTGTACTTGCCAGGAAGCGCAAAATGACGAATGGATTCGATGAAGCAGTCAATGACACCGACGTCGCTCCTGGCGACGAGCACGCCGATGGTGGTGGTATCGCCCAGCGGGTCGCCGATTATCTGACCGGACTATGAAGCCGGCGAGCGCCGCACAGCCGGACCCGGGGGTTGCGCTTGTTGCAGGGTTTTGTGATGTCATAAAAGTAATAACAGCGCGTTCGCTGCAACAAATTTCCGCCAGTGGTGGCCTTGTTGCGCAACTGAGCGCTCGCGCCCGCCAGCAACGCACGGCTGAGCACGCCGTAGCGCTGCCGGACGCGTTGGTCGGCTGCGAGATCACTGTTCCGAACCAGCGCGCCGACACGTAGACCTCCGTCCGGGGTCTCCTCGATCTTGTCGAGTGGCAGCCGATTGATATCGACCAGCGCCGATGGCGTTTCGATCTGCAGCTTCATCAAGTCGAGCAGGTTGGTGCCGCCAGCGATGATTTTCGCGCCCGGCTTGACGGCGGCGGCGCCCGCTTGCGCAGCCGAGTCGGCCCGTTGAAAGGTGAAAGCCCCTCATGTCGGCATCTCCGCAGTCTGTTTGATGGCGGCTACAATGTTTGGATAGGCCGCACAGCGGCAGATATTGCCGCTCATCCGCTCGCGGATCTCGGCCTCGGTGAGTTCAGGTTGCGGGCGTGTCAGGTCCTCGGGTCACATAGCTCGGCATGCCGGTGCGGCTTTCGACGAGCATTCCTGCGGCGGAGAAAATCTGCCCCGAAGTGCAATTGCCACACTGAAAGCCGTCATGCTCGTAAAGGCCGTTTGCAAAGGGTGCAATTTGTCGCCGTCGGCCAGCCCCTCGATCGTCGTGACCGATCTCTCCAGGAACAGTTGGCGAAACAGACGCGAGAGCGCTGAACGGAGTCCTCAGCTTCAAGCAGTATATTCTCAAGCCGACGGTGAAGTTCCCCGGTATCGAAGAGATGTTGAAGAAGTATCAGGCCAAGGGTCCTGGACTAGTGCTATTGGAGCTGCCGTATCCTCGGCTCGGGATACACCAATTACTGTGAGTTCGATCAGCTCGAGAGCAACCAGCCTCGGGAGGCGATCTCCGAGAAACCGTCACCAAGCCCCGCGCCTGATGGAATTCAGGATCGATGAAGCTCTGCTGCCCGGATCCGGGCTGCCGAAGTCCGAATACTTTCGGGCGAGGCGGCAGATTGACGAGCCAGTAAATGCCGACCAACCGATCCACAATGGCAGTCTTGCCAATTCCGCCCGGTCTGACGATGGTAAGAAAACGCTGCCCCTGAGGGCTGAGCCCCAACATGGGCGCCGGCAGATACTCCTCAGTTCATATCAGTATGGATTACATTACCCGAGGCTATGCCCCGCCAAAGTCGCTCCGTCCGTCGTTCCCGGTACTGCGCATTCCGTCTTGTTGTTCCATCTTTTGGCCGCATTGTGCTTCGTGCAAGGGATGGCCTTGAAGGCCAAGGGGCCGTACGTTGCCACGCGGCTGTGAATTCGAAGGAGCAGCGAAATGACTTTCTCGACCGAACGTGCAGTTCTCGCAGGCGGCTGCTTCTGGGGCGTTCAAGATCTGTTACGTCGCTATCCCGGCGTGATTTCCACTCGGGTCGGCTACACCGGCGGCGATGTCGCTAACGCGACCTACCGCAACCACGGAAATCACGCCGAAGCGATCGAGATCGGTTTCGACCCGCAGAAGATCAGCTACCGGCAGCTACTGGAGTTTTTCTTTCAGATCCACGATCCGAGCACATTGAATCGTCAGGGCAACGACAGGGGTGCCAGCTACCGGTCGGCAATCTTCTACACAAACGACGAACAGAAGCGGGTAGCGGAAGACACGATCGCCGATGTGGACGCCTCCGGCCTTTGGCCAGGCAGGGTCGTCACAGAGATTGCGCCGGTCGGCCCCTTCTGGCCGGCCGAACCCGAACATCAGGATTACCTAGAGCGATATCCGGACGGTTATACATGTCATTTCATTCGGCCGGGCTGGAGGCTGCCGCGGCGGGAGGAAGCGGGCCGGGCGGTGGCGGGCGAGGCCCAGTAGCATGGCAAAGGGATCGGACCTTCTGGTTGCTGCTCTCGAGAATGAGGGCGTCGAATGCATCTTCGCTATTCCGGGCGAAGAGAACCTCGACGTCCTCGAGTCGCTGCGGCGATCGAAGATCAAGCTTGTGCTGACGCGGCACGAACAAGCCGCCGGCTTCATGGCGGCCACATACGGCAGGCTGACGGGCCGTGCTGGCGTCTGCCTGACGACGTTGGGGCCGGGTGCGCTCAACCTGACGACCAGCGCGGCCTATGCCCATCTGGGCGCGATGCCCATGGTCATGATCACGGGCCAAAAGGCGATTCGAAGCAGCCGTCAGGCTCGCTTCCAGATAGTGGACATCGTCGCTACGATGCGTCCCCTCACCAAAATGGCAACGCAGATTGTCGCCGCGCAAAGCATTCCCACCCTCGTGCGGGATGCGTTCCGTGTCGCTCAACAGGAGCGGCCCGGCCCGGTCCATCTTGAACTGCCCGAAGACGTCGCGGCGGATCAGGCAACCGCCGACTTGATATCCCCGCATGTCGTCGAATTTCCGGTGGCACCCGCAGCAGCCATCGACCGCGCTACGGTGATGATTGCCGGAGCCAAGAGGCCTCTTGTGATGCTGGGGGCCGCTGCGAGCCGTCCGCAGCTTGCCGAACCACTCTCGATGTTCGTCCGACGCGTCGGCATTCCGTTTTTCAACACGCAGATGGGCAAGGGCGCCGTCGGCGCGGGGTCAAACCTTTACATGGGGACGGCGGCGCTGTCCGAACGTGACTGGGTCCATGAAGCGATCGACCAAGCCGACCTGATACTTTCGATCGGCCACGACACCGTCGAAAAGCCGCCCTTCCTGATGGGGCACAACGGACCGCAGGTGGTCCATCTCGGCGCCACGCCGGCGACCGTCGAACAGGTGTACTTTCCACAGTCGGAGATCGTCGGAGACGTCGGCGCGAACCTGACGGCGCTCGCCGACCGCCTTGAGGGCAAGCTTCCCAACGCCTCGGCATTGCTGGGTTTGCGAGAGGGTATTCTCGCACGCCTCGCGGAGCGTGCGACGGAGGACCGTTTTCCCCTTACGCCCCAACGCGTCGTCCATGACGTCCGCCAGGTCATCCCTTCGGATGGCATCGTTGCGCTCGACAACGGCATGTACAAGATCTGGTTTGCTCGCAACTATCGCACTAGCGTGGCGAACACGTTGCTCTTGGATAATGCGCTTGCGACGATGGGAGCGGGGCTCCCTTCGGCGATCGCGGCCTGTCTGATCCATCCGGACAGGCGAGTGCTTGCCGTTTGCGGGGACGGTGGCTTCATGATGAATTCGCAGGAGCTTGAGACGGCCGTGCGGCTCAAGCTGAACCTCGTCGTTCTTGTGCTCGAAGATCATGCCTACGGGATGATCCGATGGAAGCAGGAAGCCGACGGGTTTTTTGACTTCGGACTGGACTTCGGCAATCCGGACTTCGTCGCTTACGCGAGTTCTTATGGAGCCAAAGGATCCCGTGTCGGCAATGTTTCGGAATTCTCGGCGATGCTGGAGGCAGCCTTCCGGGAAGGCGGCGTGCATCTCGTCGTGGCGCCCATAGACTACAGCGAAAACATGCGCGTACTCGTGCATGAGTTGCATTCGGTGTAGTTGCGTCGCAATCCGCATCTTGGTGGTCGATCGAGGGTCTGCGCGCTACCGTTAGAACTCGGGTGTGACAGGTTGGACAGCGACGGCGATTGGTCGTCGCCCTCTATAACGAGGTTCTGTTGGAGCTCGATCTTTACTATGCGTTGGTCGAGTGTGGCTTTTTCGAATTTGCCGTGATCACGGTCTTCTCGCCGTCTAAGGATGCAATTGAAGACGCGAAGAGCCAGTCTGCCAAATTTTCGCTTCAAGAGCAGAAGGGCGCAGGGCCATTGAGGACGCTCTTGCAATGATTAAGGTCGGGATCATGCCGCCGGACGATTTCGCGCGTTACATTCGTCCACTGCAGGATTACCTCGCATCGCAAAAGGAGAAAAATGGCGGCGCATACACATGCGTCGCCATTTTCTTTGCCATTCTTTAAGCGTGCTTACTATTTTGGGTCTGCGCTCCGCGCCGTCCAAAGCTAGCGCTAGCATGTTTCCTATTCGGCTAGTCAGGGCGAAAAATCTCGGAGACAGCAGGATGCTTTCGCGCGACATCGCTGCATCGATATTTCACAACATTCGATGCGCGAATGTCCGCGAACTGCTATGCCGATTTAGGATCAAGCAGCGCGGACTAAACGCGAACCGAGAATCGGCTCAGCGCGTTGAGTGCCTGGATGCGTGGTTCGACGTCGCGCAAATAAATCGTCGTTCTCAGAAACTCGATTTCAGCAGCCTCTTTGCCTTCATCAACATCGATATACCACGACTTCGGTCGTCCGTCGGCGCCATCGCTCCAGCGATAGCCGCGTCGCTTGAGTTCGTCCTTCAGATCGAACGGCGACTGCTCGGCCCAAACCCGCATCGTTTTCCGGCGAGCGCGCTCCAGGAGAGCAGCAAGAGCTGACTTTCTAAGCGTTGGCAGTTCGAGGGCCAAGATCTCGAGGAGGGCGTGACAATCGTCGATCGCCCGATGCGCCTGGTGGAAGAAGCCCGCACCAGCTAGCAAATAGCCTAATCGCGATCCGTCAAACCCATGTTTACGCCAATCGACTTCGGTCGCCGAGCATCCCCATGCCTTGTGCTGAAACATCGGCCAATAGCGCTCGGCAAACTTGCGGTCGAAGCCTGCGTTGTGCGCGATGACGATCACGGCGCTATCGGCAAATTCGGCGATGGCGTTTTCGTCAATTTTATGCCCGGCCACTGTCTCATCTGTGATGCCGGTGAGTTCGCTTATCTCAGGCGGGATCGGCCTTGACGGCTCATTGTATGAGGTGAAGACATCCGCCACGCGCGCAATGGTCCCGTCCGGCAAGTAGTCGAACTTGACCATGGCGAGTTCGATGACTTCGTCTCGAATTGGATCGAGACCTGTCGTCTCCACATCCAGGAGGATCCCGGACTTGACGGCGTGGCCGCTCGCCGGCGCGAACTCGGTTCGAGGGACAAGCCGACGGAGAACGCGGTAGTCAGTCGATTTCGCGAGTGCGTCCGCCATAGCGGCAAGGCTCGGGCCGTCTTGGAGCATTTAATTGCGATCGGGTTGCCAAGGATAGAGTCGAGTTTACTCGATATGGGCTTCTCCGACGCTGATCAATGCGCCGGCAGCAGTAAAGCACAGTTATCGAGGTGCGCTCTTCGGTCCTTTCAAGGGAAGTGGTAGCCGTGGCGCCGGGAAGGCATTTTCTGCGATTTCTTGCGCTAGAGCACATTCCCAAAAAGTGAGTCGGAGGGGATTCTCTAGAGGTGGGAATGCTGATTCCATCTTTGCGACTGAGTCGGGAGGATGGGATGGGCAAGCCGTACAGCATGGATTTACGCGAGCGGGTAGTTTCGGCGATCGAAGGCGGGGTATCGACGCGTCAGGCGGCGGAGCGCTTTGCGATCGGGATTGCGACGGCCGGGACATGGGCGCGGCTGAAGCGGGCAACGGGGGAAGTTCGCCCTGCCAAACAGGGCAAGCCGAAGGGGTCCGTGCTTGATGGGCATGCGGATTTCATTCTGCGCGCGCTTGCCGAGGCGCCCGACACAACGCTTGACGAGATGGTCGAGCGGTGCGGGAGGAACGCGGCGTGACCGTTGTGAGGACCGCTGTGTGGAAGTTTCTCGATCGGCACGGCCAGACGCATAAAAAAAGACCGCCCACGCCAGCGAGCAAGAGCGCGCGGATGTAAAGGCCGCGCGCGAGAATTGGTTCGATGGCCAAGACGATCTTGACCCCGAACGCCTGATCTTCATCGATGAGAGCGGCCTTTCGACGAAGATGGCGCGCCTTCGTGGCTGGGCGCCCAAAGGCGAGCGTTGCCGCGCCGCAATTCCGCACGGTCATTGGAAGACAGTCACCTTTGTCGGCGGTCTCACGCTTGCGGGCTTCGTTGCGCCGATGCTTCTCGATGGTCCGATGGACGGAGAGTGCTTCTTGGCCTGGGTCGAGCAGATGTTGGTCCCCACACTGCGCTCAGGCGATATCGTCATTATGGACAATCTGGCCGCTCACAAGGTCGCGGGCGTCAGGCAAGCCATTGAAGCCTGCAGCGCCGAACTCCACTATCTGCCGCCCTACAGTCCCGACCTCAATCCGATCGAAAATGCCTTCGCCAAGCTCAAGGCACATGTGCGCAAGTCCGCCGCGCGAACCCTCGACGCTCTCGAGCGAGCCGCCGCCAATGCGTTGCAACAGTTCAAACCTGACGAATGCATAAACTTCTTCGCTCACGCCGGATACGGCTTGGATTAAGAGGAATCTGCTCTAGAGGTGCAAAACTGTGAATAAGCAGCCGCTTCGGTGCTTATTCACACTTCGGCTCAGCGAGCGGTTGAGAGCAGGTCTGCCCAGGCTCTCGCGACCTTCTGCTCCCCGGAAGAGCTGAAATGGCAGTCGTCGTACCGATCCAGATCGCCAAGCAAGGCGTCTGAATTAACTCCGCTTCTCAGATTGGCGCCGCGATCGGGAAGCGCCAGTTGAGCGCGCGCTACCGGGTTATCGGAAGAGTGGAAGCGCGTTCCTCCGTTGCTTGCTCCCAAACACTTGGTCGCGATGGCAACGTACACCGGCGCCGCGACGCCATGAGATCTCAACGAGCTGACCAACGACACGAAGCGATCCCGGTAGTCCTTCTCGTTCGTTCCCTTCACGTAGTCGATCTCACCTTGGACCCAGAGGACGTGCGTCACAAGATAGTCTTTCTGCTGCAGCTGACTCGCGGTGCCGGTCACGATTCCGTTCAGATCGCCGCCCGGCCCCCAACGGGAGACCTCCGAGCCGGTTATGGCCACGGGAGCCAGTACGACCTGGTCGAACGATCCGCGATCCAGCAGGAGGTTGCCGAGCTGGGTCCAATATTCCCCGCTGGTGCCGTCAGATCCCAGTAGGGGCGACGCGGCAACATAGCATCGTCCATCGAAGAAATTGACAAGCGTCTCTCCGTGTTCCGAGCGGAACCGCTGCCCCCCGTGATTTCCAGCGTTGGACTGCCCGATTAGCAGCAGCACGGCCGTACGGTCCGTCTGCTGCCGGCAGGCGACAGCTTTCTTCTGATCGCCCGATGCGAGCCGTCCCGCTTGATCAAATGTGTAGAGGTCGGGAGCCGTCCGAGTTTTCAGCGCGTGAAAAAACGGGAAGGGAAAAAAATCATGGCGACCGCTGTACCCTCCAAACAAATACGTCGCGGTCAGGATAAGAACTGCTAACAAAAAGCGCGCGCGCGACATGTGCATTCGAGCACCTGCAGACTTAGCCCAGCGCGTTTTGGGAAATTAGCGCAACTATTGATGGCGCGAAACCGCCGCGCGTGACCCGGCCACATCTAGCCAATGCCCTCAGGGCGCATGTCGGCTTACCTTCACATTCGCGTCAATATTGCCACGTCCGCTCTCTCGTCCGCTATCGATAATACCTGACGCCGTCGGGCGGGGACAGACATATCTTGTACCGTCGATCCAGGTCACTGCTCAGGAACAAGATATGAACGCGCCGCCAAACATCGATCCCGTCACCGCGCATTCTGACAGCGACGTTGTGCGCTGGCTGACCAACGACACGCGCGATGAGCGCTTCATTGACAATATTTTCGCTGAACTGATCCCGCCGCCTTCACCCGTCTCGCTCTTCAGGATTACGCGGTTGTCCCTATGCAAAACTTTGGAATTTCCGATTTGGAATCGATCAGATTTTTATCTTAAAAATCAATTAGCTAAATGGTGCGCCACTCATATGTAATTGAAATATATACATAATTTTTGCAGCACCCTATCAAAAAGCTAAGCAATGTGGCGAAACGACCGTCGCCGAGGCTTTTCTCGGCTAAGTAGCCGACGCGGCGCGCGACCGATTGGCAGAAGGTGAAGGCCTAGTTGGCGGGCTATAGTTTGAACGAAAGCAATTGAGCGCTTGAGCACTACTGCCATTCGGAATTGGGATGCGCCGTGGGCACACAGCGTTTGAAGCTTCTCTTTCTGTTCAGGGATCCAGCAGCGGTTGGTTATTGGCTGGAACCAACGCGTTGCGCGCTGGCCTGCAGCAGCAGATCGGTGCGGGCGCGCACCTGCTGGAACGCTGTGAGCACGTCGCCGTCGAGCACCCGTCCGGCGCGCAGATGTGTCTGCAGCGGATTGGCGTATCGGCCGTTGACCCTCAGTTCGTAATAAAGATGCGGCCCGGTCGACAGCCCGGTTGAGCCGATATAGGCGATGGTCTGTCCGGGATGGATTCGCGCCCCGACCTTGAGGCCGCGTGGCACGCTGGAGATGTGGGCGTACGTCGTCTCGTAGCCGAAGTCGTGGCGGAGGCGAACGTATTTACCGTAGCCCCACTGCTGATCGATCTTCTCAACCACGCCGGCGCCGGCCGCCGCGATCGGCGAGCCGAAGGGAGCGGCGTAATCCACGCCTTCGTGGAAGCGGCGCTCCCGCAGGATCGGATGCATCCGCCAGCCGAAACCGTCGCCGAGGCGGCCGTCGGCCACCGGCTTGTGGATCAGTGACGCGGTGACGGAATGGCCGTCCGCATCGTAGTAGTCGGTGCCGCCGTCGTCGGGCGCCGTGAAGCGATAGTAGCGGTGGGTGCGGCCATCGAGCGTGAGCGCGGCGAATACCAGTTCAGGCTCGCCCTGCGCGTTCGGACCGTACAGGAATTCGGCCGCGTCGCGCGCCGAGACCGCGGCCTCAAGATCAACATCCTTGGCGCACAGCCGGACGATGTCGCTGATCAGCGAGGGCGCAATGCGGTTGTCCTGTGCCAGCCGGTTGAGGCTCTCGTGCAGCTTTATGGAGGACCGCTCGGTATCGAGCGACGTGCGCAGCGCCACGTCGTCTTGCCCGGCGTCCGGCGCGACGGCTGCCGCATGCGGATGCGGCGCTGCCGGTACGTAAGGGCCGGCATCGGAGAGCGCGGCGACGCGCTCCGGCTTGCCATCGCGCGTGAGACTGACCTGCCACGGCCGCGCGTGATCTTGCGCATGATCCTGCAGCACCGTGACGGTCTCGCCGCCGGCGAAGGTGTCGCGGCCGAACAAGGAGTGCGGCGTCAGCAGCGTGGCGATGGCGCCGGCGTCCTGCACTGTGGCGCCGAGCGCGGTGAGAATGCTGTCCAGCGTATCACCGGCGCGCGCCACTATGATGCGCCGCTCGGCACCGACGGCGCTGGCGGCTTTCGCGATCACCGTGAGATTGATCGGCACGCCGGGCGGCGTCGGTGCCGGTGCCGATTCGTCGGGGGCGCCAAAGGCGCTGGCATGCGCGGGCAGCGCCGGCCGCGACGCGCCGAAACGGATTTCATGCGGCAGCGCCTCGCTCGCAGCGGATGCCACAGCGACTGCCGCGGGCGCGCGGTCGTGCGCCGCAGGTGCAGCCGGCGTTGCCGCGCTGAGAGTTGTCTCACCAAGCTCCTTCTCAACTGGGATATTCGGCGCAAGATGATGGGAGGCCTGCGCCAGCCGCGCGATCACATGGGTGAAGGGTTTTGTGCCGTGCCCATCGTCAGCGAGCTGCTCGATGCGGGTGCGGATCACGTCGCGCTCGCGGGGGCGCTCCACCGGCGTCAACCGGTCGGCCCGTTGCAAATCACCGCCGGTCGCGGCGCGCCGGAACAGCGCAGGCGCCATCGCGACCGACAATCCGGAGCCGAGCGACGTCCACACCGCGTCAAGCATTAGGATCGCGGCGATTGCCATCAAGAGCAGCGCCGCCAGCCACTTCATGTCGACGGCACGACGCGCGAAGCGCGGATCGGATGCAAGACGGGATTCGGAATCAAAACGAGGTTGTGTGACGTGACCGGACGCAAGGTTCGCGTTTAGCGCCGGCGCGCTGTCTGGCCCGCCGTCGTGCTGCCCTCGCGGCAATATCATGATGCGGCGATCGCCAGCGTTGCCGGAGCAGACGGCAGGTCATGTGGAGCGCGCTCCGATCTCAAACGATCAACGGCATTCGCCTGCCGCGACAGGTCGCGGCTCGGTTCGAGACAGGTATTCCGCATGCTTCGCTCCGCCGCGGCCCGAAGGGCCCTAAGTGTCGGCGGCTCCCCGGATAGTGGCAGGACTGAAGAGAATCGACGTTATGTTATAACGCCGCAAAGCAAGGCAGGATTGAGGCGTCGAAGAATGAAAGCGGCGGCCCCGTGGGTGAAGGCAAAGCAATTGAAGCACCTCATCCGGCGATATCCGAGTCATATTATGTAAGCCTGGCACTAAGCCAATGAAGGGGCGCGCGGCTGCAGTTGGCCTTAATGCGGTTGAATATGAGAAGGCAATCCGGGCGTCCGTAAAGCGGCTAAAAGAGCTACGTAAGCAGGCCCATTCGATTGAGGCCCGCTACTACGAGGGCCAACCGAACTGGAAGTTAATTATTACCAATTCGATTCTGTGGATTCAGTACTATCTTGCGGGCGGTCCTCACGTAGATCAGACACCTGTCTGGCTAGTCTCCGTGACAGGGAATGGTGATGGATTTTATCATCTATTTCATATGGAATTTGATGGAATATGGGAGCGATGTTCCTGACGCCGATGATCATTCCGTCGATCGTGATCGCAATCGCACTCTTTTATATGTTTGCAAAAGTGTCACTGTTGGCAACCGATCTCGGTATTACTATTGGTCACACCGTGATAGCGATGCCGATTGTGTTCGTGGTGCTCCTCGCGACCTTCAAAGGGCATGATTGGCGGCTTGACGCCGCTGCGTCAACGCTCGGCGCAAGTCGCGTTGGAGTGCTCCGATTTGTTACGTTGCCGCTTGTAAAGGGTGGCTTGGCGGTCGGTTTTGTGACCGGATTCTTGCAATCTTTCGAGGAATTGACGATTGCCCTTTTTGTCGGAGGCGGATTGAAGACTACATTGCCGAAGCAGATGTGGGACGGAGTTCTCCTTCAGGTTAGTCCCATCATCGCTGCAGCGTCCGTTGTCGTGCTGGCGGTTGTGATCATTATGTTCGCCCTGATGGAGTTCCTTCAGGCGAGAAAGCTCAGCGCGCGAATCGGGGCATAGGTGTTCCTTTATCCCCTATGGTGCATTACACGACGGATCATCGACGGGGGCGAATGGCAGAGCTCCGTTGGAGCTCTCCCATAAAGGTAACATTGCGCCCTCGTATTATTGGACCTTCACCAGATGCGGCCACGTACTCGGCCTGCAAGGACCTGTGCGCCGGCTTCAATCACGTCCTCCAGTTCGACTTCCTGCGTTATTGTGGCGAGTTTTTCGGTGTTCAGGTCTGTCGCTAGTCGCAGCCATGCCTGCTTACGCAGCTCGATTGGGCACATCACTGAGTCAATGCCCAGTAGACAAACCCCACGCAGAATGAACGGCGAGGCCGCATGCTGCGACGGCACCGCGGTAGCTCGAAAGTGGTTTGCTTGTGTGCCTTGTCGATTCTAACGGCTTTGAACGTGGTCATTCGAAAAGTTCTCCATGTCTTGGATGGTGTGAGCTCAATTTGTGACCATCGCGATGGCTTGTCGTCGACAGCCCGGAGAAGTTGAGCCGACGTGATGTGTTTCATGCGTCGCTCGATGTACTTCAGCTTGCAGAACTCAATGTTTCGGTTCGCTTTTCCGAGCCGCCGTCGCGACCCTGAAGCGTACCTGGGATCCACCAACCGACTAATTTCGTGCCGCTAAATCGCTCATGTCTTGGCAGATCTTTCAGCAACCAGTTAACTGGTTAACTGGTATGCTGTCGTTGCTGGTCCTTTTTGGAGGTTTCGTAATGGCCCTCGTTCGATATGTACTGGTTGCCCTCTTAGCGTCGCTGCACGTTCTTCCCGCCTCGGCACAAACCAAGATCCGATACCTTTTGACATCGCCTAGTCCGAGCGTCGCCGAGGCAACGCACTCGTCCGTTCCGGAAATGCTTGGCTATTGGAAGGATGCCGGACTGGACGTCACGGTCACACCATTCAATGGTGGCACCGGCGCGACGCAATTGGTCATCTCCGGCAACGCCGAATTCACGATGGCTAGTCCGGAAGCGCTGCTTGTCGGACGTCAGGAAGGCGCAGACATCAAGGCCGTCTACAATCACACGCGCGAGCCGATCTATACCTTGGCCGTCTTGAAGGACAGTCCGGTCCAGAAACTGGAGGATCTCAAAGGCAAAACCATAGGTGTCGTCAGTCTGGCGAGTGGCGGAGCCATTGTTGCAAAGGCGATGCTGCGCGGCGTCGGTCTCGATCCCGAGAAGGACGTGAGGTGGCTTCCCGTGGGGCTCGGTCCACAAGCTGCAAATGCACTTAAGTCGAACCAGGTGGATGCTCTCGCGATTTGGGACTGGGCCTACGCCATCCTGGAGAATTCAGGATTTCAGTTTCGCCACTTCGTGACGCCAGGTACGTCGAAACTTCTCAGCTTGATGTTGGTCGCGAACGGGCCCTTCGTCAGAGCAAATCCGGACGTCTCCACCAAATTCGCGCAAGGCATCGCCAAGGGTGTGATCTTCACGCTTGCTAACACCGAGGCCGCCGTGCGCCTCCACTGGACGAAGTACCCCGCCTCCAAGCCTACGAACATGCCCGAAGAGCAGGCAATGCGCGAGGCGGTGCATACTTTGAAGGCTCGTCTTGCGAAGTACGTACTTGATGGCCGCGTTGATCCTCGATACGGCGCATTCACTCGCGATGAATGGACCTCGACCCAGTCATTCTTTCTGGATGTGGGTTTCATCAATAAGAAGCTCGATGTTGGAGACTATTTTACGAACGATCTTGTCGACGGAGTGAACCGTTTCGACAAGGTCGCGATCATCAAGCAGGCGGAGTCAAACAAGTGACGCCGGCGACGGGAATGCTGATCGACATCCGCGAGGTCCGCAAGCAATTTCGCTCACGATCCGGCACAGATATGGATGCGCTAGTCAACACGTCCCTGAGCGTGGATGCGAACCAATTTGTCTGTATCGTTGGGCCGTCTGGTTGCGGAAAAAGTACACTCTTGCGCATGATCGCTGGACTTGAAACGGCCTCGGCCGGCGCCATCAAGATTGATGGCGTCTCGGTAACGAGCCCCCGGCGAGACATCGGTCTCGTATTCCAAAGCCCCGTGATGCTACCTTGGCGAACGATTTTAAAGAACGTGCTCGTGCCAGCGGAGGTATTGAAGCTCGATCCTGCGGCATCAATGCAGCGGGCCCAGGAGCTTTTGAAACTGGTCGGCCTTGAAGGATTTGGCGATCGCTACCCGGACGAACTCTCAGGTGGCATGCGACAGCGTGCGGCAATCGCCCGCGCACTCATGCACGATCCGAAGATTCTGTTGATGGATGAGCCATTTGGTGCGCTCGACGCACTGACGCGAGAAGCGATGAACCTTGAACTGCTTCGGATCTGGCAGGCAAGTATGAAGACAGTCATCCTAGTCACACATTCGATTGAGGAGGCATTGCTTCTATCGGACAAGGTGGCGGTATTCGCTCCGCGACCCGGCTTCGTGCGCGAAGTGATCGATGTGCCGATCGAACGTCCACGCTCCGCCGCGACTCGATCCGACCCGGTTTTCATTAATCTGGCCGAAAGGCTTAGAAGTCATTTCGAAGTCGCTCCGGTCGCCGGTACAGCCTGAGGAAGACGCGCAATGACTAGTCGTTTGTCCGCAACGTTCGACCGATACGCTCCACCGCTCTTCGGCGGAATTCTAATTTTGCTAGTGTGGGAGTATGTCCCGGCATTTTTCCAGGTTTCGAAGCTACTCCTTCCGCCTCCGTCATCCGTCGTAAGTTCCCTCTGGCTCGTGTATAGCCGAGGTTTGTTGGTCGAAAATTTCCTGATTACATTGGTCGAAGCGCTGGCAGGCTTCGCTTGCGGCTCCGTCAGTGCGATCTTCGTTGCGTTCCTCGTCACGCGATCGCTTCTCATCGAACGCATGATGATGCCGTATCTGGTGGGCTTCCAGGCACTTCCGAAGGTGGCGCTCGCGCCGCTCATAGTGGTGTGGGTGGGGATCGGAATGGAGTCGAAGATCCTGATTGCAGCGATCATCTCGTTCTTTCCGGTGCTCATCAACGCGATCGTCGGTTTTTCCACGGTCGAAGCCGAGAAGCTCGACCTAATGCGATCGCTAGTGGCGTCCCGCTGGCAGCTGTTCCGCATCGTCATCTTCCCGAACTCGCTGCCGTTCATCTTCGCCGGCCTGAATGTCGGCATCGTACTCAGCATCACCGGCGCGCTGGTCGGAGAATTCATCGGCGCCGACCGGGGCCTCGGGAATCTTCTGCTGCAACTAAACTACAACATGGACATCTCAGGCATGTTCGCGGTGCTGCTGGTTCTCGCCGTATTGGGGATCATCCTCTACGCGCTGGTTCGCTTCCTTCACGTCTATTTCGTGTTCTGGGCCAAGCCGGACATCCGTTCCGGCTCTAACTGATCTCAGCCAACCCCACCAACTTCAAGGATACTGTCTTGACCAATTCTCTCGTCCGTCTCGAAAAGAACGGTCCCATCTCGATCGTCACGCTAGACAACCCGCCGGTCAATGCGGCGTCCACCAAGCTCATGAATGCGTTGCACGCGCGCCTCGACGAGATCGAACTCGATAAGGAGGCGCGCTGCGTGATCCTCGCAGGATCGGGCAACAAGGCATTTTGCGCCGGTGGCGATCTTCGCGAAGAGGCGGACTTCGGGACGCCGGAGGGCTCCAAGGCGTTCCAGGCGCTGGGGAGAAAGACGCTCAACCGTCTCGAAAACTTCTCGCTTCCCATCATCGCCGCGATTCACGGGTACTGCATTGGCGGTGGCACGGCGCTGGGCTGGGCCTGCGACATCCGCGTCGCAGCTGACGACACCGTGTTCCGCGCCGGCGATGCCTATATTGGTATGGTGCCAAGCTGGGGCATGGGACTGACCCGCTTGCCACGCTACGTCGGACGCAACCGCGCTCTCGATATTCTTCTGCTCGGCCATGACTTCGATGCCAAGACGGCTTACGACTTCGGTCTCGTCACCAAGGTGGTCGCGAAAGCTGATCTCGCCAAGGAAGCGATGATCGCTGCAGACCGTATCGCAAGCGCGTCGCCTTTCGCTATCCGGGCAACTCGCGAAGCCATCGCATTCAATTCCCGCGAGAGTTGGAAGGACATGGTCGATTTCGAGGTCGACGTCTGTGAGCGGGTGTTTGCCCATCCGGATGCGCATGAAGGACCGAAGGCATTCACCGAGAAGCGCAAGCCGAAGTTCGGAGCCCTCTGATGGGCATTCGCAGCCTGCTCAGGCCGAAGTCGATTGCGATTGTCGGAGCATCCGAAAAGGTGGGTCCGGGATTCAATGCATTCAAGGCGCTGGAATTCGTTGGATATGATGGGGATGTGTATCTCGTCAATCCGCGCTCACCGGAATTGTTCGGTCAGCGAACCTACGCTTCGCTCGACGGCGTCCCCGGTGACGTGGATGCGGTGTTCGTGGCCGTTCAGGCGGAATCGGTCATCGAGGTCGCCAAACAAGCAGCACGAAAGGGCGCCGGCGCGCTGGCAATCTTGTCGAGCGGATTTGGAGAAACGCAGGATGGCGTCGCGGCTCAGCGCGCGTTGATCGACCTGGCGGAAGCGAACGACATGGCGGTATGTGGGCCGAATTGCCTCGGCCTGCTGAATCTCACCGGGAAGTCGGCGTTGTTTGGCACGTCACTGCCTGAGCGGGTAGAGCGGGGCGGGGTTGCTGCGATCGTCCAGAGCGGATCGATCGGCATTGCGCTGCTCAATTCCGTCCGCGGCATCGGCTTCAGCTACATCATCACGACCGGCAATGAAGCCGTCACATCGGCCGCCGACTACATCGAAGCGGTGGCTGACGATCCCGGCGTGACCACGATCCTGGTGTTCGCGGAACAGATCAAGAAACCCGCGGCCTTCATGCGGGCGCTTCGTCACGCGCACGCAGCCGGAAAACCGGTGATCGTCCTCAAGAGCGGACGCTCGCAGTCTGGCAAAGCAGCGGTCATGGCGCATACCGGCGCGATCGCCGGCAGCGACGAGGCGTGCGACGCGGCACTTCGGTCTGTCGGTGCCATCCAGGTGCATTCGATCGACGATCTCATCGAAACGACGTTGCTCGCGTCGAAAATGACGTTGCGCCCGACGACACGAAATCTCGGCGGTCTCTCGATCTCGGGGGGCGAAATCGCGCTCGCGCTAGATGCGTCGGAAGACCTCGGCATCGCCTTCGCGCCGCTGGGATCGGCGTCATCGACAGTGAAGCAGTTGCTTCCTTCGTTCTCGCACTTGTCGAATCCATTGGATCTGACCTGGGCCGGGCTTTACGATTCCTCGGTCGCAATGAGCTGCGCCGAAGCGATCGCTTCGCAGCCCGACGTCGGCATGCTCGTGCTGCTGCAGGACGCTCCGGGCAGGCTCGGTGAGCAACAGGCCGGTCGTTACGCCAAACTGCTTGAGTCGGTCGCACGCGGGGCCGAGACCGCGAAAAAGCCATTCGTGGCGCTGTCGAACATTTCCGATCAGCCGCATGCCACGCTTCAGGAGATGGCCGATAAGGTCGGCGTTCCCTATCTGCGGGGCACGCGCGTCGGTCTTGCGGCCATCTCGAATTATCTCGACTGGTCGGTCGGCCGTGTTCAGGCGCCGATGCCGGAAAACCCGGCCGAAGCGGTTCCAGCCCGGTCGATGCTCGATGGCGTACCACCCTATCGTCTGGCCGCCGAACATGAAGCCCGGGAGACGCTGAAAAGCTACGGCGTCACCGGCCCACGCGATAGGATTGTCCATTCTGCCGACGCCGCAGTCGCCGCAGCGATCGAGATCGGGTATCCGGTGGTGCTCAAGGGGATCGTCGAGAATATGATTCACAAATCCGATGCCGGACTCGTCAAGGTCGGGCTACGCTCGGAAGTGGACGTCAGACGCGCACTTGCGGCGATGGAAGTTTCCCTGGGTGCGCTTCCCGCCGACAAATTCCTCGGATTTCTGGTACAGCAGCAAGTATCTTCGCTCGGAGAGATATTCGTCGGCGCCAGGGTGGATCCGGACTTCGGGCCGCTAATCGTGGTCGGCGCCGGGGGAGTGCAGGTTGAACTGTACAAGGATGTCGCCATCCGCCTGGCACCTATCGACGAAAAGGAGGCAAGGGAAATGATTCACTCCACCAAGGTCTCCAAATTGTTTGGGGGCTTCCGAGGTGCCCCGCCGGGAGATATCGAGGCCGTTGCGCGGACGGTGAGCGCGGTGTCCCGATTTATCGCAGACTGCGCCGACCGTATTTCGGAGATTGAAATCAATCCTCTCGCGGTACTGGAGCAGGGGCGCGGCTGCGTGGCTCTCGACTGCGTGCTGATCTCGAAAGATCACCGAACTAAACTATGAGCTGAAACAGAAAAATGATCTTTAATCCATCCAACAACGATTTGGGGCGGGCTGGTGTCGTTTACCGCGAGATCAAGCGCCGCATCACCGAGCTTGTTTACAAGCCGGGCGACAAGATTTCAGAAGCCCGAATCGCGGAAGAGCTGGGGTGCGGCCGGTCACCGGTCCGGACCGCTTTTTCAAGGCTGCAGAGCGAGGGTTGGACGGAGATATCGCCTTCGAGCGGAACCTTCGTTCGAGGCCTGTCGGCGACTGAAATCACCGAGATCCTGGAAGCCCGTATTCTGCTCGAATCTTACCTCGCAGGCCGGGCAGCAAGAATGATGAGCGATGGAGAACTAGTCCGGCTCCGGAATGCCTTTTCTTCCTTTGGCGAACGGGTGGCAGCCGACCATTTGGACGAATATCTGGAACTCGATCTTCAGTTTCACTTGGCCGTCTACAAGGCCGCAGCAAATAAAGTGCTCTCGGATGTCCTTCTCAATCTGATCGACAAGGTCCAATGGATCCGCCGTGCAAGTGCGGGCTATCCATCTCGAATCCGTGAGGCGTTCTCCGAAATCCATGCCGTCCTCGATGCACTCGAAGCGCGCGACGAAGAGGCGGCTTCGGCGGCGATGCGGATTCATATCGAGAATACATTGGAATTCAGGCGGCCCGATCCATCGCGTCATGCCGACGAGACGGTATCAACACAGCTCTGAATCGGCCGCGTAGCGGTAGCTTGCGTACATCGAAATAGCGTACAGGAATCCAGCTCGCGTCTACTGGTGCGTTCTTCGCCAGTCTGAGCGAGCCGAAAATACCGCCCGTCGCGTCAACGTGTGGTCGCCTGCAACGTATCGCTCCGGCGAGGGCCGCCTTGCGCGGAGCGATGGAGGGTGAAGACATAGGCGTATGACTGACCATACGCCTAATTCGAAGGTCTCCCGACTGGAAGTTGTCTCGACGGGCGCTCGACGCCGTTGGACATTGGAGGAAAAGCAGCGGATCGTTGCCGAGAGCTATGGCGGGCCACGATTGGTGTCAGTGACGGCTCGGCGCAATGGGTTGTCTGCGAGCCAATTGTTCACGTGGCGCCGGTTGGTGCGCGAAGACCAGCTGAGCGGGGATGCCGTGCCGGCGCTTGTTCCTGTGGAGATCGCCTTTACGCCGGCTCCGGCCTCGACGTGCACACCACAGCCGCCGTCGTCGCCTCCTGCGCAGCGTGCAAGAGTCGGAATAATCGAGATTGAGCTTAGCGGCGGCTGTCGCGTTCGCGTTGACCGGGATGTTGACGCCGAGGCACTGCAGCGGGTGCTTGAGCTTCTGAGGCGGCGATGATCCCGATCCCGAGCGGCGTCAGGGTCTGGATCGCCACCGGCCACACCGACATGCGCCGCGGCATGCAAAGTCTGGCCCTGACGGTTCAGGAGGGCTTGAAGCGCGATCCTCATGCCGGCGATCTCTATATCTTCCGGGGTCGCCGCGGCGATCTGGTCAAGATTTTATGGCATGACGGGTTAGGCATGTCGCTCTATGCCAAACGCCTGGACCGCGGCAAGTTCATCTGGCCCTCAGCATCCGCTGGTGCGGTGTCGGTCTCAGCGGCCCAGATGGCTTATATGCTGGAAGGGATCGACTGGAGAAATCCGCAACTAACATGGCGACCGCAGAGCGCCGGCTGAGCCAAATAAAATATTGGATCACGTGGATTTTAGGGCGTCACAAATCACTGAATTTATGATTCTCTCGTTTGCATGGACACGGCTCCCGACGCCCCTCCCGACGACATAGCCGCTCTGAAAGAGGCGTTGGCGACCGAGCGCGCGAAGACGCTGGATATTGCGGCGGAGCTCGCGGTCGCCCATGCGAAGGCATCGGAAGACAGCGCGCTGATTGCCCAGCAAAAATTACGGATCGCCAAGCTCGAGCGCCAGATCTACGGACAGCGGTCAGAGCGTTCGTCTCGGCTGATCGACCAGTTGGCGCTGACGTTCGAAGAGCTGGAAGCCAACGCCACCGAAGACGAGCTTGCGGCCGAGAGAGCCGTCGCCAGGACGACAATTGTACGCGGATTTACGCGCACGCGCCCCGAACGCAATACGTTCCCCGATCATCTTCCCCGCCAGCGCGTGGTGATCGATCCGCCAACGGCGTGTGAATGCTGCGGCGGCAATCGCTTGCGCAAGCTCGGCGAAGACGTGACCCGGACGCTGGAATCGGTGCCGCGCCAGTGGAAAGTGGTCGAGACGGTGCGCGAAAAGTTCACCTGCCGGGATTGCGAGAAAATCAGCCAAGCGCCGGCGCCGTTCCATGTGATTGCGCGGGGCTGGGCGGGACCGAGCCTGCTCGCGATGGTTCTGTACGAGAAGTTCGGCCAGCATCAGCCGTTGAACCGTCAGGCCGAGCGCTATGCCCTTGAAGGCGTGCCGATCAGCCTCTCGACCATGGCCGACGCCGTAGGGGCGTGCTGCACGGTGTTAGAGCCGCTGTCGCGGCTCTTGGAAGCCCACGTCATGGCAGCCGAACGCCTCCATGGCGACGACACCACCGTGCCCGTGCTCGCCTTGGGCAAGTGCGATGTCGCTCGATGCTGGGTCTATGTGAAGGACGACCGCCCCTTCGGCGGCTCAGATCCGCCGGCGGCGATGTTTTATTACTCGCGCGATCGAAGTGGTGAGCATCCGCAGGCGCATCTGGCCAAATACACCGGGATCCTCCAGGCCGACGCCTTCGGCGGATACATCAAGCTCTACGAGCCCGAGCGAAGTCCTGGGCTTATCAGGGAAGCGGCCTGTTGGGTCCATGCCCGGCGCCCGTTCTTCGCCATGGCGGATCTTGAGGAGAACGCGCGGCGCAAAGCGGCCGGAAAGAAGGAGATCGTCATCTCGCCCGTCGCCATGGAGATTGTGCGCCGCATCGACGCTCTGTTCGAGATCGAGCGCTCTATCAAAGGCCAAAACGCCGACCAACGAAAGGTTGTTCGCCAGGCGCAGAGCGCGCCGCTCGTCGCCGATCTGGAAGCCTATATGCGCGAGCAATGCGCCAAGCTCTCCCGCGGTCACGATCTGGCCAAGGCCATGAACTACATGTTCAAGCGCTGGGCCTCCTTCACACGCTTCCTCGACGATGGCCGCGTCTGCCTCTCGAACAATGCCGCCGAAAGAGCGCTGCGCGGCATCGCATTGGGCAGAAAGTCGTGGTTATTCTGTGGGTCCGACCGCGGAGGGCGCCGAGCCGCCGCCATGTATAGCCTCATCGTCTCTGCCAAGATGAACGACGTCGACCCTCAGGCCTGGCTCGCCGATGTACTCGCTCGCATCGCCACCCACCCCGCCCACAGGCTCGATGAGCTGCTGCCCTGGAACTGGAAGACTGCGCAACAGCAAGGCCTTGCGGCGCAGGCGGCTTGATGGGGCACGTCAACAAAGTCAGCCACGTGTTCACTCTCAGCCATGTCGCTGAGATGCTCGGTGAAGACGAGGAATGGCTGTTCGAGGTCGCCGAAGAAATGGACACCGAGGATGGCCAGCTATGGGTCGTCGGCGTCGGTGAAGACGGGGTGATGGCGTTCACCGATGACGGGATCGAGAACCTCAAAGAGCTGATCGCAATCCACAAGGACACCCCCAGCATCATCGAAGAACGCCGCCAAGCGCTCGCTGCGATGATGAAGCCGAAGACCGAAGAGCCCGACGAGATCTAACCGCTAACCGGATAGATCAGCGCGCTTGCGGCCTACAGCGCATGGTTACCCTGCAACTGGCGCTATATCGATATTTACGGCGTTTCATCGAAGATCGTGAAGCGGGGCGCAACCCGCGCGCCATCGCCCCGATCCTCATAGGACAACTTTTGATAGCAATTTGCCTCCTTGGGCTCATGGCGTCGTGATAGTCGCTGTATTGCTGCAGCTGCGGTTCGACCGGCCACGCTCGGATTGGCGGCCGCCGAACTACCGTCAGGACGGCGCGGAGCCGCTCAATCTTTTCAGACTGCCGTCCAGCACCAAGCGAACCGATCGACGGGCACGCCGTGCATCTTTCGCGGCAATCGCTTCATAGATATCAATATGCTCCTTATAGGCGGCGTTTTCGGTCTCCGGCCGTTTCGCCGAATTGGCCCGCGCCAGCGCGATCGCCTCGTGAAGATGAGGTTGAAGGAACTCCATAAAGCCGACGATCAGAGGATTCCGCGTCGCCTCCGCGATCGCCCGATGAAATGCGAGGTCGGCCGCAAGTGCCTCAGCGAACGGCTTTCGGGCCGGCTCCATGACCTTCAAATACCGGGCCATCAGGTTGAGATCGCGAGTCGTCCGACGCTCTGCGGCAAGGCTCGCTGCCTGAACCTCGACACCCATCCGCAATTCAAAGATATCAGTCAGCGAAAGTTGCGTCCCGCTTCCCAGGGCCAGCCGAAATGGCCGCGCTTTGGTATCGTTGGGCACAAAAACGCCCTTGCCTTGCCGCGATGCCACCAGACCGTCGGCCTTCAGTCGCGACAGCGCTTCCCGAACCACCGTTATACTGACGCCGAATTGCTGACCCAGTTCCTTACCGGGAGGCAATTGCCCCCCGGGGGCATACTTTCCGCTGACAATGTCGTCGCGCAAGGTCGCGGTGATCCGGTCCGTCAGATTGTTGGGGGAAACGGTATGAAGAAGTCGCTCTGGCGCCATAACGATTCGTTCCTTAAGTAGCCCGCGCAGCTTGCCATAGCTGGCCGAAATCCGACGGTTCGTTCGCGATCATCGATGCAGCAACCAACACAATTGACGCACTTACTGCCTTCGCGATGAGCAACGCGCCTGTCAATCTATGGGCAGCGTGCCGCTAATCCCGTCTTGTTGGTCCTAACTTATATTATAAGCTGATAACCGTAAAGCGAAGGGCGTGCCGGGAGACGACGTTGACGATAGACAATCAGAGCTTGCGCGGATTTCTCGCGACCACGGAGAAAATCTTTCCGGATGAGATTTTGAGGATTCGTGAGCCGGTGAGCCGCGAGCTAGAGATGACTTCCGTCGTCTTCGAGCTCGACCGTATCGGCAGAAGCCCAGTTGTCATCTTTGAGAATGTTGCTAGTTCCAAGATGCCTGTGGTGACGAACATTGCCGGAAGCCGAAAGCTGCTGGCGCATTGTCTCGGCGTCGAGGCGCAGAATCTTCCCACCGCCTTTCGCGAACGATGTCAGAATTATATTCCATGCGAGGTCGTGGCCAAGGGAGCCTGGGATGACGTCGTCATGGAAGGTGACCAGGTTGACCTCACGCAGTTGCCGATTCCGTTCCAGTTCGCCGTAGATGCCGCGCCCTATATCACGGCTGGGCAGATCAGCGCGCGCGACCCGGAGACGGGCGTCGATACCACCGGCTTTCATCGGCTGATGCTCAGAGGCAAGAACCGGCTGGGAATATCGCTTCATTCGCGGCGGCGCATGTACGAATTTCATCGGCGTGCCGAGGCGCGTGGTGAATCGCTGCCGGCCGCAATCGTGATCGGAACCCATCCGCTGCACTACATGGGGTCGATGGTCTATGCCTATCCGCCACATGTCAGGAAGTATGAAATCATCGGCGGTCTGTTCGGCGAGCCCTATCGTTTGGCGCGTTGCGGGGTCGGCGATATAGAGGTGCCCGCGGGCGCAGAAATCGTTATCGAGGGTGAGATTCTCGCCGGCGTGCACGAACCGGAAGGGCCGTTCGGCGAGTTCACTGGATACGCCTCATATCGCAGCACCCAGAACGTCTTCGTCGCGCACCGGGTTCGGATGCGACGCGACGCGTTCTTTCACAGCGTCGTATCGGGCATGTCCCGCGATCACATCCTGATGTCGTGCATCACCCGCGAAGGCGAGATATTGAACGCACTTCGCCGCAACCTGCCTAACGTCAAGGCGGTGCATGTCCCGCACAAGACGTGCGGTGCATTTCTGGCGATCGTCTCGATGAAGAAGATCGCCGAAGGCGAGCCGAAAATGGCGATGCTGACCGCGCTCGGGACCGAGCTCTATACCAAACACGTCATCGTGGTGGATGACGACGTTGATATTTTCGATATGGAGGACGTGATGTGGGCCGTTGCGACCCGCGTCCGCGCCGAAAAGGACATCTTCCTCGTCCCCGGCGTTAAGTCGGCCATTATCGATCCGACATCCGATCCGAAGACCTTCACGGTGACGAAGATGGGGATCGATGCGACGGCGCCTCTCGACGAGGGATTTGCCGAACGTCTCACGATCTCGGATGAACAACGCGCACGAGCGCGGGCGATCCTGTTCGGGGCCGGCGTGGCCACCTAGTCAAACATGCAGTTGCAGACCGACCCGAATTTGCCGTCCACCCGCCTCAGGAGAGCAACATGAAACTACGACGCAGTCTCGCTTTGATTTCCATGTTGGCGCTGGCGGCAATTGCAGCGCCACAAGGCGCCAGCGCCCAGACCAAGGTCCGCTTCACGCTGGACTGGATTCCCGGCGCGACGCACAGCGCGTTTTTCGTCGCGTTGCAGAAGGGCTACTACAAGGCAGAGGGTCTGGATGTCAGCATCGACCGTGGCAAGGGCTCCGCCGAAGTCGTGCGTCAACTGGCATCCGACACCTACGACATGGGCTTTCCCGACATCAACGTCGTGATGGACTTCAACTCGAAAAATCCGGGGCAGGCGTTTCCCGTCTTGATGAGCGGCTACGAAGAGGCGCCGGCGGCGATCATCTTTCTGAAGTCGAGCGGCATCACCGAGCCGAAGCAGCTAAATGGCAAGAAACTGGGATCGGCCGCGAATGATTCGACGTTCAAGCTGTTGCCGGTCTTTGCAAGCCAGACCGGCGTCGATCTCGCGTCGATGCAGATCCAGAATATCGAGCCGAGCCTGCGAGAGGTTCTGCTGGCGCAAGGCAAGGTCGATGCCATCCCCGGACAGGTGTTCAATTCGCTGCTGGAGCTGCAGGCGAAGGGCGTTAAGGCGTCCGATATTGGCTACTTCATGTACAAGGACTACGGCCTCGAACTCTACGGAAATTCAGTTGCCGCCTCGCCGCGTTTCCTTAAAGAGCATCCCGACGCCGTGAAGGGCTTCTTGCGCGCAACGATCAAGGGCCTGAAGGACGTCGCACAAGATCCTGAGCTGGGCGTCAAGGCTGCACTGGCCTTCGAGCCTCTGCTGAATGCAGACATCGAGCGCGAGCGGCTTCGTGTCGCTATGAGCTGCTGCATCGTCACCGACAATGTCCGCAAAAATGGCTTCGGCGATGTCGATCCGGAGCGGCTACGCAAGGTGATTGGGATCATCGCCAAGGCCTACAATCTGCCCCGGCAGCCATCGGTGGCGGAGGTGTTCGACGCGTCGTTCCTGCCGCCACTGCAAGACCGCATCATTAAGTAGCTTCGAACCGTCGGAACGCGCCAGCAGGATCCTTGGCAATGACGTTTATTGAGTTGACCGACGTCGATCTGGTCTATGGATCTTCCAAAGGGAAGGCGGCCAGCGAGGATACGCTGGCGGTGTGCTCTGCCAGCCTTCGCATCGCTGACGGCGAATTCGTCGCAATCGTGGGGCCGAGTGGCTGCGGCAAGTCGACTCTGCTCAAGCTCGTCGCCGGCCTCGCAAAACCAAGCCGCGGCGGCGTTCGGGTCGGTGGCGAAGAGGTGCTGCACCCGCTGAAGACCGTCGGCATGGCATTCCAGAACGCGACCTTGCTGCCCTGGCGGAATATTCGCGACAACGTGATGCTGCCGCTCGAAATCGTCGAGCCGCATCGCAGTCGGCAGAAGCTTGACTACGAGAAAAACCGAGACCGTGCCCAAAGCCTGCTGGCCAAGGTTGGATTGTCAGGCTTTGCCGATCGAATGCCCTGGCAACTGTCGGGTGGCATGCAGCAGCGCGCCCAGCTTTGCCGCGCCCTGATCCACGAGCCTTCGATCCTGCTGCTCGATGAGCCATTTGCCGCGCTCGATGCGTTTACGCGAGAGGAGTTGTGGGGCGTCTTGCAGGAATTGTGGTCATCCCGGAAGTGCACGATCATCCTCGTGACGCACGAACTGCGCGAAGCTGCGTTCCTCGCGGACACTGTTCACGTCATGAGCTCAAGGCCGGGTCGTGTCGTTCAGAGCCGTTCGGTCGATTTGCCGCGACCGCGAACGCTTGATTCGACGTTCGAGCCGGAATTTGTCGAGCTGGTGCAGGATCTTCGGCGCCACATTCGTCCGGAGAAGACATCGTGAGCGGCAATGCGCTTGAGCGCATAGCCCCTTGGTGCGCCGCTGCGGTGTTTGTCGCTGTGTGGTGGATTGTCGTCGCCGCCTTTGGCATTAAGAGTTTCGTGTTGCCGACACCATGGGAAACCGTGGTGGCGCTGTTTAATTACCGTTACGCGTTGCTGACCAACGGTCTAGCGACGTTAGCAACGACGTTACTCGGTTTCGCCCTGGCGGTGGTGTTCGGGGTGGCCATGGGCATTGTCGTCGGCTCGTCCAGGCTGGCCTACAGCGCGCTGTATCCGCTTTTAGTCGGCTTCAACAGCGTCCCCAAGGCCGCTCTCGTACCGGTCTTTGTCATCTGGTTCGGCGCCGGCACCGTGCCTGCGGTAGTCACAGCGTTTATGTTGTCATTCTTTCCGATCGTGGCCAACATTGCCACGGCGTTTGCGACGATCGAGCCCGAACTGCTGGAAGTGATGCGATCGCTCGGCGCCTCGCAGCGGGACATGACGGTCAAGATCGGAATCCCGCGCTCGCTTCCATTTTTCTTCGCATCGTTGAAAATCGCCATCACGCTCGCCTTCGTCGGCTCCGTGATTGCGGAGATCGTTGCCGGCAACTCTGGAATCGGAAATGTCATGCTGATCGCGAGTTCGAGCTTCAACGTGCCGCTGGTTTTCGCGGCGCTGATTGTTGTCGGCGTGATGGGCGTCGGGATGTATGCGATTTTCGATTTGGCCGAACGGCGGATGACCGGTTGGTCTGTCCGGGGTGCCGGCCTGATGCAGCAGGCCGGTGGCGGCTAAGCATCTCATGGTTAAGGAAAAGGGCTCATCGCAAGGCGGTCGGTTCATCAGAGTAGACGAAAGCACATGGCTGTACAAAGACTGATTGTCGGCATTACAGGGGCGTCGGGGGCTGTGTACGGCCAGACAGCCCTGAAAGCGTTGCGTCTCGCGGGCGTCGAGACTCATCTCGTCATCTCGCGTTCCGGCCAGATCACGATCGCGCATGAATTGAAGATCAAGGTATCGGACCTGTCAGCGCTCGCCGATGTGACCTATAGGGTGGACGATATCGGCGCAGCGATATCGAGTGGCTCGTTCCCCACCGTGGGAATGCTCGTTGCGCCCTGTTCAATCAGGACCTTGGCGGAGATCGCCTGCGGCGTGACGTCGAGCCTGCTGACGCGGGCGGCGGACGTTGTGCTCAAGGAGCGGCGTCGGCTCGTGCTGATGGTTCGCGAAACGCCGTTTCATCTCGGCCACCTGCGGTCGATGACCCAGGTGACGGAAATGGGCGCGATTGTAATGCCGCCGGTGCCGGCGTTCTACACATGCCCCACCACGATCGAGGATATTGTCAATCATTCGGTGGGGCGCGCCCTCGATCTGTTTGGCCTGAAGAACGATCTGGTGCCACGTTGGGGCGAAACGATCGGCATTGGATCGCCGCGCTGAACGGATTGATCTACTTCGAAGATGCTTAGCCGCCAAGATTTTGTAGCAGTTTCGACCGCATACGCCCTTGAAAGGCGCCGGTTTTTGAGGATGCGGTCCCGCGGCGGCGTTTTGGTCGTATGGTCCTCTCGTCCCTCGAACTCCGTGAGCGCTGGCCTGTAACTGAATCTCTTGACCGCGATATCCCTTGTCGACATGGATGCGCTGGGCTTCGACGCCGGTCAGCTTTTGCAGATCGGCGATGATCGGCCCCAGCGTGTGGCCGTCATACGGCTGCTGGCGCGGATCGTCCCTTGTAAAGCAGGAAAATTACAGAGCTTCGGTCGCAGCCAAGGCGTGAGCCTGGCGGACCTGAGGTCGTCGCAAGTGCAGTCGGTCGAAGGAGGGTATGGCGCAACAGTCGGCGAGACGGGGCCGGAAGAACCAGATGAACCCATCGTGCCTGGAGCACTTATTTATGATTTGGTTCCGGTCCGCGAACTCCCATACGGGCCCGCAGCTCCATCGCTGCATCAGAGGCCGGACAGATGGCAGCATCCGACTACGTGCCAATCTTCTTCAAAAACCGCTTGCACTTGGCGGGGCATCCACAGATGAGTTCACGGCCTAGCCAAATGGTTTAGGTACCTTCGCGGCGCCGGTGCCGATATTTCCGGTTCGATACCGATCGGTGTAATCCTCGTGGAAATGGAGATTAGTGATTCATGGACGTGCAGACCGAACAGCAGCGATGCCTCGAACTCGGAGGCCGCAAGGCCTGTGTGAGCCTGGAGAGCGATTTTTGGGAATGTCTCGAGCAGATAGCGGAGCAATCCGGGACGACGGTTGACCGGCTGGCCGCCGAAATTGGCCGCGACATGGACAAGGCTGAGTTGTCTGCGGTCCTTCGGGTTTTCGTGCTTTCGCACTTCCAGCAAAAGGCTGGCTGGATTCCGTCGGATGAAGCAAATGACAGTATCACCGAACCGGCATCTCCGTATAGGATGTTGGGAAAGAGAAAATGCCATTAGGGCGGAATGAACCGGGGAGGTGCAATGAAATCGCCTGTTGTTAAACGATCGATTGTCGTTGCCGGGCACAAGACCAGCGTCAGCCTCGAGGAGGCGTTCTGGATCGGCATGAAGGAGATATCGAACAGGCGAAGCATGACGCTGTCGGAACTTGTCGCCGAGATCGACAAGAATCGCCAGCAAGGCAACTTGTCCTCAGCAATCCGCCTTTTCGTGCTGGCACACTATCAGGAACGATCGGCAGTCTTGACGTACTGATTGTCGTCCATCCTCACAGCTGCTTTCGCGGAGCGATGGCGGAAACCCACGTCACAAGGGCGTCGAGAAGCTCGATCATGACGTCGCGGTCGTTTCGACCGGTGCGTACCAGAACATGGAACGAGTGATCGGCATCTTGCACGAAATAAGGTGAGGCTTTCGAGCTGAGACTTTCGACGACCGGTTTGAGAAGCGAAGGCTCACAGCGGCTTGCAACGCCCTTCATTCCGTTGATGAGAGGATCTGCCGGTGGTTGCTGCAATCAGAATCCTCAGTCGAAATGTCCTGCCGAGCGTTGAGGACACGCAGGACCTTGATGCCGTGTGATCCTGGAATGTAGAAGATGACGTAGTTGCCGACCGGGAAGCTGCGCAGGTTCGGTGCCAGTTCCGGCCGATCGCGTCCCGCCTGGCGGTTGTCCGCCCCGATGGTCGGCAGATTGTTCGCCGTCTGGAGATCACCGAACTTGACCGAGAATTTTGCACACCGTGCCTTGGACAAGATCGGCGAGGCATCCGTGTCCCGCCGCTGCCCCGTGCTCGCGCGCATGGCGCGCCAGCAGGCGCGTCGTCCACAACTCGTGCGGATAGCCGTGATCCTTGGCCTTGTCGCACGCCAATGACACCAGCCAGACTTTGGCCTCCGGCGTAATCGTTGGCTCCTTGCCCGGTCTGGGTCGGTCATCAAGCGCCATCAACGGCCCATAGGCCAGCGCCCGCTCGATGCAGCGTTGGACCGTCTGATGATGCACCCCCACCCGCTGTCCGACGGCAAAAAAGACGGGTTCTCGCGATAAGCCAGAAGCATCTGCGCACGCTGCACCCGGCTCGCCGGCTCGGTGCGAGACCGCGAGTCCAAGCGTCTTCGAGACCGTCCGTCGCGGCCCCCATGGCGCGTAACGGCCAAGCGTGCTTGGGCCAAAGCGGTCGCACTTTGACTTCTTGAAGACCGCTGGAGCGAAACCGGGCTGCGACGATAATCGCAGCCCTTACCGGTTCATCCTTCAGTCTTCGATGCTTCGTAGCGCAATTTGTTGTCCGCATTTGGCGGATAGAGCCCTGGGAGAGGAATACCTTTCCCGACCTCGTTCATAACCCAAGTTTCGAGCCGTTCCTGCTCGACACAAATTGCCGTGACTTCTTCAACGATCGCTTTTGGGATGACAACGGCACCATCGGCATCGACGACAATCACGTCATCCGGAAAGATGGCAACCCCGCCGCACCCGATTGGTTCTTGCCAATTCACGAAAGTGAGACCGGCAACAGATAGCCCGACCGGGACACGCCCATCGCTTCACATAGCCATGCCACCGGCCAGATAGTCCGGTGCTTCGCGACGACGACCGCGAGCTGATTGATCACCAACGGAGCAACCACCAATCCCACCTGTGGCACTTCGATTCGGGACACGATGCGCCAACGGCTCATTCCGACGGCCAGCGCGGCCTCAAGCTGGCCTTTCGGAAGCCCTTCAAATCCAGATCGAAATGTTTCCGCAAGATATCCGCTCGATTGCAATGCGAGTGCGATCGGCGGCGCTATTCCTCAGTTTGGCTAGCCAAAGCCGTCGGGATTGGCTGCGCGGTACTCTTCCCACAATAGCAGGCGCGTTACGCTGCGACGGCGCAGCTCCTTCTCGACATACACCCAGTCGGGTGCCGGTCGCCGGTCGCTTTGCTCCGCCGCCGCAGGCGCCGGAAACAGCAGAAGCTCCAGGCCCTCGTCGTCCAGGCCCTCGGGCAGCGGCCAGCTCAACCCGGCAAGGCGCGCTCGCCGCACACAACCGTGCACGACGCCATTGCTCACTCCCAACATGCGCGCAATGACGCGCTCGGTCAGGCCCTGGTGCCTTAGAACCAGTACAAGCTGCATCGTCGTGCCTCGCGCCAATCTGTAGCTCATATCTTATCCGGGGTAGGGGGGCGCATAAAATGATCATTTGTGCGGTCCCCTATTACGCAAAGTGATGAGCCAGGACATTAATAAATTGGCTAACGATAAGGCCAGATCGCGAATCGGGAGTCGCCTAGGTGACAACATGCACGCCGTAGGTTCGCAGCGAACACTTTTTTCGATATTCCCGGAGACTTGGCCTATTTCAACACGGCCTCACGTGCTCCGAAGTTGAACGCCGCACGCGCAGGCGGCGTTGCATTCGCCAAGACATGAGCAGACAGGCTTCGGCATCCGCCCGGTCTCCCTTGGTTTGCAGGGCGCCAAAGAGATCATCATCGCGTCTCCGATGTAACGCCGCGAGCTACGATGCATCCCGCCGATGCATCCGCGGAGTCCGGCAGGATTAGGTTGCGGTGCAACGAACCGCCGAAGTATCGCAGTATTTTTCACTTGATAAATAAGGGAGCATGTTTGACAATCTCCGCAACAACGTCAAAAAAATGAGGGAAGAGATGGTCCGGTCGACCGAACAAGACGGCATGCTGATTGATTGGGATGTCGAAATCCGTATGGACGACGGAGTCGTTCTGCGCGCCGATGTGTTCCGCCCGATCGAAAGTGGAAAATGGCCGGTCTTGCTGACCTATGGTCCCTACGCCAAGGGACTTTCCTTCCAAGAGGGATATCCGAGTGCGTGGCAGAGCATGGCCGCAGATCATCCCGACGTTGCTTATGGCTCGACTAATAAGTATCAGAACTGGGAAGTCGTCGATCCCGAGAAGTGGGTGTGCCATGGCTATGTCTGCGTGCGGGTGGATTCACGCGGCACCGGGCGCTCACCGGGATTCGTGGATCACTTCTCCCCGCGTGAAAGCCGGGACTTCTTTGAATGCATTGAGTGGGCTGGTGTACAGAGCTGGTCCAACGGCAAGGTCGGGCTGAACGGCATTTCCTATTACGGGATCAACCAGTGGCAGGTGGCTTCGCTACAGCCGCCGCATCTCGCCGCAATGTGCATCTGGGAAGGCTCCGCCGACTGGTACCGCGACATGACGCACCATGGCGGCATCCTCTCCACCTTCTGGGCCAACTGGTACGACATGCAGGTGAAGACGGTGCAGTTCGGCCTCGGCGAGCGCGGGCCGCGCAGCAAGGTCACGGGCGCGCTGGTGTGCGGTGATCAGACCATGTCGGATCATGAACTCGCGGCCAATCGCTGCAGCTTTGGCGACGACATCCTCGCCCATCCGCTCGATGATGATTATCATAAGGCGCGTTCGCCGGATTGGAATAAAGTGACGGTGCCGTTTCTCTCGGCGGCCAACTGGGGCGGCCAGGGCCTTCACCCGCGCGGCAATTTTGAAGGTTACATTCGGGCGGCATCCAAGGAAAAGTGGCTGGAGTGTCACGGCCTCGAACACTGGACGCATTTCTATACGGATTACGGCCGCGCGCTGCAGAAGCGGTTTTTCGATTTCTACCTCAAGGGAAAAGCCAACGGATGGGATGAGCAGCCGAAAGTTCAGCTGCAGATCCGTCATACCGACCGCTTTGTCGAGCGTCACGAAGCCGATTGGCCGCTCCCCAAGACGGTTTGGACCAAGTTCTACCTCGATCCCACCGACCAGACGCTGTCGCTCGAGCCTCCATCGAAGCCCGCCAAGATCGCCTTCGATGCACTGGGCGACGGGCTGACCTTCATGTCCAAACCGATGCCGGAAGACACCGAAATCACCGGTCCGCTCGCCGCCGGCTTGCGAATCTCGTCGAGTACCGAGGACGCCGACATCTTCCTGGTGTTCCGGATTTTCAGTGCCGATCTGCGCGAGCAGACATTTGTCGGGGCGATCGATCCGCATACGCCGGTGGCGCAAGGATGGTTGCGTGCATCGCACCGCAAGCTCGACGAAAAGGTGTCGACGCCATACCGGCCCTATCACAGCCACGATGAGGTGCAGCCGTTGCAACCCGAGGTTCCCGTCGATCTCGCGATCGAGATCTGGCCGACGTCGATCGTGGTCCCGAAGGGGCACCGCATCGCCTTGAGCGTGCGCGGCAAGGACTATGTGTGGCAGAAAACCACAGGTGCCAAACTGTCCAATTTCAAGAACGAATTGCTCGGCTGCGGCCCGTTCCTGCACGATGACCCGCGAGACCGACCGCAAAAGCTGTTCGGAGGAACGACGATCCTGCACATCGACCAGGACGGCTCCAGCCATGTGCTGGTCCCGATCGTGCCGGCCAAGTAGCTCAACGGCCACAACGGCCGATCTAGAAATATAAACCGAGGGAAAGAAACGATGGGAATTTCACGTCGCAATTTTGTCGCTGGAGCCGCAGGTCTTGGGCTCGGTACGGCTTTGGCTTCGCGCTCCGCACGCGCCGCGGACGAGCCGATTCGTATCGGCCTGTTGACGATCAAGACCGGTCCGCTGGCATCCGGCGGCATCGACATGGAACGCGCGCTCGGCATGTATCTCAAGGAGCGCGACTACAAGATGTCCGGCAGGACGGTCGAGCTGATCCCGGCCGACACCGCGGGCGTCCCTGCCACGGCGCGAACCAAGACGCAGGAACTGGTCGAAAAGAACAAGGTCCATTGCCTTATCGGGCCGCTCGCCGCTTTCGAGGCATTGGCCATCGATGACTATATCCGCCAGGCCCAGATTCCGACGCTTTCCGTCGCAGCCGCGGAAGACATGACACAGCGCAGTGCGAACCCCTGGTTCGTGCGCGCGACATCGACTTCTGCCCAGTGCGCGCATCCGCTCGGCGAATATGCGGCGAAGGAGCTGAAATACAAGAAGATGATCACGATCGGCGACGATATCGCCTATGGCCACGAGATGTGCGCGGGCTTCCAGCGTGTGTTCGAGGATAATGGCGGCAAGATCGTCCAGAAGCTGTTTTCGCCGCTCGCGGTTCCTGATTACGGCACCTATGTGGGGCAGATCAAAGAGGCCGACGCGATCTTCCTGGGCTTTGCGGGATCGAATGGCTTTCGCTTCCTTCGGCAGCTTGTCGACTACGGCATGAAGGACAAGCTGGCCGTCATCGGCGGGATGACGGCGCTGGACGAAGCGGTCCTGCGCAACATGGGCGATGAGGCGCTCAATATCGTCACCACATGCTGGTATTCCGCCGAACTGGACGCAAAGCAGAACCAGACATTTGCCCCCGCCTTTCGCAAGGAATTCAAATACGATCCGGGCTTCTACGCCGCCAGCACCTATGTCAACGGTGCGGTGCTGGAAGCGGCAGTCAAGGCGGTCGACGGCAAGATCGAGGACAAGAAGGCCTTCATGGCCGCGCTGCGGGCGGTCAATGTCGATACCGCGCGCGGACCGGTCAAGTTCGATGACACCGGCAACGTGGTCGGCAACGTGTATCTGCGAAAGGTCACGCGCAAGGATGGCCGGCTGGTCAATTCCGTGTTCAAGACCTACCCCGACGTCAGCCAGTTCTGGACCTACGGCAAGGAAGCGTTTCTCGCCAACCCGGTCTATTCGCGCGATTTCCCGCCAGCTAAGAACCTTCAGAAATGATCTGAGACATCAGGTCGAATGACTGTCGACTGTCGCGCCCATCGCCCGGGCGCGGCGGCACGCTAGCCGAGCATCTGGGTATCGCCACAGATCGAGATCGCTTGACCGGAAATCGTTCGTCCGCGCTGGCTGCACAGGAAGACGATCTGGTCGGCAATCTGTGCCGGGGTGACATAGTCCTTGATGGACGCGTAGGAAAATGCGGTGCGCTCCATCTCGGCAAAAGCGATGCCGCGCTGCTGCGCCTTGGCTTCCAGCACCCGGCGTTGCCGATCGCCCGCGACCAGGCCCGGCAGGATAGCGTTCACCCGGATGTTGAATTCGCCGAGTTCAATCGCGAGCGACTTGGTGAAACCGATAACGCCCCATTTGGCGGTGGCGTAGGGCGCGCGCATCGCGAAACCGAGGCGCCCCGCCAGCGACGAGATATTGACGATCGATGCATTCGAGCTGTCGCGCAGTAGTGGAATCGCGGCGGGGCTTCAATGGTATTGCGAGGTGGCCCGCGCGGGGCGGATGTCCTCTTCAAAGCGAGTGTTTTTCATAAGATTCATCAAATCCGTTGCATTTAACCGGCTCGTCGGGAATTCTTGTCGCGGTTTACTTTGCACGCTCGCATCTCACGACTCTCCTGCTGATATCTCCGGCGCCGTGGCCACCGGGGATTGATTGGCCATCCTCGCGCCCGACGGATCATTATGAGAAAGAAAGCCCTGATCGTAAAAGCGCCGACGGCGCCAAGGCGCCGGCGGCTTTCGCCGGAGGACCGGCGCAGGGATATTCTCCAGGCGGCGACGATTTTCTTCTCCGAAGAGGGCTTCAACGGCGGGACGCGAGAACTCGCGCAAAAACTCGGTGTCACGCAGCCGCTGCTGTATCGGTACTTTCCAAGCAAGGACCATCTCATCAAGGAAGTTTACCGCACCGTCTATCTGGAACGGTGGGATCCGCGATGGGATAAATTGCTGACCGATCGAACGCAACCGATCCGCATGCGTTTCGAAGAGTTCTACCGGGCCTATACGGATGTGATCTTCACCCGCGAGTGGATGCGGATCTATCTGTTCTCGGGGTTGAAAGGTCTGGACATCAACCGATGGTATCTCGACGTCGTGCAGAAAAAGATTCTGAACCGCATCATTCAGGAGTACCGGCACGAAGCGGGTTTGCCACCGCAGAAGAAGCCATCAGCTGTTGAACTCGAACTGGCCTGGGCTTTTCACAGCGGCATCTTCTATTACGGCATGCGCAAGCTGATCTACGAAGCCCCCGTGCTCAAAGACAAGAACCAAGTGATCTCCGTAACGTTGAATGTGTTTCTGATGGGGATAGGGCGCATTTTCGGATCGGACGTGGGCGGCGTGTCGAGTCGCAAGCGCCTTCCGGCGGCCGCGGTTTCGACCGGACGAAAGAAACTGGTCCGGCCTTGATGGCATCACCCATCAAGGCTGGATAGACGCTACAGCCCCAGGATACGCTTGGCATTTCCACCGGCGATCTGCGCCAGCGTCGTTTCGTCCATGCCGTTGACGCCGGCGATATGACCGATCGGATTGTACTCGGCCATGTCGAACGGGTAGTCGGTTCCCATCACGATGCGATCGGGGCCGAACAAGTCCAGCATGTAGGCCAGCTGATGGTAGGTAAAGACAACGGTGTCGAGATAGACTTGCCGCAAATAGGTCGTCGGCGGCAGGGGCAGGTCGCCATGAGAATCCTGGCGGGCGCCCCACGCATGATCGATCCGTCCCGAATAGCCCGGCAGGTAGCCGCCACCGTGAACGGCCATCAGCTTCAATTCCGGAAAGCGCGCTAACGTGCCGGAGAAGATCAGGTTATGGAGCGCCAGCGTTGTTTCCAGGGGATTTCCGACGACATTGTTGAAGTAGAAATGCGTCAGGCGGTCGCCATGGGTGAACCCGTTGGGATGCATCATGATGAAGGCGCCGAGCTGCTCCGCCTTGGCGAAGAAAGGTCGGAATTTCGGGGCTGACAATTCCTGGCCATCGACGTTGGTCAGGATCTCGACGCCCTTGAGCTTGAGATCGTTCATGATGTAGTCGAGCTCGCGGACGGCGATCTCCGGTTCCTGCAGCGTCACCACGCCAAGGCCGACAAAACGGTCCGGCCTGCGGGAGCAATATTCGGCGACGCCGTCATTGGCCATGCGATGCGCTGTTTCAGCGATCTTCGAATCAATCGAGTAGTAACACTGCCCCGGTGCGGGGGCGACGACCTGGATGTCGATGCCCATGGCGTCGAGGTCGGACAGGCGGCGATCGATCGTCGTCATGATCCCGCCGACGTCCTTGTCCTGCAGCGCGTTAATTTCCTTGGTCGCCGCGTCTGAGAAGTGCGCCAGTGGAATCCGGCTCATATCGACATGCGGTTGGGCGTGGGCGGAGGCCTGCGGCACGATGATATGGGCGTGAATATCGACGGTGAGCGACGACGGGCGACGCGCGCGGCCATCGGCGTCATGGATGCGGGCGGCCGTCCGGCCATAGCGATTCTTCTTATCAATCATGGTCTGTACTCATGTTGTCAGCGATGGAGATTCAGATGGATTCGATACGACCGCTTGCGGCGGAACGTTTGATGGCTTCGAACGTGCGAACGTTCGCGAGCATTTCACTGTGAGGCACGGGATAGTCTCCGATGCCGAGCGCCGCGCGGCCAAACGCCTCGATATTGTCGCGCACGGCGGGATGGGCGGGATAGGGCGTGATGATCGGCGTCGCGTCGCGACGGACACGGGTGACGTCCCATCCCGTCGGATTTTCCGGATGAGTCCGGTCGCGGATTTCCATCCAACCTTTGGAGCCGAGCAGAGCGAGCCTTCCCATGAAGGGGGTCGCGAGAACGGCGTTAAGCGTGGCGCTGGCGCCGGATTCGAACACCAGCATGATCGAGAGCATGTCGCCATTCGCGAAGCTGCTGCCGCGGGTCGCCAGATAGGCCCAGACTTGCTTGGGTTGACCGAGGAAAGAGATCGAGAGATCCACCAGATGTATCCCGGTTGCCGACAGCGGACCGACCGGATTTTCCGTTGGCGACAGGCGCCAGTTGTCGCTCGGCAGCGACAGGAACTTATCCTGGCTGAAGTTGGCCTCGAACACGAGCGGATTGCCGAATTCGCCTTCGGCCAATCGCTTCTTCATGTCGATGACCGCCGGCTCAAAGCGGCGTTCGTGTCCGATTCCGAGTTTCACGCCGGCCTTCGTCACCGCTGCGATGGCACGCTCGGCGTCCGCTGCCGTGGTGCATAGCGGCTTTTCGCAGAAGACATGCCGCCCGCCGCGTGCGGCGGCCACGATCTGCGTGGCATGTTCGGTCTGTGGCGAACAGAGTATCACGGCATGTATGTCGGGACGGGCCAATGCTTCCTCGAAGCTGGCACAGGTTTCCATGCCAAGCTCGGCTGAAACCTTGTTTCGCGCGCCGTCGAGCGGATCGACGCCAAGCAGCGGCTTGACGACCGGACTTGACGCCAGGGCGCGGGCAATCGTCTGTCCCCACCATCCCAGACCAATGATAGCAGCGTTGATCATTCGCAAATTCCAATACCGAAAGAGGTCAATTGCTTGTCGCCTTGCGCGATGCCCAGTAAGCGGGAATGCTGCTGATGACGTCGTTGTCGCCAAGCCCAGACGCCTCGGCATCTTCGAAGCAGGCGGCGGCGCTGGCCGCGACCGGGAGCGTTGCTCCCAGCTTCCCGGCGTAATTGACTGCGGTCTGCAAATCCTTCTTGCCGCCGCTGACCGAGAACTGCGTCGGCACCCGTTCCCCGCTGGTGAGCAGCTTGATGATATCGGCGGCGCGCATTTTCATCGCCGGCGGGGTCCCCGGCGTGTCGGAGAGAATGTCGATCAGGCGCTCGGCGGGCAGGCCGAGGGGCTTGCACAAAGTCAGCGACTCGCCGAGGGCCTGAAGATAGACGAGCAGCGGTAGGTTGACGGCCAGTTTGATCGCCGCGCCCGATCCGAGTTTGCCGACATGTTCGGTGCGCCGGCAGAGTTGCTCGAGAACGGGAAGCGCGCGGGCGAAATCTGCCTCGGTCCCACCGGCCAGGCCGAACAACTTTCCGTCCTTGGCTGGACCGACGGTGCCGCCGACCGGACATTCGACAAAACCGCCACCGGCCTTGGTCACGGCACTGCCGAGTTCGATCATGGTCTCCGGAAGCACAGTGCTCATGTCGATGATCAGCTTGCCGGCGAGGTCGGCCTTGAGCAGCCCGCTATCGCCATTGTAGACCGCCTGCATCGCGGCGTCGTTCAGCAACATGACGATGACGGTGTCGCATGCCCCAACGAGCGCCGCCGGCGAGGCGGCACGCTTCGCGCCACCATCGACCAAAGACTGCGTCTTGCTGGCGTCGCGATTCCACACCGTGAGATCGTAGCCCTGCGCCATCACGCGCTGGGCAATTGCCGCTCCCATTCTACCCGTTCCACAGATACCGATTTTCATGGCAGCTCCTTCGATTCAAAGAGAGTTGAGGGCGGCTTCGAGCCGTTCGAAAGTGAGCGGCATGTCACGGGCGCGGACGCCGAGCGCATGCTTGATCGCATTTCCGATCGCCGCAGCTACGGGGCCGGCCGCGCATTCGCCGGCGCCAAGCGAGGCTTCGCCAGGGCGTTCGATGATGTCGGTGTGGATCCGCGGGATGTCGGAGAATTTCAGGATCGGATAGTCATCCCATGAGCGCACGGCGAAGCCGTCGCTGGTCCATTGAACCTGTTCTTTCATGGTCCAGCTGGCGGCCTGGATGACGCCGCCTTCGATCTGGTTGAAGGTGCCGTCGCGATGGATGATCTCTCCGGCGTCCACTGCGCCATAGACGTCCTTGAGCCTGATCGTATCCGAGACTTCGACGGTCGCGACCGCGGCATAATAGGCGCCGTAGTTCTTGTAGCGGCTGAACCCGATGCCGCGTCCGATGCCTTCGCCGCCCTGATCCGCCGGATCCCAGCCGGAAAGCTTGGCTGCTGCACGGATCACCACTGCCGCGCGGGGATCATCGAGGTGACGGAGCCGGAATTCGACGGGATCGATGGCCGCCAGCGCCGCCAGTTCATCCATGAAACTCTCGATGGCGAACACATTGCAATGGGCACCCAGCGAGCGAAGCGCGGAGCTGCGCAACGGACCCTGCGGCAGCAAATGATGGGTGATCGTGCGCTTGCCCAGCCGATACAGCGGAACCGCGTTGCGGTCGCCACCGCCATACGGACGTGGCACTTCATTGGGTGGACCAGGAGCGTGCGGATGTTCGAGGCTTTGCGCCGCCAGCAAGTTTACGCCATCGCCGAAGCCTGGGCGCGCCATATGCGGCGGGCTCCAGACCGCATGGCGCCATTCCACGACATTGCCGTCTTCGTCGAGCGCGCCTTCGAGTTCCACCCGCATGGCCGCGCCGAATGGCGACCAACTCAATTCGTCGGCGCGCGTCCACATGCACATCACCGGCACCTGCGCCGCGCGTGCAAGCAATGCGGCATCCAGTGCGACGTCATCAGCGCCGTTGTGCCCGTAGCAGCCGGCGCTCTGGGCGTGAATTATGCGCACCTGATCGGCCTCGATGCGCAGCGCGCGCGCCAGCGCACCTCGCAATGGGTGGATGCCCTGCGAGTGCGACCAGACCGTGACGTGGTCTGCATCCCAGGTAGCGACCGCACAAGACGGGCCGATCGACGCGTGGGCGATGAACGGGCGGGAATAGGCGGCGTGGTGCCGAAGATGCGGTGAGGGATCCGGGCCGTCATCAGACAGAAAGGTCGTGCTGCGCGGTGCCAGCGCCGCTATCCATCCATGGGTATCGGCCGTCTCGGGAAGCTCAGCGTCGCGCTGCCACTCCGCTGTGCGTGCAGCGACGGTGATGGCGCGCAGCGCCTGCTCGTCGCGGCGGGCGACGACGCCCATGAAACCACCGTCGACCACAACGGCAACCACGCCCGGCAGCGCCGCAACCTGGTCGCGGTTAAACGATTTCAGGCGATCCATTGGATGGGCCGGCCGCAGCACGCGACCGTAATGCATTCCAGGCAAGGCCATATCCTGGATGAAGGCCGCGCCGGTCAGTTTGCCGCCAAGATCAAGTCTTTGCATCCCGGCAGCGTCTATCGTGCCGCCCAGCATTTGCGGCGCCGGCATATCGGCGCTTGACCGCTTTAGATCGACATCGGCCGCCAACTCCCAGTAGCTGACGCCTTCATTGCGGTTCGCCCGCCTGAAAATGCCCGATTGCACCACGATCTTTCCCGCGCCGAGGACGGCTTGCGCCCGTTCCTCGAACAGCGTGCGCACCAGCGCGCAGGCCCAGCGCATCGCCGATCCGCCATGCTCGATCGAGAAGCTGCCGGCCGTATAGCCTTCATCTGGCGAGGAGTCGGTGTCGGCAGGCTGCATCCTGATGCGTTCGAGATCAACGCCGAGTTCCTTCGCCGCGATGGCTGCGATGGCGGTGACGGCGCCCTGGCCGAGTTCGACCTTTCCGGTTCGGATCGTGATGAAATCCGAGCCATCGATCGATACCCATCGATTAAGCAGCGGATTGGCAGCCAGATTGGTGGGCAACTGCGTCATGGCTGAATTCCGGGTTGATCAGAGATCGCCCGATCGATCGCCCGAAGAATACGATTCTGTGCGCCGCAGCGGCAGAGATGCCGCTCATCGAGCATTTCAACGATCTCAGAGCGTTCCGCCGGCGGCGAGCGGCTGAGCAGTCCCGTGACCGTCATGATGATGCCATTGATGCAGTAGCCGCATTGCGCCGCCTGCTCGTCGAGAAAAATCCGCTGCAGTCTGCCGGGCGTGCCATCGGTGAGAAGACCCTCGACCGTGACCACGTTGCGGTTCGCGACCGTGTAAAGCGGCGTCGTGCAGGATTGGATCGGCCGGCCATCCAGCAGCACGGTGCATGCGCCGCAATTGCCTTGCGCGCAGCCAACGCGCGTACCCTTCAGATTGAGGTCCTGACGCAATGCCATCAGCAGTGAAAGGTCATCTGCCGCCGTGACGCTCACGGCGGTGCCGTTCACATTCAAGGACCACGTCGTCTCTACAGCGCTCGCCAAATCCATTGTCTCCGGTTATCAATGGGCGTGGTAGACGCCGAGGTGCTTTGCGACAAGGTCTTCGTTCGTGCGCACTTCGTCGGCAGTTCCTACAAAAGCGCATCGCCCGGTATTGAGGATCACGGCCTGATCGGAAACATCGAGCGCCAGCTTGCGATTTTGCTCGACGAGGATGATCGACTGCCCTTCAGACTTCAGCTTTTTGATTGTCTGGCCGACCTCTGCGACGATCAGCGGAGCCAGGCCTTCGGAGGGTTCATCCAACAGCAGGACTGATGGATTTCCCATCAACGCTCGTCCGATCGCCAGCATCTGCTGCTCACCGCCGGAAAGCGTGCCCGCGTATTGCGCGTGGCGTTCCTGCAGGCGGGGAAACATCTCGAAGATACGCTCTAGCTTCCACGGCCTGTCGCTTTCATTAAGCCGCTGTCTTGCAACCACGAGGTTTTCGCGGACCGACAACGACGGAAAGATCCGACGACCCTGCGGCACCAGACCGATGCCGAGCCGGGAGATCTTTTCGGGGCTGAGCCCGGCGATGGACGTTCCGAACAGACGGATGTCGCCGTCCGGCGGCGTCAGGAATCCGACGATGGTGGAAATGCAGGTGGTCTTGCCGGCGCCGTTTCGTCCCAGCAAGGCCAGAACCTGACCGGCCTGAAGTGCGAAGCTCACGCCATGGAGTACGTGGCTGTCGCCGTAGAACGCATTGACGTTGCTGAGGGTGAGAGCGTCAGTTGCCAAGATACACCTCACGTGTCTTCTCATCGGCGATGACAGCATCGCGTTCACCGTCGACGATCACGCTTCCATAATTCAGCAGCGTCACTGTTTCCGCCAGATCAAGGGCTGTGTCCATGTCATGCTCGATCATCACGACCGCTGTTTCGCGCGGAATTGCCGCGATCAAGGCTTTGACCGTGGTGCGTTCCGAACTCGAAAGACCTGCCAGCGGCTCATCCAGCAACAGCAGGCGGGGCTTTTGCGCAAGTGCCATCGCCAGTTCGACACGGCGCTTTTCCCCGTAGGCGATGTCGGAGACAGGGTGCGAGGCACGATCCTCAAGACCAACCAGTCCGAGGATGCGGCGGGATTCGCGCGCCAGATCGTCATAAAATGACAGCGGGCGGATGGCGTGCCAGCGTGCGGACCGCAAGCCCATCAATCCCAGTGTTACATTGTGCTCAAGCGTATCCTGCGTGAACAGCGTGATGATCTGGTAGGTTCGCGACAGTCCGCAATGCGCGCGCTGCTCAGGCCGCAGCCTGGTGATGTCCTTTCCGAACATCTTGACCTGACCCGAGTTCGGCAAAAGGTCACCGGTGATCTGGTTGAACAACGTCGTCTTGCCGGCGCCGTTGGGGCCGATCATTAGGCGTCGTTCGCCAGGGCGTATCTTCAGCGACACGTTCTTGGTCACCGCCAGACCGCCGAAGGATTTGCAGAGGTTAGTGATATCGAGAGCATACTCCGGAGTCGTCATGGCTGAGTTCTCCAGATCCGGGCCAGCAGCCTGCGTGCACCCGGCACGATACCGGTCGGCATGAACAACACGATCAATAGGAAGATCATACCGAGCAACATGTTCCAGCGTTCGATGTAGGCGGAAGCATAGTTCTTCAGCAGACTGACAAGTGCCGCGCCGACGACCGGCCCGCCCAACGTCCCCGAGCCGCCCGCGATTACGCCGAGGAGGCCTTCGGCGGAGTTGGTGATCGAGAGCGACGTCGGATGAATATATTTGTGATAGTAGACGTAAAGCAGGCCGGCGATCCCCGCCCAAAATCCGGCATAGATGAAGGTGATCCAGCGGATCAGCCATGGGTTGAAGCCCAGCGCCGCCATTCGTCGCGGCTGATCGCGAACGCCCTTGAGCGACGATCCGAACGCCGACAACACGAAGATCGCCATTGCGCCAAATGCAATCGCGCCGACGATCAGCGTAAACCAGTAGTACGAGGCCGGGCTTTCTAACGAGATGCCGAACGGAAGCGGGCGTGTGATGCCGGAAATGCCGTTATCGCCATTGGTCACGGAAGTCAGGCGATAAGCCAGACCCCACAACACCTGGGACATTGCGAGGGTAATCATGAGGAAGCTCAACCCGGTCGCGCGCAATGCAAGCAGGCCAAAGAGCGCTGCGCATACGGTTGTGCCGGCAATCGAGATCAATGTCGCTGTGCCGTTGCCTACCCCGTAGTGGGTGCTCAGGATCGCTACGATATAGCCCGAAAGCCCCATGTAGGACGCATGTCCGAGCGATGTCATGCCGCCGTAGCCGACGAGGAGATTGAGGCTCATTGCGAACACCACGGCAATCAGCACCTGTGTGCTCAGGTTGATATAGAATTCTCCGGCGAACAGCGGCAGCGCGATCAGGAGAGCAGCGAGGACGATGATGGTAATTTTTTTCATGTCGTCAGTCGCCCGAACAGCCCGCGCGGACGAAACGCAATCACCGCAATCATTGGAAGGAAAAGAATAATGTAGGCCAGATCGGGGATCAGGGCCGCCCCGAACGTGTAGATGAAGCCGATGATGAAGCTGCCGACGAAGGCTCCCAAAAGGCTCCCGACGCCGCCCAGAATGACGACGATGAGGGCGAGCGGCAGCATGTCGGCATCAAGGCCGGGGTAGGCTGAAAGTACAGGACCGCCGAGGACGCCGCCGGCACCCGCAATGCCGGCGCCCAGACAGAACACAGCGGTGAACAATTTGGAGACGGGAATGCCCACCGCCCGGGCCATCTGCCGGTCATCGACCCCGGCGCGGATCATGGCCCCGATCCGGGTGCGCTCCAGCAAGAGATAGAGCGCGAGCGATACCGCAAGCGCACAGGCCACGATCACCAGCCGGTAGGTCGGAAACACGAAGCCGAACAGGCGCGTCGGTGACTGGAAGTAGGACGGTGTCGGAACCGGGATGGGATCTCCGCCCCACAAAATCAGGCAGGCGTCCGCGATGATCAGTGACATCCCGAGCGTCACCAGCACCTGCCCGAGTGGGTTGGTATTCAGCCGACGCAACACCAGGCGTTCAAACAACCCGCCGAAGGCCGCCACCAGCAACCCGCTGCCAATGGCAACGATCCAGAAATTGATGCCCTCGAACGTGCGCAATGCCACCGCGCCGAAATACGCGCCGAGCATGAAGAAGGCGCCATGTGTCAGATTTGCCAGCCGCATCAGGCCAAAGATTAGTGAAAATCCGGAGGCCAAAAGAAAAAGCAACGCGCCAAGAGAAAGGCTGTTCAGCGACTGAATGATCCAGAACTGCATGTTCAGCCCACGCGCCAGACCAGCGCCGTGCGAGCGAGGAGCAGCGGTGCTGCCGCGGCCATTGTCCGCGCAATGCGGTGACGCCACGACAATCTCACGCCTGGTTTGACGTCAAGGCTGTTGACGAATTTCTGACCCGCAATGGCCATGTGTCCTCCCTGCGATCAACGGCGCTGTCCCATTTTGTCGTTCGCCGCAGATCGCGGCACGCAAAGGGTAAGGCGCAGTTGCATGCTTCATGCGAATTGCTGTTCGACGTTCGGGAGCGGCTTCTGCGGCTGCTTCCCTTTGCAAAACGGATCTGACGTTCGTTCTGCTGCGATAGCAGTGTTCTCTAATCTCTTTAATTTATCAAGTGAAAAATAAGCGGCTGGGCGATGGCTGCTTGCAATGCACAATCAATCCAGGTGTGGCCTTACTTCCCGAGCATTTCGTTTCGATACCAGTCGCCAATTTCGCTGGCGGTCATCAGCGCGACCCCTTCATGGCTGACGATGTAATCCAGAACCTCTTCCAGATATCGAATGCGGTGTGGGACGCCTGTGATATAGGGATGAATCGACAGCGCCATCACCCGGGCGTTTTCGGCGCCTTCGAGGTACAGGCGATCGAATTGATCCATGCAGCGCCGAACGAACACGTCGGATGGTAGGTGCTGCAGAGCATGGATCACGATGTCGTTGGTTTCGACCGTATACGGAACGGTGGTGATGACGCCGTGCGGCGTCTGAATATCCTGCGGCAAATCGTCGATCACCCAGTCCGCGACATATTCGATGCCGTTCGCCCGAAGCAGATCGAGTGTTGCATCGGTCTCGGTCAGGCCGGGGCTTTCCCATGATCGTGGCGCCTTGCCGGTGAAAGCGGCGATGGTGTCCACGGTTCTTCGAATGGCGTCACCCTGGTTTTCGACCTTGTGCATGGGCCCCTGCACGAAACCGTGACCCATGAATTCAAAGCCGGCGTCGCGCGCGGCCGCCGCCACCCGCGGATATGAACTGCAGACATTGCCATTCACGGCGAGCGTCGTCGGGATATTGCGCTCCGTCAAAGCCTTCATCTGGCGCCAGAAGCCGGCGCGCATGCCGTATTCGTGCCATGACCAGTTGGGGACATCCGGCAGCATCGGCTGCCCCATCGGCGGTGACAGCACTGTGCGCGGCATCGCATTTTCGATCCGCCAGTCTTCCACGTTGAGGATCACCCAGACCGCCAGCTTCTTGCCGCCTGGCAATCGAAGCTTCGGGCGATCAATGAGTGCCTGATAGGGAATGCGATCACTCAGTGCCATCCGGCTCTCCGTTCTGGCGGGTTAGTGGTAACAGGGGCGAAGAGCTGCAATTCCTAGACCGCAGCCTTGACACGCGTCGGTACCGACGCATTGACGAGCGGCATGACTTTCTCCGCCATCAGAATCATGGATCGCCGTCCGAGGTCCCGGTCCTTCCAATCCTTGCCGGCATATAGCAGCGTTCCGAAATCGCCGACCTCCTGCTGGAATGCGAGAATCTGATCGGCGACGTCGTCCGGCGTGCCGTAAATGACGAGCTTGTCCACCACCATGTCGAGCGTCACTTCGTCGTCGGGCTGGTCGCGATACGTCTTGAACAATTCGATGCGACCGTTTTTCTTCAGCTTAGTGAACAAGGACCGGTAATAATAGACGTAGGGACCATCGGGATCAGTCGCATAAGCCTTCGCCTTCGCGGCGTTTTCGGCAACAAACACACTTTTCGCGACGCGCCAGTTGGCGGGGTCAGCGGCACGCTCGCCGCGCTCGCAGCCCTCGACATATTTGGGCCAGTGGCTTTTGACCCAGGCAGGCATCAGGAAATTCGCCGAGATCGGGTCCCATCCGCGTATCGCTGCTTCCATGACTCCCTTGGAAAAAGGTGCGACGGCGGTGACGACGATCGGCGGATGCGGGCGCTGCAGCGGGCGCGGGATGTACCCCTGTCCGATTTCCTTGACCAAGGTCTTCTGGGTCGAGACCGTCCAGTATTTGCCTTGCAGATTGTAAGGTGGCTCGGATGTCCAGATCGCGAGGATCTGATTGATGGCCTCAAGGAACATCTCGTTGCGGTTGGCATCGAGATTTCCGAACACTTCGGCGTCGGACAGCAAGCCGCCCGGGCTGATGCCGAAGATAAAGCGCCCGTCGAGCATGTGATCCAGCATGGCGAGGGTCGCGGCGACCGAGGCAGGATGGCTGTTGGGCATGTTCACGGTGCCGGTACCGAGCCGGATCTGTTTCGTCGCCGCCGCCAGCCATGCGATGAAGGCGACACATGACGTGATGTTCTCGGCTCTGTCGGTGGCATGTTCGCCGACATAGGCTTCCGTGAAGCCGAGTTCATCGGCCAGCAGGAACGCCTCGCGGTCTTCCCCCAGAGTTTGCCGCCAATCCTTATCAAGCGGATGAATCGGCATCGTGAAGAAGCCAAGCTGCATGGAGCGCCTCCCAATCTTTTGTCGGGCGGAGGCTAGAGATTGAATTCCAGTATAAAAAATGATTATTTCTACTGTCTCGCATCAAGGTAGTTGATGGATATGGTTTCTCTCCGGCAATTGAAGTCGTTTGTGGCGGTGTTTGAAGAGGGTTCCTTCACCGCCGCCGGCGAGCGGGAAGGGGCCACGCAGTCGGGAATTTCACAGCACGTCAAGACGCTGGAAGAGGAACTCGGCACCTTGCTGTTCGGCCGCAACGGGCGGGCAATCGAGGCGACGCTGGCAGGAAAGCAATACTATCTGGATTGCGTCGATATCCTGAAGCGCCTTGATGCAGCGCACCAGGAGATCGCTGTTCGCCAGAACGGCGGCGTCGCGCGGATCGGCTGATGCCGCTGATCGCCCGTTCGATCCTGGCGCCGACCCTGGAAAAATTTCTGCAGACGACGCCAGGATCGGAGATCAGCATCATCGAAGCCTATTCAGGCGTTCTCACGGATCTGCTGCTGAAGGGCGAACTCGATCTGGCCGTCGTTCCCGCCTTCGAGGGCGCGGTCGGGCTGTCCAGTCAATTGTTGCTGCGCGATCGCGAAATGCTGGTGACCGCAAAACGCGACAGCGGTCAACACCTGAAGCCGGTCAGCCTGTCCAGCCTCGGGCCGTTGAAAGTGGTGCTCCCGGGCAAACAAAATACGCGGCGCCGCAACATCGAGACCTATTTCACCGCCAACGGCGTCAATGTTGCCCGCCGGCTGGAAATGGATGCGATGATGGGGACGCTGGAGTTCGTCGCGGCGACGGACTGGGTCGCCGTGCTGCCCTTTGTCATGATGGCATCGGACATCGATCGCGATCGCTTCGAGATCCGGCCGCTGGCCGATCCACCACTTTATTCCGATTTCATCCTGATCGAACCGTCGCGCAAGCTGATGACACCCGCAGCGGCGCTGTTTGCAAGCGTGTTGAAGTCTGAAGCCGAGCGATCGACCGAACTGTTTCGAGAGCGGGTCGCACCGCAAATCTGCTCCTGAAACGGCAGGTCTGGTTCGCTATTTGGCAGGCGCTTGCTTGTCGAGCACCAAGAAGACCGCCGCGGTGTCCTTGTCGCCAAGCCCCAACTGCATCGCTTCGGTGTAAATCGGCTGCGTCAGGGTGAACAGCGGCGTCGGGCAGTTCAACTCCTCGGCAAAGGCGCCGATGATGGACATGTCCTTCTTCCACGTCGAAATCCGCATCGTCGCCGGCTCGTAAACCCCCGAGACCATCATCGGTGCACGCATCTGAAACATCCGCGAGCCGCCGGCGCCCGGGCCGACCAGTTCAACCACCTGCTGCAAATCGAGCCCAGCGCGCTGCGCCAGCACCATGGCTTCCGCGGTCGCGACATTGTGAATGGCGACCAGATGGTTGGC